>JALEKD010000015.1 GCA_022769285.1 Prevotella sp.
TTTATTATGTAGTGGTTGTATTATCTTAAATAAAACAAAAACACCTGACTTTACATTCTTGGGTGTAAAACTGGGTGTTTGTTTTGCAATCTGCTGATTTTCAGCGTTTGTTGCGGAGAGAGAGGGATTCGAACCCCCGGTACCTCTCGGTACGACGGTTTTCAAGACCGTTGTAATCGACCACTCTACCATCTCTCCAATAAATACTACGGTACTAACGGGTCTACATACCTTAAAAGCGAGTGCAAAGGTATTTGTTTTTTTTGTAACCACCAAACTTTCCAGCGTGTTTTTAAAAATTATTTCTACATTTTTTATTCTATGGATAAATAATGTAGTAACTTTGCATTATGATTTACCCAGCCAACTTTGAGATTAAGATAGGGTTCAATGAAGTAAGAGAGATGCTGAAGGCCCAATGCCTGTCACCCTTAGGACAACAGCGGGCTGATGCCATGTCGTTTCTTACAGATGCCTCACTCATCAACGCAGCCATGGAGCAGACAAGGGAGATGAAGCGCATCCGCACGGGCGAAGAGGACTTTCCGCTGAACGCTTTCTTTGATATACGCGACAGCATGAAACGGCTACGCTTGGCCGGCACTTTTTTAGAGGAGGACGAGCTCTTTGAACTGATGCGCACTTTGGACACTCTAAACAGCGTGGTGGCTTTCCTAAAGCGCTATACAGATGACGAGCATATCACCCTGCTCTACCCGGCCTTAGCCGCCTTGACCGAAGGGGTGATACCAATGCCCCAGATAGTCAAGGATATTGACCGCATACTAGATAAATTCGGGCACATCAAGGACAACGCATCTCCCCAACTGGCCGAGATACGCCGCGAACTGGCCCGAACCAAGAACTCTATCTCGCGCATACTGAATGGCATCCTCCGCTCAGCTCAGAGTGATGGACTGGTAGACAAAGATGTAGCACCCACCCTGCGCGATGGACGCCTGGTATTGCCCGTGGCCCCAGGCGTAAAACGAAAAATTGGCGGAATAGTACACGACGAGTCAGCCAGTGGTCGCACCGTATATGTAGAGCCTGCCGAAGTGGTCGAAGCCAATAACCGCATCCGCGAGCTGGAGAGCGACGAGCGCCATGAGATTATCCGTATATTAAAAGAGGTGGCCAACGATATCCGCCCACATGTCGAGGAGATACTATTCTCGCTGAAATTCTTGGCCGACCTTGATTTTGTACAGGCCCGCACATCACTATCCGAGACCATGGGCAGTACTGAGCCCCATGTCGAGCCCGCCCCCTTAGTCGACTGGACACGTGCACGTCACCCATTGTTAGACAGACGCCTACGCCAACAGAACTCTGGTGAATCGCCCCTTGTGCCGCTGGACATTCAGCTATCGCCCGAACAACGGATGCTCATCATTTCAGGACCCAACGCCGGCGGAAAGTCGGTCTGTCTCAAAACCGTCGGACTTCTACAATATATGGTACAATGCGGCTTAGGCATCCCGGTAGACGAGCGCTCCAAAGTAGGTGTCTTCTCAGATATAATGATAGACATCGGCGACGAGCAGAGCCTGGAAAACGACCTGTCTACCTATTCTTCGCATCTGCTCAATATGAAGAACATGCTCCGGCAAGCCAATAGCAAGACCCTGATACTGATAGACGAGTTTGGTACCGGCACCGAACCGAATATAGGCGGAGCCATCGCCGAGAGTGTATTGGGCCTGCTCCTCAAAGAAAGGGCCTGGGGAGTCATAACCACCCATTACCAAAATCTCAAGCACTTTGCCGACAATCACCCTGGCGTAGCCAATGGGGCCATGCTTTACGACCGTCATGAGATGAAACCCCTCTTCCAACTCTCCATCGGTCGCCCCGGCAGTTCGTTCGCCATTGAGATAGCCCGCAAGATAGGGCTCCCGGAGGAAGTAATCCGCGAGGCCAGCGAACTGGTTGGATCCGATTACATCCAGAGCGACAAATATCTCCAGGACATCGTGCGCGACAAGCGTTACTGGGAGAACAAGCGTACCAACATACACCAGCGCGAGAAAGACCTGGATCGGCAGATAGAACGATACGAGCACGACATAGAGCGGATAAGCCAGCAGCGCCACGAGATTCTCCAGAAAGCCAAACAGGAAGCCGAGGAACTGCTCCGCGAAAGCAACAAGCGCATAGAGAACACCATCCGAGAAATCAAGGAAAGCCAGGCCGAGAAAGAGTACACCAAGCACATCCGCGATGAACTGGAGAAGTTCAAGCACGAAGTGAGCGACATCGACACACAGGCCAACGACGAGATGGTGGCCCGCAAGATAGCTCAGATACAGCAGCGCCGCGAGCGCCGACAGCAACGCAAGGAGCAGAGAGCATCTACACAACAGCAGGAACGGCAATTACAGGAGCAGCGACGGCAACTACGGCAGCAGGAGCAGCTCCCCTTACAGCCAGGCGACCATGTGCGCATCAAGGGCACCTCGTCTATAGGGCAGATAGAGCGCATAGACGGACACATGGCCAGCGTCATCTGCGGCGGCATGCGCACCCGCTTACGACTGGAGCGCCTGGAGCGGGCTTCTACGGCAGCGGTAGCCGCCCAGGAGGCCGAGGTCAAGACCAAGTCAGACGAACTTATGGAGAGCCTGCGTAGCTACAACATCTCGCACCTCACCCAGCAGACCATAGACGACCACCGCAAGAACTTCCACCAAGACCTGGATGTGCGCGGCATGCGCGGCGACGAGGCTCTCAACGCCGTACAGCACTTTATCGACGATGCCATCCTCATGGGCATGCAGCGTGTACGCATCCTGCATGGCAAGGGCAACGGCATCCTGCGCCAGCTCATCCGCCAGTACCTGGCCACGGTACCCAATGTCACCCACTATGCCGATGAGCATGTCCAGTTTGGCGGCTCAGGCATCACGGTGGTCGACTTATGACGATTTGCCTCAAAAAAAACAGCAACAACATTAAACTCCCCACCACCCCACACGTCCAAATAAACAGATAGAACTAATTTACTGAAGATATGAAACGAGTGACACTCTTATGGGCCATCCTGTGGGCTGCCTTAGCTGCCCAGGCCCAGACACCCGATGCGTTTGAGCGTCTGTACACCCAGGCTCTCAACTTTTCTAAGTCTTTTCCACGCGAGAAGGCTTACCTCCATTGTGACAACAGCAGCTACTACCAGGGCGACACCATCTGGTACAAGGCTTATGTGGTTACCGAGGGCGACAACAAGCCCAGCCGCATCAGCAAGCCGCTCTACGTAGAACTGCTCGACGAGACAGGCAATGTTATAGAGCGCCAGATAGTTCGCCTCAACCAGGGCGAGGGTTGCGGACAGATAGCCCTCACCAATAGTTTTATTACAGGCTATTACGAGTTGCGCGCCTATACCAAGTGGATGCTCGCAGGCGACTCGCCTACCTATTTCTCACGTACTTTCCCCATTTACCGCAAACGTATCAAGCCGTCCGACCCTAAGGCCATAGCCACTTACCACATGGATGCCAGCATGCAGCAGCGTCCCAAGACCCAGCTGAGGCCGCTGAACATACGGTTCTACCCCGAGGGTGGCAGCCTGGTACAAGGCATACCCTCACAAGTGGGCATCGAAACCCTAAGTCGTAAGGATGGGTGGGTAAACCTCACGGGCCGACTGGTCTCTGCTACTTCGGCCAACTTAGGGATTGTGGCCACCATCCACGATGGCATGGGCTCATTCACCTACACCCCCTCTGACCGCCCCGCCAAGGTGGTGTTCAACTACGCCGGCAAAGATTACGAAGCCGAGTTACCCGCTGCCCAACCCCAGGGCTACGTGCTCAGCGTCATCAACCGCGACGATGCTTTCGAGATTAACGTGACCAAGAGCGTGTCCACCATCGAACGCCCCTTGGCAGTCTTCATTTTCGCCCAGGGCACCCCCTATACCTACGCCCGTGTGCAGTTTGCCGGCGACCGGGCCAAGACTATCCGCCTGGTCAAGAAAGGGCTCCCCGCAGGCATCACCCGCATAGCCCTGATAGACGACAAGGGCCAGTGTATTGCCGACCGCTTTTCCTTTGTCTACCCTGATGATACTCCCGTGCTCACAGGCTCCACCGACTCGGCCTACTACCGCCCATTTACCAAGATTAAGTGCAAGCTACGCCTCACCGATGCCCACCAGCAGCCCATCGCCAACCAGACAGTATCGGTGGCCGTACGCGACGGTTTGGAGACCGAGTTCCAAGCCGGTGATGCAGACATACGCACCGACTTACTACTCACATCCGACATCAAGGGCTATGTAAGTCACCCTGAATTTTATCTCAAGCCCACTCCCAACCACAAGCGCATGCTCGACATTCTGCTACTCATACGTGGCTGGCGAAAGTATGACCTTGCCGAGTCGTTTGGCACCAAGACCTTCCGTCCCAAGTACCTCCCCGAGGACAGGCTTACCCTCTATGGCAAGGTCAAGTCTGTCTACGGCCGCAGCTCGGCCAACTTAGGCATCACCCTGTTGGCTCAGAAAGACAGCATATACCTTACTGGTGCTACCACAACCGACTCCTTAGGCATGTTTGCCATTCCCCTTGACGATTTCTACGACCGCATGGAGACACTCATACAGACCCGTAAAGCCGGAAAGAGCATTAACCGCAGTTCGGACATCAGCCTGTTCCGCAACTTCACCCCGCCACTCCGCACACTCGACTATGCAGAGACCCATCCCACTTGGGACCAGCCCATCGACACCCTGCGTTTACGGGCGGCCATCGACTCTATCGCCAAGTTGCCCACCGACCCCAGCATACACACTCTGGCCGAGGTGGTGGTCAAGGCCAAGAACCGCTCGTACGGCTCACTTGAAGCCACCGAGAACTTCGAGCGCGACCTGTTAGGCGTGTACAACATCCGCCAGTTTGTTGACCAGCAGCGCGACAAGGGCAAGTATGTCGCCAACGACGTGGGGCTGCTTATGCACCAGATTAACGACAACATCAACCTCGAAGGTACCGAGTATGGCGTACACAAGCTCCAGTACACCGTCAATGGGCACACTATCAGTCAGGACATGCTCAATAGCGATGTCGACGAGATAGAGATGGCCATCCTCTATGCCGACCCCGATGCCAACTACACCCGTGGTTTTGACAAGAATTTCCGCGCCCGCGAAGACGAGGCCACCGACCTGTACAGCGGACTGCGCACCGACAGCATCCAGATGACCCAGGCTTCCAAGCTCACCGTGATGTGCGACTTCACCATGAGTCCGCGCTATGACCCCAGCAAGAACCACGCTCAGTCGCGTGGCCTGCGCAAGACCCTGGTGCAGGGTTACAACACCCCCGCCCAGTTCTACGCCCCCATTTACACGCCAGAGAGTTATCCCGACGATATAGAGGACCGGCGGCGCACACTATACTGGCTCCCCAATGCCCGCACCAATGCCAATGGCGAGGTTGACATAGAGTGCTACAACAGCCGTAACACCACCTACCTCAATGTCAACGCCGAGGCCCTGGTCGACGGCACCCCCACTGCCCTCACATTCTTCTCCGTACCCGGCAAGAAGGAGTAACACCGTGGACATGATTCCCACTTTTTGGCCAAAAACATTAAAATCGAAAAAAAGTGCTTACAATATTTTATTGTTTGCATTTAAAGTGCTATCTTTGCATCCGCAAATACAAAATGGGCAAGTCTCTTACGGCCAGCTCCCTGCGAATCCCCCAGGATGGGAACGTAGCAAGGGTAACAGGTTGTAGCGGCGCGATAAGAACCGCTTGCCCACCCGCCTCTTTAGCTCAGTTGGCCAGAGCACGTGATTTGTAATCTCGGGGTCGTTGGTTCGAATCCGACAAGAGGCTCCAAAAAAGTCAGGACTTCCCGTCCTGACTTTTTATTTGGCCCTACCGAGGATTTTTTCCAGACTCCGTCACTCAAAAAATTAGTAAGAAAAACTTCGACAGACCCTCATTTTTGCACGAAAACATAACACTTTATCATTCTAAAGCATTACCTTTGCAATGCCTGTACTCACCAGAAGCCCCCCAGAGGGCAAAGGATAGGCAGACATATACATATTAAGGCGTAACTGTGCGCTTTGGTTTGACAGTGTAAGAACTTCGCAAACTCTCAACTGCTGGTCAATAACAAAGCAACGGGAACGCTTCATGGAGTGTATTATATACAACCGTCATTGGCTTCGGACGATTTCTACCGTTCGTTGCTGATAATGGCAAGTTATATACTTACACTGACGTGGGGCTTTCGGCGTTGCTCGTTTCGACTGGCAGGGCAATGCGAAGGCCTTTACACTGTGGAACGAGTGGCAGAATCGGCTCCACGTTTATGTTGTATAATACTATAACCTACATTATAAACAGCCCTGTGACAGCCAAGGGATAAAAAGAAGTAAAAA
The DNA here is from genome assembly GCA_022769285.1 of Prevotella sp. Lineage (GTDB taxonomy): Bacteria > Bacteroidota > Bacteroidia > Bacteroidales > Bacteroidaceae > Prevotella. The sequence goes on from JALEKD010000015.1 coordinate 6,404, forward strand.
TGAAAAAAAATGTCTGTCTTTTATTCTTTGTGCGCTCTTTACTTCGTGCGCAGTCAAAAGAACCTATGTTCGGGATTATGCTCAACAAATCCAACTTGTAAAAGATAATTTTCCCGAGATATATGATATGTATCGCCAGGGCATAGTTGTCATAGTAAATGTGTACACTTATGAAAAAGACGGCAATGCTAATGTCGGAATTACCTATCATTACAGATGATGCACAGGTGGGTGCTCATGGAACGATGGCTTCTATGAATAAGGCTGCCATTGGCACTATGCTATAGGGGCAAAGAAATAGCCGCTTTATGAACCTGGGGGATAACTTCAGTATCTGGACTTTTGGCGGGCTTTGAATCCGAACCACAAATGAGGCTTGCTATCGAGGATGAAAGCATCTGCCTGCTTCATCCCCACATTTTCTAATACAGTGACAGACACCGTGTTGGCTGCTTCTACCAAGGCATAGAAGGTATCAACCATCATGGTGCCTGTGGAGTAGATTTCCTATGCCTTGGCAGCCTCCGTGACACACCGGAGGATGATAACGTATCAGAAACTAACAGTCATTGGCATGGGCGCGCTGCCTTACCGCCTCGATGCCCTCCTTGCCCGAAAGGTGCTGAATGTCCAGGCGGAGCACGAGGGTACGGCCAGCCCCATGAGCCATCTCGCGAGCCAACCCAGCCTCATCACCTGGGTTGTAACGCTGGCCTAACAGACGGAGGGCCTCACGCCGCTCGGCCTCATCACTGACGATGTGGATGTGGCCGAAGCAGATGACGCTGGCAAAGTTAGAAGTGTACAGCTGGGGCAGCACCTCGTCGCGGCCTATGACCGTAAACGAGGCGCAGCTATTGCTGCGGATGGCATCGACCTTATGGCCCTCTATGGCCGAATGAAAGTATATATGCCCATCATGGTACACATAACTCATGGGCACCCCATAAGGATAGCCCCCGTCGCCTATGAGCGAGAGCACACCCGAAGTGGCCGTGCGCAGGATGGCCTCGGCCGAAATCGTGTCCATCTGCTGTACCCTACGGCGCATGGGCCTGAACGGAGCAGTGTCCATAGGCGGTTACTGAGCGGTATACAGATAGCGCTTGATACTCTTTTTGGGCGTCTTCTCAAACTCCTCCTCATGGACACGCACCTCCGACAGACGGGCATAGGGCGGCATCACGGCGTTAAAGTCCTGCCGGTTCTGCTCCATGATGTTAGCCAGGTCACCATCATTAAGTCCCATAGCCTTGGCCTCGTCATAGTCGGGATGCAGCAGTCCTATCAGCTTGTCGCCACTCTGTATCACCACACTCTCGCTTACCATTGGCATCGAGTTGAGCTTATCCTCCAGCTCCTCAGGATAGATATTCTGCCCATTGGAACCGAGGAGCATGTTCTTAGAACGGCCCTTGATGAACACGTTGCCCTGGGCATCCATAGTACCCAAGTCGCCGGTATGGAACCACCCGTCGGCATCGATAGCGGCACGGGTAGCCTCCTCGTTCTTGTAATAGCCCAGGAGCACGTTAGGTCCCTTGGTGAGTATCTCGCCGGGAACATGGGCGGGGTCGGCGCTGTCTATGCGCACCTGCTGATGCAGGGCCGCGCGGCCACAACTGCCCTTGACAAAGGTTGAATAATCGGCATAGCAGATGATGGGGGCACACTCTGTGGCACCATAGCCCACCGTGTAGCGGAACCCTATCTTGTGCAAGAAACTCTCTATTTCCTGGTTGAAAGCGGCCCCACCGATGATAACCTCATAAAAATTGCCCCCAAAGGCAGCCGTTACCTGCTCGCATATCTTCTCATTGACTTTCTTACTGATAACGGGCATATTGAGCAGCAGCTTCATTTTGCTGGTCTGTATCTTGGGGAACACCTTCTTACGGATAATCTTCTCTATAATGAGCGGCACGGCGATGACAACCCGAGGACGCACCTCGGCAAACGCCTGCGAGATAATGGCCGGACTGGGTATGCGGGTGAGATAGTACACATGGCAGCCTGATATGAACTCGAACAGAAACTCGAACGCCATGCCATACATGTGGGCCATGGGCAGGATGCTGATTACGCGGTCGCCCACATGGATGTGCTTGCCCAGCACGTCGCGGGCAAAGTCGGCATTGCTCCACAGCGCGCGGTAAGGCAACATCACTCCCTTGGAGAAGCCTGTGGTTCCGCTGGTGTAGTTGATGAGCGCCAGCTCGTCGGGACTCTGCTCCTTGTAGTAGTTCACATGTTCCTTACGGAAATACTTGGGATACTTGTGTCCAAACATCTCGTTGAGATGTTCCCTGGCATACGTCAGCTTGTCCGTGCGCGATATGACCAGCGAGTAGTCAGGTATATAGATGATGCCCTCCAGCGCGGGCATCTTGGTGCCGTCTATCTGGGTGGCCACCACATCGCCCACGAAGAGCAACTTGGCATCGCTGTGGTTGACGATGTTGTATATCTGGTCCGGGGTAAACTCGTGCAGAATGGGCACGGCCACGGCCCCGTAGGTAAGGGTGGCCAGAAAGGCGCAGGCCCATGCCGAACTGTTGCGGCCGCACAGGGCTATCTTGTCGCCGCGCTCTATACCGCTGTTCTCAAAGAGGATATGTAGTTTCTCTATCTTGCGCGCCACATCGTGATACTGCAGGGTTATGCCCTTGTAGTCGGTCAGTGCGTCGTAGTCCCAATGGTCTATGACACTCTTCTCTATCAGCGCGTTGAAACTGGGTATTTCCATCATAATGCTTCTGTTTAATGTCTTTGTTTATATAGATTGCTGGTATTTGTATCGCTTGATGCTCTTCTTGGGTGTTTTCTCAAACTCATGTTCCTGCAGCTGAATGGCGGCGAGCTTGCAGAAATGGGGCAGTATGGCGTTAAGGGCCGTGCGGTTCTGCTCCATCACACCCTCCAGGTCGGCCTGGTCAAATCCCATGGCCTTTACCTCGTCGGTATCAGGATGTACCAGGGCCACCAACTTGTCACCCCGCTGCACCACTAAGCTCTCGCCCACCAGGGCCATCGAGTTGAGCTTGTCCTCTATCTCCTCGGGATATACATTCTGCCCGTTGGCCCCGAGCAGCATATTCTTGATACGGCCGCGGATAAACACGTGGCCGTCGGGGGTCATGGTGGCCAGGTCGCCGGTATGGAACCACCCCTCGTCGTCTATCACGGCACGGGTGGCCTGCTCATTCTTATAGTAGCCGTGCATCACGTTGAGTCCGCGGGTAATGATTTCGCCCGGCACATGCTCTGGGTCGTCGCTGGCTATACGCACCTCCATGTGGGTGGCGGGCGTACCACATGAGCCGCTCACAAGGTCGTGCCAGTCGCACATGGTTATCATAGGTGCTGTTTCTGTGGTACCATAGGCCACGGTGATGGGGAACCCTATGTTAAGGAAGAATTCCTCAACCTCGCGGCTCAGACTGGCCCCGCCTACCACTACCTGGTACACGTTGCCTCCGAAGATGGCCTTGACCTGCTCGCAGATGCGCTCCCTGACCTTGGCACGCAACAGGGGCATGTTCATAAGCAACTTGACCTTGCTGGTCTGAAACTCGGGGAATATCTTCTTACGCACTATCTTCTCTATCACCAAGGGAACTGAGCAGATGATACGCGGATGTATCTCGGCACAAGCCTCGGCCACCAGGGTGGGACTGGGGATTCGTGTCAGAAAGTAGATGTGGCTGCCCAGGCAGAACTGGAAGATGAAATCGTCCATCAGTCCATACATGTGGGCCATAGGCAGAAAACTCACCACGCTACTGCCACGGCTAATGTGGCGCCCCATGAGACTCTGGAGAAAATCAAAATTGCTCCACAGCGCCCGGTAAGGCAGCACCACGCCCTTAGAGAAGCCCGTGGTACCGCTGGTGTAGTTGATGAGCGCCACCTCCTCGGCCGAGTCGTGATAATACTTCACGTGTTCCTTACGGAAGAACTTAGGATACTTGCTGCCGAAGAGCTCGTTAAGATGCTCGCGGGCATAGGTAAGCCGCTCCGAGCGCGAGGTGGTCAGCGAGAAGTCGGGCAGATAGACCACCCCCTCGATGCCCGGCATCTGGGCAGGCTCTATCTGGGTAGCCACCACATCGCCCACGAAGAGCAACTTGGCATCGCTGTGATTAACTATATTATATATCTGGTCCGGGGTAAACTCGTGCTGTATGGGCACGGCCACAGCTCCATAAGTCAGCGTGGCCAGGAACGTCACAGCCCAGTTGGAGCTGTTGCGGCCACACAGGGCTATCTTATCGCCCTGCCCCACCCCACTATTGGCAAAGAGTATATGCAGCTTTTCTATCTTGCGAGCCACATCGTGGTACTGTAGCGTCGCCCCCTTGTAATCTGTGAGCGCATCGTTGTCCCAGTTGTCCACTATGGCCCGTTCTATATATGTATTAAAGCTTGGTATCAAGTCCATTGCACATAAGAGTATTTTGTGTGCAAAGGTAATATCTTATTTGCACACAGCAAAACATATTGTGCAGTATTTTATCATCATAATGTAATATTCCTTGATTTTTATGCAGCCCATAGCCCGTCCTGGTACCATCAGCCTACCCACCGCCACCATCTCCCCATCGCTAATGACGGCAGCCGCACTTCTAATGACGGTCCTTAGCGAGCTGGAAGCCGTCATTAGAAGTGCGGCTGCCGGTCTTCAGATGATTAAAGATGGTTCCTGCCAGACGGAGGGGGGCAAACAAAACTCCCCCTGATGTCTGCACACCAGGGGGAGTTGTCGTATAAGCCGCGCCGAGGGCTACTTGTTCTCAGCGTCGATGGCCTTAATCTTCTGACGGATAAGCTCCAGGTCGTCCTTGAGCTTGCCCACCTTGCGGTTCATCTCATCTATCAGGCTGCTACCCTTCTTGCTGCTCACACTGAGGAAACCTAAGTTGTTCTCGTAGGTCACTATCTCAGACTTGAGCTGCTCGTAGCGGTGCATCAATCGGCCACGCTCGTTGTCCAGGCTGTCTTCGCCGTGCTTGGCCATATCTTTAAGGCTGCTCTTGAAGTTGTCCAGGCGCTGCTTGCTCACAGAGATGTTGAGCTGCTTGTAGAGCGCGTCGAGCACCTTATGGTAGTCGCGGAAGAGTTTGTCCTTGTCCCGGAAGGGCACATGACCTATCTTGGCATACTGGTCAGTAAGCTGCTGTATCTTGCTCTGGGCATCGTCGGCGCCCTCCTTAGCATCGAGCAACTGGCGGAGCTGGTCTACGATGCCGCGCTTCTGGCTGAGGTTCTGCTGTTCCTCGTTGCGAGAGTCGGCCGTGGCGGCGTTGCGGGCATCGAAGAAAGTGTTACAAGCCCCTATGAACTCGGCCCACAGCTGGTCGCCTACCTTCTTGGGTACCATGCCGATGGTCTTCCACTCCTTTTGCAGATTGATGAGCTTGTCGGCTGTCGACTTCCACTCCGTAGAGTCGGCCAAAGCCTTGGCCTGGTCTACCAGGGCACGCTTCTTCTTGATATTCTCGGCAAAGGTGGTCTTCAAGGTCTTAAAGTACTCAGCCTTACGGCCAAAGAAGTCGTCGCAGGCAGCCCGGAAGCGATCAAATATCTTCACGTTCATCTTCTGAGGGGCAAATCCTATGGTCTTCCACTGTCCCTGTATCTCTATTATCTGCTTGGTGTGCTTCTCCCAGTCGCCGGCCCCCTTGTTGTCTTCCTTTGCAATAGCCTCGACCTGCTCACAGAGAGCGGTCTTACGGGTCAGGTTCTCCTCCTCCTTGGCCCGCAGGTTCTCAAAGTACTGCTGGTGGCGCTTGTTAACAACCGTTGACGCGGCCTTGAAGCGCGTCCATATCTGCTCGCGCAGCTCCTTGGCCACAGGCCCTATCTCGCGGTACTGCTGGTGCAGCTCCTGCAACTGGTGAAACGCACTTACGGCGTCGGGCTCGTCTGCCAGCTTCTCTGCAGCTTCGCACAGCTGGGTCTTCTGCTCCAGATTTTTCTTGAAATCGTACTCGCGCAGCTCGCGGTTCAGGTTGAGCAGGTCATAGAACTGCTCAACGTAGAGCTGATAGTTGCGCCACAGCTCGTTGGCCTTGTCAGCGGGCACGGCCTTGATGTCGCGCCACTGCTGCTGCAGCTCCTTGAACTCGTTGTACGACTTATTGGCCTCCTCGGGCGAGGTCGACATCATTTTTATCTTGTCTATGATGGCTTGTTTCTTCTGCAGGTTGTCCTGTTTCTCGGCTTCCAGTTTACGGAAAGCCTCAGCGCGCTTCTCGCGGATAATGCCCATCTCGGCCTTGAAAGCCTCTTCCTGCTCATCGGGCATCACGGTATACTTCTCTGGGTCACCCCCGGCAGCCAGGTAAGCCTTCTGCTCGGCATCGCGCTCAGCGAAGTGCAGCTTGTAGAACACTGTCTTCAGATGGTCTATCTCGTCCTTAGCAGGAGTCTCGTCGCTATGCGCTATCTCCTTCACCCTGTCCAGCACGGCCTGCTTAGTGGCATAGGTGCGCTGCTCCTGGGGCTGTTCGGCCTCGGGGGCCGGAGTCTCTGCAGTAGCCTCTGGGGCTATGGGCTGGGTCTGCTCCTCGGGGGCAGTCACGGTGGGATTGTTTTCTACGTTGGCAGCAGCTGCTGCCATGTTGTCATCTGATACGTCCTGTTTCAGGATTTTGTCTTGAGAGTCCATCATTTCACTGATTTAGTTTATGATTACGGTTACCACTATAATTTAACAATCTGCAAACTTAAGAAATTTCTTTCTATTCTCCTAACGATTTGTAGTTTTTCTTTATTTTCCCCTTTATTTCTGGCAGCTACCGGGCCGCCATCATGGCCACGGGGTGGGTGGTCTGGGCACCGCCAGCCTTAGAGCAGGCGCTTGAAGCGGAGTATCCACCAGGTAACGGCCGACACAATGACCGATATGAGGATGGCTATCAGAAATCCGTAATGGTTGGTCTCCATGCCGTTGATAAGGTTCATGCCAAACAACGATGATATCAGCGTGGGCAACATCATCACAATACTGATAGAAGTAAGGGTACGCATGGTGGTGTTCATGTTGTTGTTGATAATGCTTGAGTAGGTGTCCATAGTAGACTCCAGAATATCGGAGTATATATTGGTGGTTTCGCGCGCCTGGGTCATCTCGATGTTCACGTCTTCGATAAGGTCGGCATCGAGCTCATCGACCTGTAGCTTGAACTTCAGCTTGGACAGCAAGTTCTCATTGCCGCGGATAGAGGTAATAAAGTAGGTCAGCGAGTCCTGCAGCCGCGACAGGCCGATAAGACTTTCGTTGTTAACGCCATGGTCCAGGTTGTGCTTGGCTTTCTCTATGAGCGAGTTAATCTGCTTGAGCCGCTTCAGATACCACACGGCGCTCGACAGGAACAGACGGAATATCAGGTCTACGTAGTCGGTAAAGCCCGAGCCCCGCTTCTGCTGATACGACACGAAGTCTATCATCATATTGGTCTCATAGTAACACACCGTGATGGTTACGTCGCGCTTGTGAATGATGCCCAGGGGCACCGTGGTATAAGGCGTACGCGAGCGTACCTCCTTGACGTATGGGATACGCAGGATGATAAGCATCCAACCGTCGTCGTACTCGTAGCGGGCACGCTCGTCGGTATCGCTGATATCTGAGAGAAAGTAGTCGGGTATGTTGAAGCGCTCTTCCAGTTCGCGCTGGTCTTCATCGGTAGGACAGGTAACTTGTATCCAGCAGTTGGACTGCCATTCATTGATGGCAGTCAGGCTTTTGTCTATATTCCAAAATGTCTTCATGTCGTTCGTCTCCGTAATTGATGATAACGTGGGGGCGGAGCGAACCACCTTCAGGCATGCTCCGGCCTACAGATAAAAATTTTCCGCGTGATAATCGTCCATAATAGTGTTAAAGGGTTATTTTTTCTATTGCAAAAGTAATAAAATTAATTGTAACGCCACTGATAGCGTCCGTTTTTTTTCGCCTCAGGGTCACTTTTTAGCTGCGGCCCGTGGCCACGGGGGCATATCGGGGCTCATCGTCGGCCCCACTGACGACAAAAGCCCATGCCACGGTGACTGCCACCGGGGCATGGGCCCTCATCAGCAAGCCGGTAACGGCTCGGAGTTACTTAACGGGTATCTCTTCAAGTGTCTGAACCAGCAGGTTCCAGAAGGGAGCGATGGTGGGTATCAGGCAGCGCTCCGTAGTGGTGTGTGGCGAGCAAAGGGTGGGACCCATGCTCACTACATCCATATTGGGGTACTTGCCCAGGATGACGGAGCACTCCAGTCCGGCGTGGTCTACCTGCACGATGCTCTCCTTGCCGTTCTGCTCCTTGTAAATCTTACGCAGCAGGTTCAGTATCTCGCTCTCGGGGTTGGGATCCCAGCCTCCGTAGTCGCCGCTGGTCTCTACCTTCATGCCGGCCATGCTGAAACAGCTGTCCAGAGTCTTGACAATATAGTCCTTCATATCCTCGCGCGAGCTGCGGGCCAGTATCTTGATGGCGGCCTCGCCTCCCTCGATGTCTATGATGGCCAGGTTGCTCGACGTCTCTACCACCGATGGATAAACGGGTATCATGCGCACCACGCCGTCGTGGCAGGCATAGATGGCGTCTATCAGGTTGTCCTGTATCTCTACGGGAACCTCGGCCTTGGGGGTGGCCACATCCTCAGCAAAGAACTCGATGCCCGACTCGATAGTCTTGAATTCGTCCTCGAAGTCGGCTTTCCAGTCGGCCACCAGCTCCTTCAGGGCAGCCACATTCTCCTTAGGCAGGGTGAGCACCACCTCGGCCTTAAAGGGTATGGCATTGCGCATATTGCCACCATGCCAGGAGGCCAGACGAGCCTCGCACTCCTCGACAGCTTCGCGTACGAACCGTACCATAAGTTTATTGGCATTGGCACGGCCCTCGTGTATCTCCAGACCAGAGTGACCACCGCGCAGTCCCTTGAGCGTAACCTTGACAGCGGCGTCCTCGGGGTCGGTTTCTACCTCCTTATAGTCCAGGGTAGCAGTGATGTCGATGCCGCCAGCCGAACCGATGACAAACTTGCCCCACGTCTCTGAGTCCAAGTTCATCAGTATGTCGGCGGTGAGCTCGCCCTCGGGCAGATCGTTGGCCCCATACATGCCCGTCTCCTCGTCGGCGGTAATCAGGGCCTCAACGGGGCCGTGCTTCAAGTCGTGTGACTCCATGACGGCCATAATGGCTGCTACACCCAGACCGTCATCGGCGCCTAACGTGGTGCCACGGGCCTTAACCCAGTCGCCATCTATATAGGTCTCTATCGGGTCGGTCTCAAAGCAGTGCTTGCTCTCCGGTGTCTTCTGCGGCACCATGTCCATGTGGGCCTGGAGCAATACCGTCTTGCGGTTCTCGTAACCCGGAGTAGCGGGCTTGCGCATCACGATGTTATTACCACTGTCCTTAAAAGCCTCTACCCCTGCCTTGGCGGCAAAGTCTAATAGGAATTGCTGTACCTGCTCCAGATGTCCTGATGGACGAGGAACCTGTGTCAGAGCATGGAAGTTCTGCCAGATGCACTGGGGTTTCAAATTCTTGATTTCGCTCATGATATATTGGTATTTAGTTGAATAGTATCGGCTGGGACATGGCGCTTAGTAAACAGCAGGGCTATCCAGGCGTACACGCCTAAAAGAATGACTAACAGGGTCTGTACAGAGTGGACTATCAGCACAAAGTACAGCGCATCGGTATCGGCCACGCCATAGAGTATCAGCATGGTTTTAACGGCAAAGTGCCAGGGGCCCGCCCCATTGGGCGTGGGGACGATGACGGCCACCGAGCCCACCACAAAAGTGACCAAGGCGCATGCCATGCCCAAATGGGCAGTGGCGTCAAAACAGAAGAAGGTAAGGTAGTAGTGCAGGAAATAGCTGCCCCAGATGGCCAGTGTGTAAACTACGAAGAGCAGCGGACTGCTGATGTGGCGCAGGGAGGTAATGCCCTGCCATACCTCGCAGAACATATTCTTCACCTTACTATATATAGCAAACTGGCGAAGCAGATATATGACAAAGCCGATGACCACCACGCCACACACAGCGGTAACCAGGTAGCCTGTGGCCGAGAACTGGCACAGCAGGGTGTCGAGTCGGGTGCCAGTCTGGGCAAAAAAGGTGTCGAAAACACGGAACTGCAACAGGAAGGTGCCCAAGACCAACAGGCCGATAAACAGGGTGTCGATAATGCGCTCGGTTACCACAGTGCCAATGGCTTTGGCAAACGACACACCATCATAACGCGTAAGCACGCCACATCGCGCCAACTCGCCCACACGTGGCACTATCAGGCTCACGGCATACGAGAGAAAAATGGAGTTGACGGACGTGCTGCGACGGGGATGCTCGCCCACGGGAGCCAATGTAAGCTTCCACCGCCATCCTCGGAATGCTTGGGCCAATATGCCGAAGGGCAGCGAGAGTAGCATCCATGTCCAGTCCATATCATGTAACATCACATCGCCGATACGGGAAAAGTCGAAATCGCGGTACATCCAGTAGAGGATGGCCCCTCCCAGACCGAGCGAGAGTATTACCTTGAATATATCACTACTTGCTTTTTTCAAGTCACTTGTCTTCTTTATCATTACCAGGCTCTATAGTGGAGCCTCTTTCTCTACAATGATAGTGCAAACCGGACGCTATCAAGCTCGCTTGAATTGCTGAGGTGCCGACTATCTTCTGCAAAGATAGTGCAAACCGAGCGGCATGAGCTTGCTCAGATGTCCGAGGTGCCGAATATCTTCTGCAAAGATAGTGCAAGTTGAGGAAATACACGATTTAATTGATAACAAAATATTCAGAATTTCATTTATTTTATGGTAAACAACCTCTCCAGACAGCACGCTGACGACATGGAGGAAGGCCGGAACTTCCTATATGGGACTGGGGTATGCTTGCAGGTGGGCTGGCATAGTGACAACCCTGTCAGTAATGACACTGGCCACCCAACTGGCCCTGTCGGCCGACACCGTGTTCAGCGCCATAACACCACAGATACCCAATAACTATATGGTGATAATCGTTAACATGATACTGCTATCGGGCAACATAATCGTGTCGCTCTCTACCTATCTCACCCGTACCACCCAGGTATCGGTGGCTATGGCCATCACTACCTATATACTCTGCATAGGCATTACTAACGATGCCGTACTAAAGGACTATGCCTTTATGCTGCTCGTGGTGTTGGCATTCTTTAGTTTCTTAGGGTTCCGCATCACCAAGAACGCAGAGCGACTGGAGAGTGAGAACATGACACTCCGCCAGGACGAGGCCGAGTTGCTACAAATACCCAGGCTGAACAAGACGCAGGTCAAAGCATACATCAAGTTGGCCTCAGGCCGACACAACACGGAACACACCCGTCGGCTGCTGAACTTGTTAGGTGAGCGGTCGCAGCGCAATCTGCTGGCCAATGTGATAGAGTTTCTGCAGCTACGCGAGACGGAGAAAAACATGATAGCCCAAGCGCTGCCAGAACTTACACCCTCGGAAACGGATATATGCCAACTGATACTGCGCAACAAGAAACTAAGCGAGGTATGCGCCATACTGGGAAAGACGGAGAGCAACATCAGCACCCAGCGCGCCAACATCAGGCGAAAACTGAAAATGAAACCGTCGGACAATCTGCAGCAGATACTGGAACAACGGATGAAGAAACGGGGGCGGGTTCCGGACTTTATATTTGCACGGTAAAAAAACGATAGCGCTGCCTGCTCGTCTGCCAATAAGAACCATGTGGAAAACCACGACTAAAGCAGAATGAACAGGCAGCGCTACATTATCAACATACTGCCATGACGGCAACAGCTAAAAGCGTATTAGAACAGGTGAGCGGGGTATACGCCCTCGTCAACCAGGGTCTTGATACGGGCCACCACGCTGTCGCGATCTGCGGCATAAGTTACACCGAACCACTTACTGGTAGTGTCAAGAACCTTAACAGTAGCCGTCTTCTCATTGATGAGCTTGTTGACCATCAGAGGGATAAAGAACTCGGCCTTGAGGTTCTCCATATTCTTCGGGTCGCTCAGGAACTCCTTGAAGTAAGACTCGCTATAATCAAAATAGTCGGGGGTGAAGCCCCACATATTCATACTCACAGGCGTGTTATCGTCTACGGCTACCCACTGGCCCTGCTCGTCCTTATAGCATACGGAGCCGTTGACACGCATAATCTCGGTACGTTCTACTACGGTAGTCAGATTGCCAGCATCGTCCTTAGAACAGATGCCGCGTGCTACGGTACCATTCTCACTCAGCGTGTTGCCTACGCGGAAACCTACCATGGCGTAGTCATTCTTAGCGTCTTCGGGCAGATTAGCCAGGAACTTGCCAATGACCATAAAGGCATCGCGGTTGTAGAAGTCGTCGCAATTAATGACACAGAAAGGCTCCTTGATGATGTCCTTGGCCATCAGCACAGCGTGGTTGGTACCCCAAGGCTTCTGTCGGCCAGCAGGAACGGTAAATCCCTCGGGCAGGGCGTCTATCGACTGGAAGCATACTTCAGCCGGGATGTGCCCCTCGTATTTAGACAGAACCTTATCGCGAAAATCCTGCTCAAAATCCTTGCGGATTACAAATACAATCTTACCAAATCCGGCCTGAATGGCATCATAAATAGAATAATCCATGATGGTTTCACCATTAGGGCCCAGTCCGTCAAGCTGTTTCAGCCCACCGTAGCGGCTTCCCATGCCTGCTGCGAGGAGTAATAAAGTTGGTTTCATAATAACTATAAATATAAAAGTTTGTTTGTCTGCCTGCAAAAGTAGCTATAAAATACGGTAAAACGGCCTTTATGACTATTATTTTTTCATTTTCGTCCTATTTTTTCACCATTGCGCCCACCATGCCCCGGGCTATTGACAGTGACTTGCCGCACGGTGTCGGAGACTACGCGTCCATTGGCCCACACCATAGAGCGGTCGTTAAAACCATCTTCTGCGAAGAAATTCATCTCGCCAGAGAAAGCCCTGTACCAGATGCGATTACGATTAACCTTATGATAGCCGCGGGTAGGGTCCAGTTCGACAAACCGCACCTCGGGTTGGCTCATTCCCTTAATAACCCTGCCCCAGACTATCATGCGACGAGGGGCAAAATACAGGCTGTCGGCCGTGGCTAACGAGTCGCATAGTAAGCGCAGGAAAGGTATGGCGGCCCTTTAGAACGTATTTAAAGCCCTGCCTTATGAGTATGTCCAAACTCTTGTACAAAAGGAGGCCCATCTGGCCAATAGCAAAATGCTGCCAAACAAAGAATGGAGCAAGACAGAGGGTTGCCTAATAGTTTGTAGACTAACAAAGCACACGTTACAAACCATCCATAATCATCAGCACCCACTAAAACCACCTAAAAAAAGGTAAAAACCAATGTGATTTCGTTTTTTTTTCATACTTTTGCACAACCAATAAAGTATGAAAGTAGACCCTGCTCTGTCTGAAACAAACGTAAGGACAGCGCGCGGTGGCGCAGGAGGGTCGCGCTGACAGGTAATAGACAATAAAGACAAATAGATATGAACGTATTAGAACTAAGCGAACAGGAGATTATCCGCAGACAGAGTCTTGAGGAGTTGCGCCAAATGGGTATAGACCCCTATCCAGCAGCCGAATTTCCCACCAATGCCTTCTCGACTGACATCCGTGACAACTATCGCGACGGCGAGGAACGCCAGGTGGTGATAGCCGGCCGTATGATGAGCCGCCGCGTAATGGGCAAAGCCAGTTTTGCCGAGATACAGGATTCCAAAGGCCGTATTCAGGTCTACATTACCCGCGACGACATCTGCCCGGATGACAACAAAGACTTATATAATAAGGTATTCAAGAAGCTGATGGACATCGGCGACTTTGTTGGCATCAAGGGCTTCGTCTTCAAGACTCAGACCGGCGAGATAAGCGTACACGCCAAGGAGATAACCCTGCTGAGCAAGAGCCTGAAGCCGCTACCTATCGTTAAATATAAGGACGGTGTGGCCTACGACAAGTTTGACGACCCTGAGATGCGTTATCGCCAGCGCTATGTAGACCTAATAGTTAACGACGGTGTGAAAGATACGTTCCTCAAGCGTGCCACCGTGCTGCGCACCATGCGCCATTTCTTCGACGAAGCAGGCTATACAGAGGTAGAGACACCTACCCTGCAAAGCATAGCCGGCGGAGCCAGCGCCCGCCCATTCATCACCCACTTCAATGCGCTTAATATAGATATGTATATGCGCATAGCCACTGAGTTGTATCTTAAACGCCTCATCGTAGGTGGCTTTGAGGGTGTCTACGAGATAGGCAAGAACTTCCGCAATGAGGGTATGGACCGTTTCCATAACCCCGAATTTACCTGCATGGAGCTTTATGTGCAGTATAAGGACTACAACTGGATGATGAGTTTCACCGAGCGCCTGCTCGAAACCATCTGCATAGCTGTAAACGGTAAGCCAGAAGTACAGATGGGCGACAAGGTGATAAGTTTCAAGGCTCCTTTCCGCCGTCTGCCCATCCTCGACGCCATCAAAGAGAAAACAGGGTTCGACCTGTACGGCAAGAGCGAAGACGAAATACGGCATATAGCTGTAGACGAGCTCAAGATGGAAACCATAGATGACAGCTTTGGCAAGGGCAAACTTATCGACGAGATATTTGGCGAGTTCTGCGAGGGTACTTTCATACAGCCCACTTTCATTATCGACTATCCTGTAGAGATGAGCCCGCTCACCAAGATGCACCGCAGCAAACCCGGACTTACTGAGCGTTTCGAGCTGATGGTTAATGGTAAGGAACTGGCCAACGCTTACTCTGAGCTCAACGACCCCATAGACCAGGAAGCACGTTTCAAGGAGCAGATGCGTCTGGCCGACAAGGGCGACGATGAAGCCATGGTTATCGACCAAGACTTCCTGCGTGCCCTGCAGTATGGCATGCCGCCCACCAGCGGTATAGGTATCGGCATAGACCGCCTGGTGATGCTGATGACCGGCAAAGAGTATATCCAGGAAGTAATGCTCTTCCCCCAGATGAAGCCCGAGGCCAAGATGCCGCAGAGCAGTATAGCCGAGTGGGGGGCCATAGGAGTACCCGAAGACGAGGTCTACGTGTTGCGCAAAGCTGGGTTCAACCTTATCTCGGACATCCGAGACGAGAAAGCACAGGGACTACAGCAGAAACTCGGCGAAATACATAAGAAGTATAAGCTGACCTTTGACAAACCAAGTGCAGAGACCATCCAGAGCTGGATAGACAAGGCTCAGGCATAACTGGCGGTGATCATTACAACAATAGGGAGTTACAGAAAACGAGTAGGGCTTATCATACATTAATATAAGATAATAGTATGTTTAGCGTAGGTAAAATAGCCATTATTGGTGGAGGTTCGTGGGCTACTGCTATCGCCAAGATAGTCATTAGTCACACCCACCACTTAGGATGGTACATGCGGCGCGATGACCGCATCGAAGACTTCAGACGGACTGGGCACAACCCCGCTTATCTGACCAGTGTCCACTTCGATGTGGATGAGATATATTTCTCCTCTGACATCAATAAGATAGTACAGGCATACGACACCCTACTCTTTGTAACACCCTCGCCGTATCTGAAGAACCACTTGAAGAAACTCAAAACACGCATCAAGGACAAATTTATCATCACGGCTATCAAGGGAATAGTTCCGGATGAGAACCTGGTATGCTCTGAGTATTTTCATCAAGTATATGATGTTCCCTATGAGAACATTGCCGTCATAGGAGGTCCCTCGCATGCCGAGGAAGTGGCCTTGCAGCGCCTGTCGTACCTCACGGTAGGCTGTTCTGACCTTGCCAAGGCTCAGGCATTTACCGAAATTTTAGCTTCCGACTTTATTAAAACTAAAGTAGCCTCTGACGTTATCGGCATTGAGTACTCGTCGGTACTCAAAAACGTGTACGCCATCGCAGCGGGCATCTGCTCAGGTCTGAAGTACGGTGACAACTTCCAGGCGGTACTCCTTTCTAATGCCGTGCAGGAGATGAGCCGGTTTATGACGGCCGTTTACCCCATAGAGCGCAACGTGTATGACAGCGTGTACCTGGGCGACCTGCTGGTAACAGGCTACTCCAACTTCTCGCGTAACCGCACATTTGGCACCATGATTGGCAAAGGCTACAGCGTGAAGAGTGCGCAGATAGAGATGGAAATGATAGCCGAGGGATACTTCGGCACCAAGTGCATGAAGGAGATTAACCGCCACATGCACGTCAACATGCCCATACTGGATGCCGTATACAACATATTGTACGAGCGTATCAACCCACAGATAGAAATCAAATTATTAACAGATAGTTTTAGATAACTCAAAAATGAAAACAATTTCATTAGACATCACGAAAGCTACTGCGTTTCTGCCCAACGGAACCGTAGAGGCTTACGCACCCAAAGCAAAGAAAGCCTTAGAGGCTTTAGAGAACTGCACATGCCCTGGAAACGACTTTTTAGGATGGCTGCACCTGCCTTCAAGCATCACCCCCGCCTTCTTAGACGAAGTACAGGCCGTGGCCAACACTCTCAGAGAAAAGTGTGAAGTAATAGTTGTAGCCGGTATCGGTGGCAGCTACCTTGGCGCACGCGCCGTGATAGAGGCCCTGGGCAATTCGTTTGCTTGGCTGATTCAGGACAAAAAGAACCCGGCCATCATGTTTGCCGGCAACAATATAGGAGAGGACTACCTGGCCGAACTGACAGACTACCTGAAAGGAAAGCGTTTCGGCGTAATCAACATATCTAAGTCGGGTACCACTACAGAGACCGCGCTCACCTTCCGCCTGCTCAAGAAACAGTGCGAGGCCCAGCGTGGCAAAGAGGAAGCCAAGCAGGTAATCGTAGCTGTAACCGATGCAAAGAAGGGTGCAGCCCGCACTTGCGCAGACAAGGAAGGCTACAAGAGCTTCGTTATTCCCGACAATGTAGGAGGCCGCTTCTCTGTGCTTACCCCTGTGGGCCTGCTGCCCATAGCCTGTGCAGGATTTGACATCAAGGCTCTCGTAGAAGGTGCTGCCGACATGGAGAAAGCCACAGGCGTCAACGTACCTTTCGAGCAGAACTTGGCAGCCCAGTATGCCGCTACGCGCAATGCCCTCTACAACGAGGGAGGCAAGAAGATTGAGATTATCGTCAATTATCAGCCTAAGCTCCATTTTATCGCTGAATGGTGGAAACAGCTTTATGGCGAGAGCGAGGGGAAGGACGGCAAGGGCATCTTCCCTGCAGCCTGCGACTTTACCACCGACCTGCACTCTATGGGCCAGTGGATACAGCAGGGCGAGCGCTCGATATATGAGACCGTCATATCTATCGAGACTCCGAACCGCGAACTTGACTTCCCCTCTGACGAGGAGAACCTCGATGGACTCAACTTCCTGGCCGGCAAACGCGTTGACGAGGTCAACAAGATGGCTGAGCTGGGTACCCGTCTGGCTCACGTCGACGGTGGGGTTCCTAACATCCGTATCAGCGTTCCTAAGCTGAACGAATATTACATCGGCCAGCTCATCTACTTCTTCGAAATAGCCTGCGGTATCAGCGGCAACATTCTGGGCGTTAACCCATTCAACCAGCCTGGCGTTGAGGCTTACAAGAAGAATATGTTTGCCCTGCTCAACAAGCCTGGCTACGAAGCCGAGAGTAAAGCTATCCAGGAGCGTCTGCAGAACGAAAAATAAGTAACACTTAGTGGTAACTAACTAATAGCAAGGGGGATTTAATTCCCCCTTTATTATTATTGCTATGTACGAAACTCAGATTAGACAATACTTGAACTCACTCACGCAACGTGGAGTCATGCCCAGCCATACCCAGTGGGCAGGCTTCCGCTGCGTACTATTTGATATGGACGGGGTGCTTTACAACTCAATGCCACACCACGCCATAGCCTGGCAGCAAGCCATGGCCGAAAACGGCATACACTTCACGGCCGAAGACGCTTATGCCACCGAGGGCATGCGAGGCATCGACACCATCCGCATCTATGCCGAGCGCCAGTTGGGAAAGACCTTGAGCGAGGCCCAGGCCCAGGCCATATACGACGAGAAAGCCCGCATCTTCCACCAGATGCCCGAAGCCGAGATATTTGACGGTGTACACGACTTGATGAGCAAGATTAAGCAGGCCGGCATGAGCATCTGTGTAGTAACAGGTAGCGGACAGAGGCCACTGATAGCCAGACTGCTACACGACTTCGGAGATTTCATCGACGAGCACCATATTGTATCGGCCTATAACGTGAGCCGAGGCAAGCCTGCCCCCGACCCATACATGAAAGGCTTAGAGTTTGCCGGGGGCATGAAGCCCTGGGAGGGCATCGTGGTCGAGAACGCGCCCATGGGTGTCAGGGCTGGCGTGGCGGCCAACATCTTTACCATCGGGGTTAACAGCGGCCCGCTGCCCGACAAGGCCTTAGCCGACGAGGGGGCCAACATCGTGCTGCCCAGCATACGCGAGTTGTGTAACCAGTGGGACGCACTGACTGCTCACCATCAGCTCTAACGCCTACATAACTACTGTAAGTGTGCAAACTTCTATAAAATATACAAGAATGTGGGTTAAATCATCTTAACAAAGTTCCGGCTAAAGTGATTATCCACTACCTTTGTATGCAGAAAATGTTTAACATTCACTACTTTAATTATCAAGATTATGAAGAAACTATTCATCATGGCATGTGCTTTCAGCCTGACGATGCTCGCCAGCTGCGGAAACAAGTCCACAGAGGCCAATGCCACTGCTGACTCTACAGCAACAAAAAATACTGAAGCTGCCGCTCCCACTGCCGAGGGCGAGCCGACCGAGGATGTAACCAAGACGCTCGAAAGCCAGGTGGCCAACAAGGATGCCAAGGGCCTGGAGGCCACTATCAGCACCGTACAGGCCAAGTATGCCGCCCTGGTCAAGGAGGGTAAGGTAGAAGAGGCCAAGGCTTACGCCGCTAAGGCACAGGAATACTTGAGCCAGCACGCCAGCGAGATTGCTACCATCGCATCGGGCAATGCCACTGTCAACGACCTCATTAATACCGTAAAGAGCCTTCCCACCAGTGCCAAGACCACTGCCGAAGAGACAGCCGCTGCTGCCAAGGCTGGGGCAACAGCTGTTAAGACTGGAGCTGCCACCGCTGCCAATACTGCTGTAGACGCTGCAAAGACAGAGGCTAAAAACAAGGTCGAAGCTGCTAAGAAGGATGCTAAAAACAAAGCCAATACCGCTGCCGCCAAGGCCAACCAGAAGATTAATGAGAAAGCAGAGAAAGCCAATCAGAAAGCCAACGAGGCTGTTAACAACGCTACCAAAAAGGCTCTGAAAGAACTGGGGCTCTAACCACTATCTATGCCGCACTGCCCATTATCGGCAGCCATTAGCTAACAGAAAGGGGCAAGGCCGAACACCAACGCCCATAATGCGGCACCGTTCGTATTCGCCCCTTCGTTTTCTCCTCAACTATCAACAGTTTCTATGTTACGCAGATTATTTACTCTATCGCTGTCACTGCTTGCGCTGACCGTCTATGCACAGAAGAAAGTAGTGATATACGACCTCGAGACCAAGGTGCCTATACGCCAAGCCCGTGTATGGGTAGACCACGCACGCACATTCACCACTCCCTATACCGGCGTGATAACCCTGCCAGAGAAATTCGATACGCTGGTCGTTTCCAACCCCAAATATCTTACTTACACGGTAACTGCCAAGAACGTGGGCGACTCCATTGGGCTCATCCCGCGCACCCGCACACTCGGCGAGGTCGAGATTGTAGGCGAAGACCTTACTAAACGATTTGATAAAAACCTGTCGGAGTGGCGCAAACAGGATAAGAAAGAGTTGGCCATGATACATCCCAAGACCTCATTGGCCGATTTTGATTTTGTCCGGCTGTTCGACTTCAAGGGCCGAGCACGTCGCAAACGTACCCGCAAGGTCACTGAGGCACTTATCAAGATGGAGAACCAGGAGCAAGACCCCATCAAGCGGGCGTACGAGAAAGCAATGAAAGAAAAGGGGGAGCAAGAGGAGGAACCCAACAAGTAACGCAGCCGGCCGCCATGGTTTGGGGACAACCCGCCGTGGCTCCCAGCTATGGGACGACCGGTCTCCCCATTTATGGCGACGGCCTTACAGCGTTATCTCGCCCGAACCATAACACCGGTGGTGCTCATGGTCGTACACCACACAGAACTGCCCGGGTGCCACGCCATGTATCTTGTCAGCCGAGTGTATCATGTAGCCGCCATCGGGCAGCGCCTGCAGGGTGGCATGGTGATACTCAGGCGTGTGGCGTATCTTGAACGTCACATCGGTCTCCGCGGCATCGAAGCCCGCCGTGAGAAAATGAAAATCGTGTACCTTGAAATCTTTTTTGTAAGCCGTTTCAGGGTCATATCCATGGCTTACATAGAGTATATTCTGCCCTACATCTTTCTTAACGACAAACCAGGGGCCACCGCCTAAGCCGAGGCCCTTGCGCTGGCCGATGGTGTGAAACCACAGACCACGGTGGCTGCCTATGCGGCGACCGGTCTCCAGTTCTATCACGTCACCGGGCTGCTCGCCTAAGTAGCGGCGAATATAGTCGTTATAGTCTATCTGCCCTAAGAAGCAGATGCCCTGACTATCCTTGCGATGGGCGTTAACCAGATGCTCGCGCTCGGCTATTTGGCGCACTTCGTCTTTCTCGTAGTGTCCTATGGGAAAGAGAGCTTTCTTCAGTTGCCAGTCATATATCTGCGCCAGGAAATCAGTCTGATCCTTTACCGGGTCCGGACTGGTACATAGCCATTTTTTGCCGTCTATTATCTCCGTCTGAGCATAGTGCCCAGTGGCAATGAGGTCGTACTGATGCCCCATCTTTGTGTCGAACGCGCCAAACTTAATGAGCCGGTTGCACATCACGTCTGGGTTGGGCGTGTAGCCAGCCTTTACTTTCTCCATGGTGTACCGGGTCACCTGATCCCAGTACTCCCGATGGCAGTCTACCACCTGCAACCTGCAACCGTAGCGTGCAGCCACGGCCGTCGCCATCTCCAGGTCCTCCTCCGAACTACAGTCCCACTCCTCGGTTTCCTCGGGGCCAATCTTGATATAGAAACAATCGGGCGTAAGCCCCATCTGTGCCAGTTCGTAAACCACCACCGAACTATCCACGCCCCCGGATAGCAACACGGCTATCCGCTTATCCTTTATAGCATCCTCTATCATATCTGCAAAGGTAGTACAAGGCGCGTGAAATACAAAACAAATGCTTATTTTTATTTGCGGGGCAACAGGCCATGGCTGCCTGGGCCAAGGCGATGGACATCACTGCCCTCAGTAAGTACGGCAACGAGCCTCGGAACTACTTCAGCGTCCCTATGAGCTGCAGTATGTCCTGGCGTATGCGCTCACTGGTACCGTTCTGGCAGTAGCGCACTATGCCCGCGCTGTCCAGCACGATGGTGAGCGGGTATCCGCCACTGCCCACACACTTAGTAAAATAGGTATCGTTGGCTATATGCACCCAGTTAAATTGTTCCTTAGCCGTAATGGACCTCACCTTGTCAGCGTTTTCAAAGTTGGCCGACAGAAACAGCACTCCAGGCATCTTGTCTTTCCATGCCGAGAGGATGGGCATCTCCTTCCGGCAGGGCCCGCAGCCCGAGTACCACACGTTGATGACCGTCACGTGGCCCCGCAGCGAATCCTGGGTCCACAGGGTGCCCTGAATATCCCGCTCGGCGAAAGTACCGGGGAGCGGCCGACCTACCGCTAACTTGTCGGGGGCCTTCGAGTGGGTCAGCTTCCACATTGTGGCATCAGTATGGGCAGCCTCTTCTAACTGGTCTACATTCTTTACCCGGTCCCTGGGTATCTCGTATTTCTTCAAGGCTACCGGAACGGTAAAGCCCTCGGACACCAAGACATTAACCACCCTATTGCCATCATCATCCTTGATTATCCCGACCGACTGACTTATCTTAAAGACCCCGTCGAGCGGCAATTCCTTGGTAAAATAGTGGTTGCCCATCCTATAACTGGGCACCACCACGCTCTGGGCCATCATGTGGGGCATAGCCAGTAGGGCCAGCCCCAAGAACAATAACCTTTTCTTCATATCCTTAGGTTGCTTAAATCTTGCCTTACGGTTTACGGCTTCCGCATACAGCCTATGCCGAGGCCGACCGCAAGAGCAAAGGTAACTATAAATTCGGTGAACAGCAAGTCTGTAGCTGATATTTTTCATCCCCCAGGGGTCATCACAGATGAGAAAAACAAGAAATGCAGGGATGGAAACCTCTCTGATAGTACCAAGAATGGTCATGGCAACCGTAGAGACCGACCTTTACGATGCTGGGAGCCGTCTTTAGAAACGTAAAGGTCGGTCTTGGGGTTCCGAGCAGAGACACTTAGGTACACAGAGAAGATTCGGTATAAAGCAATGGGGGCTGCCGCGAAACGCAGCAGCCCCCATAAAACCTTTGGCAAGACTACCAGGCTACCGGCCCGTCCACGATGGTGGCATCAGCCGCATCACCTGCATCAAAGGTATTAGTCTTGTACTGTACACAGAGCATTATCAGAGGCTGGCTGCCCGTATTACGCACTGAGCGACGCCCCTCGGGAGCCACCCGCACCACACTACCCTCGGTCACGGCAAACACCTGACCATCTACCTGGAACTCGCCCTTGCCGCCCAGGAAGAAATAGAGCTCCTCATGAGTGGCATGAGTATGCAGGAAACCCGTCTCGGTACCGGGTGCGAAGCTCTGGAATGAGAAGTCGCTGCCTGTGGTCCCGACTGCAGCACCTCCAAACACCTTGCCAGGTATCTTCACATCTGGGCCCAGTTCCAGTACATACTCATTCAGGTCTTCCATACGCCCAAAGTCTACCGCTGTCACATTTGCGGCCTTCACAATAGTCTTAACTTCTTTCATTGTCTTTTCCATTATAATTATTGTTTTGATAGCGCAAAGTTACAGCCTTCCGGCCGTTCCTGCAAGAAGGCACCGACAGGTTAGCCACTTACCCGTGGGTAACCATTGGTGAGGCCCAGATGGTTGGCGCAGACGAGTTTAAGCAAGTTTAACACTTCTATAATGGTCTCTGTAACTACCATTTGTTACCTTTGTAGAGTAATAATGACAATCAGCATATTTATGAATAGTCCTATCACCGAAACCGTATTCAGTGACTGTCCCATACGCCAGGTTCTGAGCCACGTATGCAGCAAGTGGTCGCTGTTAGTAATCTACACACTCAACCAGCATACGCGTATGCGCTTCAACACCATCGCCAAGTCGATACCCGACATCTCGCAGAAGATGCTGACCTCTACTCTACGCGCCCTCGAGGCCGACGGACTGATAGAGCGAGCCGTCTACGCCGAGGTGCCACCCAGGGTCGAGTATACGCTTACCCCACGGGCACTGTCGTTCATCCCCCTGATCGAGGACATGATACAATGGGCACTGAATAACATGTCCGGCATACTGCACGACCGTAACCAGAAAAATAATAATTAAAAAATAGCCGAAAATAGTTGGTCTTTTCGTAACAAATAGTTATCTTTGTAATATCAAAATAATATTATCTTAAAACAAAATGATTATGGAGAATAAAGAATTCAACTTCAAGGGATTTACAATGAATGGCTTTGCCATGCTGTTTGCCACACTGCTCATGCTGGTTGCCTCGGGCTTCCTGCTCTACTACGGCATCGAGTACGAGAATGGCTGGAAGATGGGCGCAGGCGTGGTACTGCTGTTGATAGCCATCGTATGCTGCTGCGGATTTATGATGGTAGAGCCCAACGAGGCACGCGTTATGATGTTCTTCGGCAAGTATCACGGCACCTTCCGCCGCGTGGGCTACACCTGGGTGAACCCCTTCTATAGTGCCAAAAAGCTGTCGCTGCGCGCCCGCAACATAGATGCCCAGCCCATCAAGGTCAACGACAAACAGGGCAACCCCGTAATGATAGGTCTGGTACTGGTGTGGAAACTGCGCGACACCTACAAGGCCATGTTCGAGATAGACTCGCAGACCATGGCCAGCAACACGGCCTCGGTGGGCGTCAACGTGAGCAGCATCATGCGGGCCTTTGAGAACTTTGTCAAAACTCAGAGCGACGCCGCGCTGCGCCAGGTGGCCGGCCTGTATGCCTATGACAACACAGACAATAAGGATGAGCTCACCCTGCGCAGCGGGGGCGATGAGATAAACGTTCAGCTGAAGGAGAAGCTGGACGAGCGGCTCAACATGGCCGGCATCGAGATAGTAGAGGCCCGCATTAACTATTTGGCTTACGCTCCGGAGATAGCCGCCGTGATGCTGCGCCGCCAGCAGGCCGACGCCATCATAGCCGCCCGCGAGAAGATAGTAGAGGGAGCCGTGAGCATGGTGAGCATGGCCCTGCAGCGCCTGGCCGACGACAACGTGGTAGAGCTGGACGAGGACAAGAAGGCTGCCATGGTGAGCAACCTGATGGTAGTGCTCTGCGGCGACGACGCGGCACAGCCCGTGGTCAACACCGGCACGCTGAACATGTAACCCGTGGCCATGGCGAAAGAGAAGACCAAGCCCTTTGTGCTGCGCCTGGATGCGGCTACGATGTCGGCTGTCGAGAAGTGGGCTGCCGACGAGTTCCGCAGTACCAACGGCCAGCTCCAATGGATTATCACCGAGGCGCTGCGCAAGGCCCGCCGGCTACCCAAGCACGGCGCAGCGACTACCGACAACGACACTGACAACACCTGATATGCCTATGACCAACAACAGCGAACAACCACACCGTCTGGAACTTACCGTGTACCGCACCCTGGGTGGCACCATCGTCGAGGTCGTCACGGGCATCTTCCTCGTGCTGAAGTGGGTGTTCATACTCATCGCCCTGATACGTCCGCACAGTCTCTGCACGGATCCCGATGCCTGGCTCGCAGGCCAGGACAGCTCCAGCAGTCTGTGGGACCAGGTGACGGGAGGGCTTATCGGTACGGCCCTCACTATCCATGCACTCCAGGCAGCCTACCACCCGCTCACCGATGTAAGGATGCCCCTGCGCATTACCACGGTAGCTCAGTTAGTGGTCATGGTAACCTATACGCGCATCATGGCGCTGGCCATATCGGGACTGATGCTGTGCTTAACCATACCCACCACAACCACACGGTGGGACCCCCTGATCCTCATCGGCGTCTTTACCTGTATAGCCGTGGCGGTCATTAATGCCGTGGCATGCACCCTCGTGGCGTATCGCCGCCGCGACCCCCGCTATAAGGTACACTGGAAGTTCTTGTAGCACCACCCTACCTACCCTCATCATCACAGGGGCTACGCCGGCAGCACCACACCGTGCCCGGCGTAGCCCCTGTGATATATGCGGCCATAGGCATAGCCGAAAAGCGGATTTGTAAAAAATAATCGGCCCCGATGGGTGTATCCTCGAATTAATAGGCTATCTTTGTAGTCAGTACAGAAAACGACTACAACTATGGAAAAATTAACCAACGACCAACTTACGGTTACCGTGTCGGCACACGGAGCCGAACTGCAGAGCATCAAGGATGCTGACGGACACGAGTATCTATGGCAGGCCGACCCCGCCTATTGGCCTAAGCACTCACCCACCCTCTTCCCTATCGTCTGCGGACTGTGGAAGGACACCTATCATCTGGACGGCAAGGCATACACCATGGCACGCCATGGATTTGCCAGCAAGAGCGACTTCACGCTCATCAACCATACCGACAGCCGCGTTACTTACGCCCTCACCGACAGCGAAGATACGCTGCAGGTGTACCCGTTCCACTTCAACCTAAGCGTCACTTACCGACTGGACGACAATGTGCTGCACGTGGTGTGGCATGTTGAGAACACCGACCGCCGCGAGCTCTTCTTCCAGATAGGCGGCCATCCGGCCTTCAACGTACCGGGCATGCAGCCTGGCGATGAACTCTGCGGCAGTCTGCGCCTGGACAATCCCGGTGCCCAGCGCCTCTATGGCAATGTGGGTGGCTGTATCGTAAAGGGCCACCACCCACTACAGATGGATGGCGATGTATGGCACTTCGGCATACACGACTTTGACGACGATGCGCTGGTGTTCGACGAGTCGCAATTGCACGACATAGCGTTGCTAAACCCCGATGGCACACCCGCCGTGACAGTCAACTTCCGCGCACCGGCCGTAGGCATCTGGAGCCCCACGGCCAAGAACGCGCCCTTTATCTGCATAGAGCCGTGGTATGGCATACACGACTGGGCCGAGTTCGACGGCGACCTGAGCGAGAAGTATCTCATCAACCGCTTGCAGCCTGGCGCCAGCTTTATGAGCGAATATACCATCACCATAGGCTGACCCCACGCATCGGGGCACCCCACCCTGGCAACACGACGAAAGCCGCAACGGCCACCTTGCATGACAGAGGCACCGTTGCGGCTTTCATTATGAATCCAGAAACAGCATTACAGGGAGCGGCCCAGACGGAAGCCCACATTATTAGAACGGTTGGCGGGCTTAATGTCCAGGTGGGTCATGTGCTGATCATGTACATA
This sequence comes from Prevotella sp., assembly GCA_022769285.1. Classification (GTDB taxonomy): domain Bacteria; phylum Bacteroidota; class Bacteroidia; order Bacteroidales; family Bacteroidaceae; genus Prevotella. The sequence goes on from JALEKD010000015.1 coordinate 32,978, forward strand.
GTCCAGGGTAGCGGTCACCTGATGTATGTAGCGGGTGGCCACGGCTTCAGAAAGGGGATCCCTCGCGAGCCGCCAGGCTGGCCAGCGAGTCTCCAGCAATATTTTCCATCACATAGTAGGCCGCGCTGTTCTCCTTGAGCACATCGATGATACGCACGATATGCGGATGGTTAAACGTGGTTATCAAGGCATAGAGCAACTATCATCAGCAGTTGAGCCACACCCCCATCAGACATGGCGTAGGCCCAGTTCACACCTGACACCGAGAGCATGCAAGAGAATATAGGCAACAAAAAACGCAACAAGGCCGATGAGGGGTCGTGGCTCTGTTGCGTTAGGTATTATTAGAAGTAACCGCCCGGCTAATAGCCGGAACGATACTTGGACTCGTCCTTATCTTCCAACATGGAGAGATAAGACTGGTAGCGCGAGGCGGCTATGTAGTGATGCTCCACGGCATCGAGAACGGCACAGCCAGGCTCGTGAGTATGGGTGCAGTTAGAGAAACGGCAGTCGTGAGAGTAGCGGAATATCTCCTTGAAGTAACTCGTTATCTCCTCGGGTTCCATGTCGAACGTGCCGAAACCGCGTATGCCCGGGGTGTCTATGAGGTAGCCGCCACAGGCCAGCTGCAGCATCTCGCTGAAGGTGGTGGTGTGCATGCCGGCATCGTGGGCATCCGAAATCTCGGCTGTGCGCAACTGGGCACCAGGCACTAATGCGTTGATGAGGGTCGACTTGCCCACACCACTATTGCCGCTGAGCACCGTGACCTTACCCGTGAGCAGGGGCATAAGCTCGGCTACGCCCTCGCCCGTGGCAGCCGACACCTGGCAGCACTCGTAGCCCACCGTGTCGTACAGCTCGACCATCATCTGCTGATAATGGAGCTCATCGGCTGTCAGTAGGTCGGTCTTGTTAAACACCAGCACCACCGGCACGCTGTATGCCTCGGCCGAAGCCAAGAAACGGTCTATAAAGGTGGTCGATGTCTGCGGATGGCTCACCGTGACGAGCAGGAAAGCCTGGTCTACGTTGGCCGCGATGATGTGGCTCTGCTTAGAGAGGTTCTGCGACTTGCGAATGATGTAGTTGCGCCGGTCAGCGATGGCCGTGATGAAGGCCGTGCCCTCCTGGTTGCGCACTATCTCGACCCTGTCGCCCACAGCGACCGGGTTTGTGCTGCGTATCCCTTTCAGCCGGAAGTTTCCCTTTATCTTGCTCTCCACCGTAGCACCGTCATCCGTGCGCACGGAGTACCAGCTACCGGTATTCTTGATTACCAGTCCTTTCACTTATACGGTCATTATCTCTTTCTGCTTAGCCTCCAGCAGGTCATCTATTTTCTTGATGTACTTATCGTGTAGCTTCTGCAGGTCAGCCTCGGCATCCTTCTCCAGGTCTTCCGACAGCCCGTCCTTGATGGCTTTCTTCAGCTTGTCCTTGACCTCTCCGCGCACATTGCGAACCTCTACCTTAGAGCGCTCGCCTATCTTGTTACACTGCTTGACCAGCTCCTGACGGCGCTCGCCGGTGGGCTGAGGCAGATTGAGGCGCACCACTTCGCCATTGTTCTCGGGGGTGATGCCCACGTCGCTGTCCATGATACCCTTCTCTATATCCTTGATAGCCTTCTTGTCCCAGGGACGGATGGCTATGGTGCGGGCATCGGGCACGGTGATGGTGGCCACCTGATTGAGGGGCACCATAGAGCCATACGAGTTAACTCTTACTCCATCGAGCAAGGCCACGTTGGCGCGGCCGGCACGGATGCGTACCAACTGCTCATCCAGATACATGGCAGCCATCTCCATACGCTCCTCGGCATCGCTCAAAGTCTGTTTTACGTCTATCATAATGTTATAGTTTATTATCAATACGACAAATTTAGATATTTCCGCGTAATTACGCAACAGTTTGCGCCGAAAAAAATCATCGCGCGACCGCTTTTAGGCGTTCGCGCGCATGTACCTATAATATATACAAGGAGGGAGAGTTATGACGGCCGCCTACTCGTAGCGCATGCTCTTGGCGGGATGGATGTGCGACACCAGGTAGCTGGGGCCTATCAGGACCAGCACGCTCACCAGCAGGGTGACCAGGTTGAGCAGCAGGATAATAGGAATGTTAATCTCTACCGGGGCCGTGTCTACATAGTAGGTGGTAGGGTCCAACCTTACCAGGCCCGTATAGCGCTGCAGCAAGAGCAGCGCCAGGGCTATGCCGTCGCCCCACAGCAGGCCACGCCCTATAATAAACACGGCAAACCACAGGAATACGCGGCGTACCATGCGGTTGCGGGCACCCAAGGCCTTGAGCACACCTATCATGGTGGTGCGCTCCAGGATAATGATGAGCAGACCCGACACCATGGTAACTCCCGCTACGGCCACCATAAGCGCCAGGATAATCCAGACGTTGAGGTCGAGCAGGTTGAGCCAATGGAATATCTGAGGGTTAACCTCCTGGATGGTTTTAGAGGTATAGGTGGCTCCATAGCGGTCTACCGAGCGGTTAACCCGGTCTATAAACAGGCCCTCGACATCGTTCAGACGGTTCAGATCGGCCACGGTAACCTCAGCCCCTGTCACCTGGTCGCTCTCCCAGCCATTGAGCCTCACGGCCGTGTGCAGGTCGGTAAAGCAGATGGTACGGTCGTACTGGGTGAGGTTGGTACGGTAGATGCCGGCTATGGTAAAGCGGCGCGCGCGCACTCCCTGTTGGTCTATGAAGTAGGCGAACACTCTGCCGCCCGCCTTCAGATGCAGCATGTCGGCCATGCGCTGCGAGATGAGTATGCTGTTGGTGCTGACGCTATCCGAGAAGTGCGGAATAGAGCCCTCTACCATGTGCTGGTGTATAAAGGTGGTGTCGTAGTCGGCCCCTATACCCTTGAAGGCCACTCCTAAGAAGTCGCTGTCGGTCTTAAGGATGCCCTGCTTCATGGCAAAACGCTGTACATGGCTCACGCCGGGTATGGAGCGTATCACCCGTAGCATGGAGTCGCCCATCTGGATAGGATACTGCTCCTGGTTCTGCAGGGTCATAAAGTCGGCTACCTGGATATGGCCTCCAAAGCCTATCACCTTGTCCTGTATGGTGTGCTTGAACCCAAACACTACGCTCACCGACACGATCATTACAGCCAACCCTATGGCCACGCCGGCGATGGCTATGCGCATGGCAGGTTTAGATACCTTGTGACGGTCACCGGTATCGGCATATATCTTGCGGGCTATGTAGAGAGGTAAATTCATGGAACTTGCAGTCGTTCAGGGTCATTCCTCGGAGTCTACCCGTCCTGGATAGGCTTCCAGCGCCTTGCGCAGGATAAACAGGGCTCGTTCCAGGTCTTCTTTCTTGAGCACATAGGCTATACGTACCTGGTTGCGGCCGGCGCCGGGGGTAGTATAAAATCCCTGGGCAGGAGCCGTCATCACGGTCTCGCCCTCATAGCTGAACTCCTCGAGGCACCAGCGGCAGAACTTCTCACTGTCGTCGACGGGGAGTTTAGCTACCGTGTAGAAAGCGCCCATGGGGATGGGCGAGTAGACACCGGGAATACGGTTCAGACCGTCGACCAGGCACTTACGGCGCTCCAGGTACTCCTCGTACACATCGCGATAATACTCCTCGGGGGCATCCAGCGACGCCTCGGCCACTATCTGACCGATAAGGGGTGGCGACAAGCGGGCCTGGCAGAACTTCATCACAGCCCGGCGTACCTCAGCATTCTTGGTAATCAGTGCGCCGATACGTATGCCACACTCGCTGTAACGCTTGGATACCGAGTCTATCAGTATGGTGTTCTGCTCGATGCCCTCTAAGTGCATGGCACTGATGTAGGGCGAGCCGGTATAGATATACTCGCGGTACACCTCGTCAGAGAAGAGGTAGAGGTCGTACTTCTTGACCAAGTCGCGTATCTGGTGCATCTCGCGCCGGGTGTACAGGTAGCCCGTGGGGTTGTTGGGGTTACATATCATAATGGCGCGGGTACGGTCGTTGATGAGCTCCTCGAAACGCTCTACACGTGGCAGGGCAAAGCCCTCGTCGATGGTGGTGGCGATGGTACGGATGGTGGCTCCGGCCGACACGGCAAAGGCCATGTAGTTGGCATAGGCCGGCTCGGGAATGATAATCTCGTCACCGGGATTGAGCGTGCTCATAAAGGCAAACAGCACGGCCTCCGACCCTCCCGAGGTGATGATGATGTCATCGGCCGTCACGTCGATGCCATACTTCTTATAGTATCCCGTCAGCTTCTGCCGGTAACTCAGGTAGCCCTGCGACGGCGAGTACTCGAGCACACGCCGGTGAATGTTCTTCAGGGCATCAAGTCCGCACTGCGGGGTGGGCAGGTCGGGCTGGCCAATGTTAAGGTGGTACACATGGATACCCCTTTCCTTAGCAGCGGCTGCCAGCGGTGCCAACTTACGGATAGGCGACTCGGGCATCTCTATCCCTCGGAGCGATATATTAGGCATAATCAATATTCTTATTAACGCTGCAAAGTTAGCTATTTTTTTTGCCAAACAGTCCCGAATGTCTAAAAAAAAATAGCTAACTTTGCAATGATAACAACCATTATGACAATGAGAAGTAGAACAGCTAACTGGTACGAAACCACAGTCCGCTATGAGAAGACCATAGAGGACGGCACAGTTAAGAAAGTAAGCGAACTGTATGTAGTAGATGCCCTGAGTTTCGGCGAGGCCGAAGAGGCCATCACACGAGAGATGTCGGCATATATAAGTGGCGAGTTTGAGGTCAAGAACATCAACCCTGCCGCCTACGGAGAAATCTTTTTCAGCGAGAATGCCAACGATGACCGCTGGTACAAGACCAAGCTGCAGTTTATAACCATCGACGAGAAGACCGAGAAGGAGAAGCGCACCAGCGTGACTTACCTGGTACAGGCCGCCACCATCAACAGTGCCATCAAGAACATAGACGACGTGATGGGGGGCACCATGATAGACTACGTGATAGCCAATATCAGCGAGACACGTATCATGGACGTATTCGAGCACAAGGCCACGACCAAGGCCGAGGCCGACGACAAACCCGAATACGAGGAGGCAAAGTAATGGAGACCGATGTGGCTAAAAGACTGCTGGCCGTTAAGGCCCAGTTGCCCGCCGGCGTAAAGCTCATTGCCATCAGCAAGTTTCACCCCGACGAGTATATCATGGATGCTTACCGTGAGGGGCAGCGTGTCTTTGGCGAAAGCCATGAGCAGGAACTTGCCCGGAAGGCCGACACGCTGCCTACCGACATAGAGTGGCACTTCATAGGACATCTGCAGACCAACAAGGTAAAGTACATAGCTCCCTATATCGCTATGATAGAGTCGGTAGACTCACTCAGGCTACTTCGCGAGATAGACAAGCAGGCTGCCCGCTGCGGGCGAATCATTAAGGTGCTGCTGGAGCTGCACATAGCCGAGGAGGCCACCAAGTACGGACTTACCCCAGCCGACTGCCATGAGTTGCTGGCCAGCGGCGAGTGGCGGCAGATGACCCATGTACAAATATGTGGCCTTATGATGATGGCCTCGAACACCGACGACCAGGCCCAGATAGCCCGCGAGTTTGACGAGGGCAGCCGCTGCTTCGTCCAGTTCAAGTCTGAGTTCTTTGCCGACGCCCCCTCGTTCTGCGAGTGCTCGTGGGGCATGAGCCACGACTACCCCATCGCCGTAGCCCACGGCTCTACCATGGTACGGGTGGGTACCGCCATCTTTGGCCCGCGTGTGTATTGAGCGGCCCACGCTCACCACCCTATAGATAGATACGCCTTAACACACGAACCGTTATCGCCACCACGCTGCCCACACCGGGCTGCCGTGGGGCGGTAACGGTTAGCTCGTTTAAACATCGCCCCTCGTTGGGCCGAGGGCATCGTAATCATCCCATATCGGCCGCCTTGTATATATAAGTAAATATTGCTGTCCGCTAAAACTTTTTTGACCACAAGAAATAGGGCTGTATTCCTCGCTTGGAATTCAGCCCTTAAAGTTACCTTTGTCGTTGTCAAGATAAAATTAGATAACTATGAACAAAGGTACACATTTTAACGGACAGCCGATGTATGGTCAGCTGATAAACTTGCTCAGCAAGGATGAAATTCTCAAATTCAGCCGCAACCGCAATGGCGAACGCTACGTGAAGCACTTTGATGCCTACCAGCATATAGCCGTCATGCTCTATGCAGTCATCAAGAGGTTCGACTCATTGCGCGAAATTACGGACTCCATGTTTCCCGAGGCACGCAAGCTCGCTCATATTGGCATAAAGACGATGCCAAGGCGCAGCACGTTGTCGGATACAAATGCGCGCAGGCCGGAATCCGTGTTTGAGGACACATACCGCAGCCTTTATGCCCGGTACAAGGACGAACTTTCCTCGGACAGCCGAAAGCGACAGGTACCCTCATGGCTCAATCGCCTGCAAATCATCGACTCTACTACAATATCGTTATTCTCCGACCTCATATTCAAAGGCGTAGGCCGACATCCCAGGTCAGGGAAGAAAAAAGGCGGTATAAAGGTGCACACCAACATCCATGCAAACGAAGGCGTGCCATCAGACATCAAGTTTACGTCTGCCGCGACCAATGACAGCTTCATGCTGAAGCCCACGAATTACAACGACGGTGATATTATAGCACTTGACAGGGCCTATATAGACTATTCCAAGTTTGAGGAACTGACAGGACGTGGTGTGGTATACGTGACGAAGATGAAGAAGAACCTTGTATATGAGGAACTTTCCGACATGATGTACATGGCGCCATGCGGACTCATGGAATACAGGGTACAGGTAGTGGAGTTCAAGAAACGTACAAAGGACGGAGAGGACATCAAGCACAAGGCACGCATTGTCACTTACGTTGACATTAAGAAAAAGACCCCTAAAATCATATCGTTGCTCACCAACGACATGGACATGGATGTGGAGAATATCATCGCCATATACCGGAAAAGATGGGAAATCGAATTACTGTTCAAGCAACTGAAACAAAACTTTCCGCTAAGGTATTTCTACGGAGAGAGTGCCAATGCCATCAAGATACAGATTTGGGTTACCCTGATAGCCAATCTACTCTTGATGGTCATACAAAAGCGCATCAAGCGCTCATGGAGCTTTTCCGGATTGGCCACTATGATAAGGATTATGCTCATGTATTATGTGAACTGCTATACTTTCCTCGAAGAGCCTGAGAGAGACTGGGCGAAAATGGTTCAGGAGGCTAAGGAAACGCCTCCTGAACCAAGTCTGTTTGATTAAAGGGGCTTACTTTTTGAAATAACAAGCCCGAAGTCCCATTTTAGAGGGCTTCGGCCGGAATGTTTACGCTCTTTTAAGTTTTAGCGGACAGCAATAATAAGTAAAAAGACTCTTTCTGAGCAAGTTCACGCCACTTGACTTGCACTATTTTATCGTAAAATTACGCTAAAATCTGCCGAATAGTTTAAAATGAGCTATTTATGAGCTTTTTACCTTAATATAGGTAATGATTTGGCAACGGTTCTAATTTCTGTAATATGCATACGTTTGCTTGTCAAACAACTCTTTTCGTTAGCAAAAATACAATAATTACTTGAAATACCGATAATCTTATCAAAATTTTACGGTTAAATTTCTGTAATTATATAATATGGCATAACCATAATCGCAGAAAATAATGTATTTTTGTAAGCAAAAAGTATATAAAAACAAGACCCGATAGCTTGACGAATCAGAGGCTACCGGGAATCAACGCTACAAAGATAGTGTTTTTTCTTGTTTCAACCAAGTAAATGGACGAATATTTATGGAATATTTAGATTTTGAGCGGATTTTGTCTGCCAAA
>JALEKD010000048.1 GCA_022769285.1 Prevotella sp.
ATGCTCTTTGTGGGCAGCTGCTTTGCCGACAATATGGGCCGCTGCTTTGCCGACGACTGTTTCCGTGTAACGGTCAACCCCTATGGGGTGATGTATAACCCCATCAGCATTGGCCACACCGTGGTGCGACTGATAGACACCCTGCCCAGTGACGACGAGGTCGACGTGGCCGTACTCACCCTTGGCACCAACCACATCTATATACTGCGCGCCACCGGCGAGGTGGTCGACAACTGTCAGAAGCGCCCCCAGAATTTTTTCGAGGAACGCGCGATGACCGTACAGCAAGTTACCGACAGTCTCAGCCACACCATTCGCCAGCTGCGCGAGCGCTGGCCACAGGTGCGCATCATCCTCACCGTGAGTCCCATACGCTATAAGAAGTATGGGTTTCACGGTAGCCAGCTGTCCAAGTCCACCCTGCTGTTGGGCACCGCCGAGGCCGAGCGTCTCTTCGATGGCGTCTATTATTTTCCCTCTTACGAGATTATGAACGACGAACTGCGCGACTACCGTTTCTATGCCGAGGACATGCTGCATCCAAGCGCCCAGGCCGTGGCTTATATCCACGAGTGTATGGGGCGCGTCTTCTTCGGTCCCGCCATGACCCGCTTCCTGGCCGAGTGGCACCCCGTAAAGGCCGCCCTCAACCATCGCCCCTTTAACGCCCAGTCCGAAGAATATCGTACCTTTATGGATAAAACACGGCAAAGAGTAGACGCGCTTTCAAAAAAATATCCTAACTTTGCAATCGATATAAAAAGATAAAACACAATGACCTATACGATAGAGAAGGTTACCACCCTTATCGGTGCGCGCAGGTATGGCAGCCACGAGGCTAAGATTGGATTTCTCCTTACCGACAGCCGTTCGCTGTGTTTTCCTGAAGAGACTCTCTTCTTCGCCCTCCACACGAGCCGTAATGATGGCCAGCGATATATCGATGACCTGTACCGCCGCGGAGTAAGAAACTTTGTAGTAGAGCATGTTCCGGCCCAGTATGCCCAGACTTATCCCCAGGCCAATTTCCTTAAAGTTACCAATGCACTTGAAGCCCTGCAGCGGCTGGCCGAACGCCACCGCGATGAGTTCGACATCCCCGTGGTGGGCATCACGGGCAGCAATGGCAAAACCATGGTCAAGGAGTGGCTCTACCAGATTATGTCGCCCCAGCTATGCGTCACCCGTAGTCCGCGCAGCTACAACTCGCAGATAGGTGTACCCCTGTCTGTATGGCTTATCAATGAACACACCCAGTTAGGCATCTTCGAGGCCGGCATCAGCGAGCCTGGCGAGATGCGGGCACTGCGGGGCATCATCCAGCCCACCATCGCCGTACTTACTAACCTTGGCACGGCCCATCAGGAGAACTTCAGTTCGATGGAGGAGAAGTGCCGCGAGAAAGCCCAGCTCTTCCATGATGCTCAGACCATCGTCTATTGTGCCGACGATGACACCGTCAGCCGCGTAGTCAACGAGGTCTATACCCATGGCGAGCGCCTCTGCTGGTCCCAGCGCGACCGCCGTGCTCCCCTCTATATCAAGTCGATAGAGAAGAAAGCCACCGCCACAACTGTTACCTATAGTTATCAGGGAGGTGAGCCTGCCTGGTATTCGTTGCCCTTTATCGACGATGCCTCCATCACCTGCTCCATAGCCTGCGCCGCCGTAGCCTTGCGCTTGGGGCTTTCGCCCGACGTGCTCGACGAGCGCATGCAGCAGCTCGAGCCCATTGCCATGCGGCTCGAAGTCAAGCAGGGCCAGCACGGCTGTACCCTTATCAATGACTCGTACAACTCAGACATCAACTCGCTCGACATTGCCCTCGATTTCATGCAGCGCCGCCCCGACCATCAGGGCCGCCGCCGCACCCTCATCCTGAGCGACATCGAGCAGAGTGGCGAGCGTGCCGCTGGCCTGTACCGCGAAGTGTCGGCCCTGTGTCAGAAGCGCGGTGTCGAGAAGTTTATCGGCATAGGCCCTCAGCTCTGTGAGCAGGCCGACAAGATACACATCACCGACAAGCACTTCTATGCTAACGTCAGCCAGTTTGTCCATAGCCCCGAGTTCCACACCATGCGCGACGAGGTTATCCTCATCAAGGGAGCCCGGCGGTTCGACTTCGACCAGCTTACCGAGCTGTTGGTACAGAAGGTTCACGAGACCATCCTTGAGGTCAACCTCAGTGCCGTGGCTAAGAACCTCAACTGGTACCGCTCGTTTATGAAGCCTGAGACCAAGTTGGTATGTATGATCAAGGCCGATGCCTATGGCGCCGGTTCGGTAGAGATAGCCAAGACCCTGCAGGAGCACCGCGTAGACTACCTGGCCGTGGCCGTGGCCGACGAGGGTGTCACCCTGCGCAAGAATGGCATCACCGCTAACATCATGGTGATGAACCCCGAGATGTCTGCGTTCAAGACCATGTTCGACTACGATCTGGAGCCCGAGGTCTATTCTTTCCGGTTGCTCGAGGCCATGATACATGCTGCCGAGAAAGAGGGCATCACCGACTACCCCGTACACATTAAGCTCGACACGGGTATGCACCGCCTGGGCTTCAATCCCCGCGAGGACATGGATCTGCTCATAGACCGTCTCAAGCACCAGAACGCCGTCATCCCACGCTCGGTCTTCTCTCACTTCGTAGGTTCTGACAGCGACAGTTTCGACGACTTCAGTGCCCAGCAGTTTGCCCTCTTCGACGAGGGTAGCCGCCGTCTCCAGTCGGCTTTCGGCCACCACATCCTGCGGCATATAGACAATTCGGCCGGCATCGAGCACTTCCCCGAGCGTCAGCTCGACATGTGCCGCCTGGGCCTGGGCCTCTACGGCATCGACCCCCGCGACAACCACGTCATCAATACCGTGTCTACGCTCAAGACCACCATTCTCCAGCTGCGCCATGTGCCGGCCGGCGAAACCGTAGGCTATAGCCGCAAGGGTGTGCTCACCCGCGACAGCGTCATAGCCGCCATCCCCATAGGCTATGCCGACGGTCTGAACCGCCACCTGGGCAACCGCCACTGCTACTGCCTGGTCAACGGGCAGCGTGCCGAGTACGTGGGCAACATCTGTATGGATGTCTGCATGATTGACGTTACCGACATACCCTGTGCCGAGGGCGACAGCGTCGAAATCTTTGGCGAGCAGTTGCCTGTCACGGTGCTCAGCGATGCCATCGACACCATTCCCTACGAGATTCTTACCGACGTAAGCAACCGCGTCAAGCGCGTGTACTATCAGGACTGATAATAGGCGTCCTGTCCTATACGGCTCCGTCTGTCATGGGTACCATCTCAGGCAGACGGAGCCTTTTTTATGCCTTGCGCAGTGGTCGCGGCAGACGCGCGAGCCGCCTCGGCGCATTTTTTTTCATCAGGAAATAAAAAAATACGGTTTTGCTTTTTTATAATATATAATATCGTACCTTTGCGCATAATAGCTTATAATAGTTTTATTATCACTGAGTTGGTTGTGGCTACCCAAAAGTTTATATTAGCATCCTGCGCGGCATCCTTTGCTTTCTCCTACAGGCGGATGGCAGGGCCGAGCCTCTCAGCGCCCGTCCGTCAATTATCCGATAACACCCATCCGTCAATTAGTAACCTCAAAAACCACATTCAGCAGTTGGCCTTACTCGATAGGTAACGGGCCATGACATTTCATTCAGACCTTACTGACTAAAGGGGAGGAAGCCAAAAATCCATAAGAGTAGGCTCACAAAGAACTAAAAACCCAATGAAAAAACTTTTCTTAATGGCTATACTACGCAAAAGAAATATTTCAAACGAGAAGATTAATATTAACCAACAAAAATAATGGATTATGAGAAAAAATGTTATTAAGGTAGCGTTGCTGGCCCTATTGGTGTCAGCAGCCGGTTGTTCTAACGACAACCAAGTGGCCGACCCCACTAACGAGGGCGACCTGAAGCCCATACCCGCGGCTTACAGCAAGGTGCAGCACACCCCCTATGCCCAGCAGAGCAACGTCTTGGCCAACAAGTTGTTGGCGGTGCTGTCGGCTCAGACCGACCATCAGGGCAAGAACGTGTGTGTGGCCCCCGTGAGCATGCAGTACATGCTGTCCATGTTTGCCAATGGATCCACGGGCCGCTTGCAGCAAGAGGTGGTCAGCGCCATGGGCTATGAGGACATCAATAAGCTGAACGAGGACAATCTGGCCATGCTGAACAAGCTCGCCCAGGATGACGAGTATGTCACCGCGTCGCTCTGCAACAGCATCTGGCTGAACCAGGACAATGACTTCAAGCCCGCGTATAAGGATGCCATACAGAAGTATTACAGGGCCACTATGGAGCGGGTAGATATGTGGGACAAGTCGCTCAAGGCGATACAGCAGATAAACAGCTGGATAGAGGAGAATACAGGCAATGCGGTCAAGAGCGACGACTTCTATATCACTAAAACCGACCTGATGGTAGTGGCCAATGCCAACTACTTTGATGCCAAGTGGGCGGTTCCCTTTGACCCTAAATACACTAAGGATGCCGTCTTTACCAATGCCGATGGCACTACGGCCACCGTGCCGACGATGAACACGACCGTGTCGACCAACTATTATGTGGACGAGTCGCTGCAAGTGGCCGAGCTCAACTATGGACAGGGCTACTATAGCATGATGATAGTGATGCCCCAGGACACCGAGAGCCTGGACGCCGTGGCTGCCAAGGCCGACTGGTGGGCCTGGCACGAAAAGACGACCCAGGGCCTTGCTGAGGTTAGCCTGCCCCGCTTTGCCATTACTACCACTTGGCTGAATATAGCAGACTGCCTGCCAGCCTTAGGCATACACGGGGCTACGGGGTCTGTGTTGGATAATCTGATAGTCGCTGGCAAGATAGGCATTGACCGGATGATACAGAGCACCACTATCAAGGTAGACGAGAACGGTACCAAGGTGGTCACCTCGTCGCTCGGGTCGGGTGGCGATATAGCTCCCCGGACGGTAGAGCTGACCTTTAACAAGCCCTTCGTCTACGCCATCCGCGAAAACACCACCGGTGCCATACTCTTTATGGGCAAGGTGGTAAAGCTGTAAACGGTTGTTATAGGCGTGTACGGCTCTAAGCGGGGCCCCGTTGCCAGTGGGTTGGCAGCGGGGCCCCTTGCTGTATGTGGGCGTGCCCTCGGCCGTGGCCAGGTCGACCGTGGCGCGCCTGCTTACAGATGTTAACTGTATACTTATGCAAATTGGCCGACCAGTGCCCCCCCCTCGGGACGCTTAGGATGGGCACAGAGGTGCCCCGGAGCATGGGTAGTGCCACAGACGGCTATTTTTGAGCCCGCTTCAGCACCATCTTCACCCGCAGAGAGTATCTTTATGCGCCTAATGACGGTCTTTATCCGCCCCGCGACCGTCATTAGCTTTCTGAAGGCCGTTCGCGGAGCCAGCAAAGGGGGCTGGCCAAACTTACGGAAAACACTGCGAAAAGGGCGGATGTCGCTCCCTTTTATAGCGAGCTACGCTTTCGACTGGGTCTAAAAAATCCCCAATCGGCTGAAAATCCTTCTGAAAACGCCTGTGGTGGCTCCCGATACTCCTGTCATCGATGCCAGAAGGTGCAGAAGTGGCCTTTGGCGCGCGGGTAGAAATGTATAAATATACAGCTATAGCTCGGGATGACAGCATAAATATACAGCCGACTCGTACAGATAGCTTACAATCTGTAAGTTGTCCCTGCGGACATCGGCGGGAATGGCTTCGGACTGACACGGTGAACTCCCGGCGAGACTGCTGGTGACTAATGGAAACTCCCGGGGACGCGTTAACTAACTTTTTTTCATAAAATAGTCAGCGCCTCAGCTATCCAGGCAAGTTCATGGCGTTCGGCTTGCTTTTTTTGTTATAAAAAAATGGAATTTGCGGTCATTAGCTTAACTTTTTTACGTACCTTTGTAATCGCTTGTATCACCCTGGTGCAGCCAGGTGTACTCAACACGACTAAAATACCTTATAAACATGAACGTAATACAAACTACCAAGAAGACCAACTTCCGTTGGGTAATCTGTGCGATGCTCTTCTTCGCCACAACCGTTAACTACCTGGATCGCCAGGCCCTCTCGCTTACGTGGAAGGACTTCATCGCTCCCGAGTTCCACTGGACTAATGCCGACTACGGTAACATTGCCGCAGCCTTCTCTATCATGTACGCCATAGCCAACTTCTTCTCGGGCCGTATCATCGACTGGCTGGGTACCCGCAAGGGCTACCTGTGGGCCATCGGCGTGTGGTCGGCCGGAGCCTGTCTGCATGCGCTGTGTGGCTGGGCCACCGAGGAGTACGTAGGACTGGGCGATGCTGCCCAGATGGTGGGTGCTGCCGGCGACGTGGCCGCCACGGTGTCTATGGTCAGCGTGTGGTTCTTCTTAGCGGCCCGTGTGGTGTTGGCCGCCGGCGAGTCGGGCAACTTCCCCGCAGCCGTCAAGGTTACCGCCGAGTACTTCCCTAAGAAAGACAGGGCCTATGCCACCGCCATATTCAATGCTGGCTCAACCATCGGTGCCCTTATTGCTCCGCTGTGTATCCCCAATCTGGCCAGTTATTTCAAGAGCATCGGCGTGGGCAACGGCTGGGAGATGGCCTTTGTGGTTATTGGTCTGTTAGGTTTTGTCTGGATGGGCGTGTGGATCTTTGTGTACAAGCCCATGCAGGCCAATAAGTGGGTCAACGCTGCCGAGCGCGCCTACATACTCCAGGACAGTCAGGACGATGACGAGGCCGGGGTCAAGGAGGCTCCCAAGATGAGCATCATGCAGTGCCTGAAGCTGCGGCAGACCTGGGCCATCCTGTTGGGTAAGTTTCTTACTGACGGAGTGTGGTGGTTCTTCCTGTTCTGGACTCCGGCTTACATCAGCGATGTGTATGGCTACTCCTCTGACACCTCGATGGCCCAGATGCTTATGTTCGTACTCTACGCCATCACCATGCTGTCGCTCTATGGCGGCAAGCTGCCTACCATATTTATTAACCGCACCGGGGGCAACGCCTATAACTGCCGTATGAAGGCCATGTTCATCTTTGCGCTGTTCCCCCTGTTGGGCCTGATGGCTCAGACACTCGGTGCCTACTCTTGCTGGCTCACCATCATCATTATCGGTATCGTGGGAGCCGCCCACCAGTCGTGGTCGGCCAACCTGTTCTCTGTGGGTAGCGACCTTTTCCCCAAGTCGGCCGTGGCCACCATTACCGGTATCAACGGTATGGCCGGTGGTCTCAGCTCGTTCCTCATCAACTATCTGTCGGGCCATCTGCTCGACCATGTCGATGCAGCCCAGACGGTGTTCTGCGGATTTGTAGGCAAGGAGGCCGGTTACTTTATGATATTCTGCTACTGCTCAGTGGCCTATCTGGCTGGCTGGACGGTTATGAAGGTACTCGTGCCGCGCTATATGCCAGTCAGGGAGTAAGCGGTAGGCCAGTTCGTGCTCTATGAAAATAGCCGTAGGCGTTATCACCAGCATAACGTCTACGGCTATATTCATAGCTGGCCACCATCGCCCCGGCCCCCTCGGACTGGTTTGCGGTGCTCGGCTTGTACGTTTCCTCGTTAGCAGCACAGCTTCTTCTCCTGGATTCGCCTCCCCCAGGGGCTTGCCCTTAACACGATAGCGCCCTCTTCACGGCCTTGGCCGGAAGAGGGCGCTATCGCTATATAGCTAACGGTATATTTTGCTCAGCTGTAACCCACCAGGTTAGAAGGGCAGGTCGTCTGAGTTGTTCTGGTCGTCCTGCTTGGGAGGGAATGGAGCCTCGGCGGCAGGCGCGGCCGTGGGCGCTACTGCAGCAGCTGCGGGCGGAATGGGGCCGGCGGCTACGGTGTTGGGGTCTACCAGCCGCACATCAAAGGCGCGGATGTTGTTGAACCAGCGGCCATTGTACTCGTGGGCGTCAATGTCGAACGATACGCTCACTTCCTGACCCATCTGGATGTTGAAACGGGCCAGGCGGTCGGCGCCGAACACGTCGAACACCATCTTACGGGGGAAGCTGTCGTGGGTCTCGATGACAAAACTCTGCGACTTCCACTCTCCGCGAGCCGAAACGCCGCTCCGCTCAGGCAGCACAGCGATTATTTTTCCTTGTAATTCCATCTTTATAATTTGTATTTATATGTTTTCGGTTTGTATTTACATCCGCGAAATTAATAAAAAATGTCTTAAACGCGAAAATTTTCGGTTTATTTTTTGCAGTGCATCTCCCTTTTTTGTATTTTTGTAGTTACAATAATATTAATGTAATCAAAACCGCATAAGCATGGAATTTACCTTATCGAGCACCGCCCTTAGCAGTCGCCTGCAGACGCTGGCCAAGGTTATAAGCGGCAAGAACTCTCTACCCATACTGGATAGTTTTCTGTTCAATGTGAACAATGGTCAGCTGACACTGACCACCTCGGACAGCGAGAATATGATGCAGACGTCCCTGGCGCTGGACAGCCAGGAGGGAGAGGGCTCCTTTGCTCTGCAGAGCCAGACTATACTTGATGCCATGCGCGAACTGCCCGAGCAGCCGCTCCGCTTCAGCGTAGACCTGGCCTTGGCCACCATCACCATATCTTATCAGGGGGGCGAGTACAACTTTACCACGCTCAATGCTGACGAATATCCGCGTATGCAGCCCATGCCCGAGAACGTAAATGTGATAACCATCGACGCTGGAGTTCTGGCCAGCAGTCTGAACCGTTCCATCTTTGCCACTGCGCAGGACGAGTTGCGCCCCGTGATGAACGGTATCTACTTCGACCTTACCCCCGATGCCCTGGCCATCGTGGCCAGCGACGGCCATAAGCTGGTTCGCAACAAGAACTTTGCCATCAATAGCGAAACGCCGGCCTCGTTTATCCTGCCCAAGAAACCGGCTAACCTGCTGAAGAATATCTTAGGAAAGGATGGTGGCGACGTGGTCATCAAGTTTGACGAGCGTAATGCTGAGATACACTTTGCCGACGGGCTGCTCGTTTGCCGTCTCATAGAGGGGCGTTATCCTAATTATAACTCGGTCATCCCCCAGTCTAACCCTAACCAACTCACCATAGACCGCCGACTACTGCTCAGTGCGCTGCGCCGTGTGCTACCCTTCGGAAGCAAGAGCAGTCAGCTGGTCAAGTTCAAGTTGGCCGCCGGGAGCCTCGAACTCTCGTCGGAGGATATAGACTACGCCACCAAGGCCCACGAGACACTGGCCTGCGACTATGCCGGCCAGAACATGAGCATCGGTTTCAAGGGTAGTTCGCTCACGGAGATACTGAGCAACCTGGATGGCGATCAGGTTAACATCGAACTGGCCGACCCCAGCCGTGCCGGCATCATAGTGCCTGTCGAGCAGCCAGAGAACGAGGACGTACTGATGTTGCTGATGCCTATGCTGCTGAGCGACCAGAACTGATGGCGGCAGGTGTAGTAATGACGATAAAAAGATAAGACATTGAAACTGAATTTGACAAAGCCTCTGATAGTCTTCGACCTGGAGACTACAGGGCTTGACTTGGTTAATGACCGTATCATACAGGTGTCGTATATCAAGGTGATGCCCGATGGGCGCGAGGAGCGTAAGAGTCTATACGTAAACCCCGGTAAGGAAATTCCGGCCGAGGTGGTGGCCCTTACGGGTATTACCAACGAGATGGTACACGATGCCCCTGCTTTCAAGCAGGTGGCTGCCCAGTTGCAGCAGACCTTTACCGGCTGCGACTTTGCCGGCTTCAACTCTAACAACTTTGACATCCCCATGCTGGCCGAGGAGTTCCTGCGCGCCGGAGTGGAGATGGACTTCTCCAAGGCTCGTCTGATAGATGCCCATACCATCTTTTGCAAGATGGAGCGACGCAGTCTGGCTGCCGCGTACAAGTTCTACTGCGGCCACAAGATGGAGGATGACTTTACTGCGCACCGTGCCGACCAGGATACCGAGGCTACCTATCGGGTGCTGATGGCTCAGCTGGACCGGTACGATCCCGCCACGGCCGAGGAGCCCGACCGCGCGCTGCCCAATGATATGGATGAGCTGGCAGCTTTCTCTAAGTCTAATGACAATGTGGACTTTGCCGGCCGTATCGTATGGAAGGAGATGACTGATGGCAACGGCCAGACACTGGTAGACGCTGACGGCAACCCGCGCAAGCAGGAGGTGTTCAACTTTGGCAAGTACAAGGGTTGGGCCGTACGCGACGTGCTGCGCCGCGACCCGGGTTACTACAGCTGGATGCTCTCGGCCGACTTTACCAACAACACCAAGCAGGTGCTGACGCGGATACGGCTGCGCGAGATGAAAACCAAGTAACCGGGCAGATGGTCGCTGTATGGTACATGGCTAACAGGTTGGGCAGACAGACCCACGGGGCTGTCGCTATGAGGGTGAGCTGTCGGTTGCTGACGGCTCTCCTTGTGCTATGGGCCCTCATGGCTATGCCCGCGACGGCTCTGGCCCAGGAACTTAATGCCAAGGTAGTCATCAACCATGCTCAGGTGCAGGGCACGGATGCCAGCGTGTTCGACAACCTGCAGAAGAGCCTGGAGCAGTTTGTCAATGAGCGGCAGTGGACCAGTCTGCAGTTTCAGCGCGGCGAGCGCATCGTGTGCAACTTCAACATTACCGTTACCAAGTACGACCCCTCGTCTAACGTCTTTACCTGCAAGGCACTTATCCAGGCCAACCGCCCTGTGTACAATGCTGCCTACACCTCTACCCTGTACAATAATACCGATAACGCGTTCAACTTCGAGTTTGCTCAGTTTGACCAGATAGTTTTCAATCCTGAGAATATAGATAATCAGCTTACTGCGCTTTTTGCTTACTATGCCTATCTCATTATAGGGATAGACCTGGACAGCTTTGCACCCCTCGCCGGTACCGAAGTGCTGCAGCAGTGTATGAATGTGGCCAATAGCGCGCAGAACCTGAACTTTCCTGGGTGGAAAGCCTTTGAGGACAGTCGCAATCGCTATGCCCTCATCAACGACTACCTGGATGCGGCGCTCCAGCCGTTTCGCCAGTTCCAGTACGACTACTACCGTACCGGCCTGGACGAGATGGCCAACAATGCTGAGCGGGGCCGGGCCAATATCACTAAGTCCATGGAACTGCTCAAGAAGTGCCACGAGGACAAACCGTTGAGCCTGCTCCCTCAGATATGGACCGACTACAAGCGCGACGAACTGGCCAACATCTACAAGGGCAAGGGCACTCCTAAAGAGAAAGAAAACGTGTACGACATCCTCTTCTCCATCAATGCGAGCCAGAATACGGCTTGGGAGAAAATCAAGGAATAATGCAATAAGCCAATATGTTACGACATCTGTATATAAAGAATTATACGCTGATAGACGAGCTGGATATAGACTTCTTCCCGGGCTTCTCGGTGATAACCGGCGAGACGGGCGCGGGCAAGAGTATTATCCTGGGAGCCCTGGGCCTGCTTTTGGGCAACAGGGCCGATGTCAAGCAGATAAAAAATGGCGAGACCAAGTGTGTCATCGAGGCTCAGTTTGACCTGGAGGACAGTGCGCTCAGCGTCTTCTTTACCGATAACGATATAGATTACGACGGGGGCGAGTGCATCTTGCGCCGCGAGGTTAACGCCAGCGGCAAGAGCCGTGCCTTTATCAATGATAGCCCTGTTCAGCTGGCGCTTCTAAAGGAACTGGGCGAGCACCTGATAGACATCCACAGTCAGCATCAGAACCTACTGTTGCAGAAAGACGACTTCATGCTGAGCATAGTGGACGTTATAGCCCACAACAGCACGTTGCGTGGCCAGTTTGATACGCTGTACGCCCGCCAGCACGAGTGCCGGAAGCAGCTTGACAGCCTGAAGGAGCGTATTGAGAAAAACCGCGCCAACGAAGACTTCCTGCGCTTCCAGTTTCAGGAACTGGAGCGCGACCACTTTGCTGATGGCGAGCAGGAAGAGCTGGAGCAGCAGAGCGAAACACTCTCGCACGCCGAGGAAATCAAGTCTGCGCTGTACACAGCACAGGGTGTGCTCTCAGATGATGACACCAACGTGATTGGGCAGTTGCGCGCCACGGCCAATAGCCTACATGCCATCGAGGGCGTATATGCCCCGGCGGGCGAACTGGCTCAGCGCATAGACAGCGCTTACATCGAGCTCAAGGATATAGCCGACGAGATAAGCTGTGGCGCTGAGCGGGTAGACTTCAGCCCTGAGCAGCTCGATACGGTTAATGCCCGGCTCGACGCCCTCTATGCCCTGGAGCAGAAATATCATGTGGGGTCGGTAGCCGAGCTGCTGACCATCAAGTCCGACATCGCTGCCAAGTTGTCCAGCCTGGATAATAGCTCAGACGAGTTGGCTGCGGTTGAGGCTGCCTATACCCAGGCTTACCAGGCGTGTATGGCCAAGGCTCAGGAGCTACGCACGTCGCGTGCCAAGGCAGCCCGTAAGGTTGAGGCTGAGCTGAGCAAGCGCCTGGTGCCCTTAGGCATACCTAACGTGAGGTTTCAGATACAGATGGCAGACAAGGCGCTGAGCAGCGATGGTATCGACAGACTGCAGTTCTACTTCAGTGCCAACAAGAATACCCCCTTGCAGCCCATCGCGCAGATAGCGTCGGGCGGCGAGATAGCCCGCGTCATGCTGTCGCTCAAGGCTATGGTCAGCGGAGCCGTCAAACTGCCCACCATCATCTTTGATGAGATAGATACAGGCGTGAGCGGACGCGTGGCCGAGCAGATGGCCCACATTATGAGGGAGATGGGCGATGCCCACCGCCAGGTTATCAGCATTACGCATCTGCCCCAGATAGCCGCCGTGGGCACCACCCACTACAAGGTGTCCAAGGAGGACCGCGATGATACGACGGTAAGTCACATGCGGCTGCTCAGCCCCGAGGAGCGTGTCGCCGAGATAGCCCAGATGCTCAGCGGCAACGATATAACCCCTGCCGCCATCGAAAATGCCAAATCATTATTACGAATATGAAACGAATACTTTATATACTGATTGCGCTCTTGGTCTCGGCCAATGCCAGCGCACAAATAGAGCGGGCAGCCAAGTCGGTGTTCACTCTGACTACGTTTAAGAAAGACGGAACTATCCTGGCCTCGACCCACGGCGTGTACGTGGGAGCCAACGGCGAGGCCATCAGTTCGTGGACTCCGTTTGTGGGGGCCGATAGCGCCATCGTCATTGATGCCCGCGGCAACCAGACGACCGTGACGGCACTGATAGGGGCCAACGAGCTGTACAACCTGTGCAAGTTTAAGGTGGCCGGGCGTACCCAGCCGGCACCTGTAGCCAGCGTGGCCAGCAAGAAGGGCGAAAAGGTGTGGATACTGCAGTACTCTGTCAATAAGCCGCAGATAGACCAGCGCACCGTGCAGAGCGTGGAGCCGTTTATGAGCAAGTACTCGTACTACATCTTCTCTGCCAACGTGCCTGGCAATACCGATGGCTGTCCCGTGGTAAACGCCCGTGGCGAGGTGATAGGCTTGCTGCAGCACAGCAAGTCGGGCGACCAGGTATATGCCGCCGATGCCAACTTCATCAATAGCATGTCGGTAGCCGATGGGCTGGTTATCGCCAGCCAGGTACTCCGCCAGTCTTTTATCCCCATCGACTTTCCCGCCGAGCATAAGCAGGCGGCCGTCATGCTGGCCCTGACCGCCGAACAGGGCGACTCGGCCATGTACCAGAAGTACATCCGCTCGTTTATCACCCGCTTTCCTACAGCCGTCGAGGGCTATAGCGCGCTGGCCAACACACAGCTGGGTCGGGGCGACTTCGCGTCGGTCGACGCCATCATGCAGAGCGCCCTGGCCAAGGCCGACAATAAGGCCGAGGCCCACTCGGCTTATGCCCGGCTTGTCTATCAGAAAGTAACCAACCTGCCCGACAGCATATATCCCTCCTGGACGGCCGACAAGGTACTGGCTGAGGCCACGGCGGCCTACGCTATAGACAAGCGGCCGCTCTATATCAATCAGCAGGCACAGGCCCACTTCCTGAAGGGCAACTATACCAAGGCATACGACCAGTTTATCTCGCTGACCAAGACCGATATACGCAACGGCGACCTGTTCTACTCGGCCGCTCAGTGCAAGAGCCATCTCAAGGCTCCCGCTACCGAGATACTGGCCCTGCTCGATAGTGCCATCGTGGCTTCGCCTCATCCACTCAACTTCGTGGGTGCTCCCTATGTACTGGCCCGTGGCACCCAGTATTACAATATGAAAGATTTTCGCAAGGCCGTCACCGATTTCAACGAGTACGACTCGCTGATGCAGGGGCGTCCCATCAGCAGCGACTTCTATTATGTCCGCCACAAGGCTGAGTTGGAGATACATCAGTACCAGCAGGCCATCAACGACATCGACCGCGCCATTATCCTGCAGCGCGACTCGCCTACTTTATGGGCCGAGAAAGCTGCTCTCCACGTCCGCTTCAACCAAGCAGACAAGGCGCTGCGCAGTGCTACCATCTGCACCAAACTGGCACCTGAATATGCCGACGGTTACATCTTGTTAGGCATTGCCAACATGCTTTCCAAGAACAAAGCCGAGGGTACCAAGGCTTTTCTCAAGGCCAAGGAGCTGGGAGACCCTCGCGCCGATGAATATATGAAGAAATACAAGTGAAAATTTGGTTGTCATTATCAAAATCACTACCTTTGCACTTAACTTCGTGATGGTCCCGTAGCTCAGTTGGATTAGAGCAACAGCCTTCTAAGCTGTGGGTCTTGGGTTCGAACCCCAACGGGATCACAAGAACGTAACTGGCAAAGCAAAGCAGAGGAGGACTTTTACAGCCGTAAAGTCCTCTTCTGCCGTTATATGGGCCGCTACGCCCGAGGGCGCTGGCAGGGAACTGCGGATGACTATGTGGAATACCGCAGCTGCAGCGACAAGTATGAGGCGTGTCCCTAAAAAAACTATTGACTATCCCTGTACTAACGAAAACCGTAAGCCAAGCGCGTCGGCGATACGTAGAAATGTGGAAAGCTGCATGTCCGTCTGCCCCCTTTCGATAGATGAGATGTCTTCGCGTTTCTTCCCAATTTTTCAGCCAGCACTTTTTGGGTTTTGTTCTGACATTTGCGTTTGTCTTTGAGGAGTTCAGCATAGTACCAAGTCTTAGCTTTGGCCGCAAAGTCCTTGCGCTGGGGGCCTTGTAGTAGGACTGGGTAACGGGTGAGAATCCTGGTATCTGTGGCAGTTGTCTGTAGTAGCTCATTGTTAGGGGGCGGGCCTTAGGATGACCTTTTGGGTTGGCATTATTGCCTTCTGAAATTTTTTGGAAGAATTTTACGGACTAACAGGGGACTTTTCTCCCTGTTTTTTTATAGCTTTGCCCTAAATATATCTGACAGACAACAATATGGAGAGACTTACGGGAACGGGAAGTGAAGCCGGAAAGGGATGGATGGGCATGGCCGCATGGCTCATAGTCGTGCTGATGCCCCTGCTGATGGCTTGCGGCATGATTCAGCAAGTGGATGCCATCGTAGTAGACAGTTTGGGGCGTGGGTACTATATCCACGGCGATACGCTGGAGACGGACGCGGCGCCAGAGAGCTGCGTGCTCTTTGCAGATACCGTCGTGCCGCGCGTATGTACCCGAAAGGCGATGCGGCGAGCCTATCCTTTCCTCGCCTGCCGTGACACGGCGTTCACTCACTGTGGCGAAACTGGCTATGCTCATCTATATAGCTACGGCTCTACACAGATACTAACGACCGACTTTGGCCTGCCCTGCATAGCGTATGCCAGCATTACAGATGTCAGGATAAAGTTGCAACGGGGCATACATGTGGGCATGGACCGCGAGGAGGTGATACACCGGATAGGACTGCCCGCCATCGAACGGGAGATAAATCACATCATCTTCCGGGCAGACGCCACGGTGGGCGGTTCCGTCTATAGGTTTGATTTCAGTGACGGCGTGCTGCGCAGCATCCGCATCCAGACGACTGATTGGAACGACCTGGCCTGGAATCCCGCTCCCTATTTCGACTTCGTAGAACCTGAACTGGCCCGCGCTGACCACGGCCCCAAAATCTACGCCCATGGGCGGGATAGCCTTAGCTGGTTTGCCCCTGTCTGTTACCTTAACGCGCGCGGTGACACCATTGTGCCTTTCTCGCGCGGCTATACCTACCAGAACTGGAAAGAGATAGGCCGGCTGGGACTGGTACATGCAAAACCGGGCAAGGACTATATAGCCATCAACTACAAGGGCGAGGTACTTTTCCGCGTGTTCGGGTTGCTGGATGCAAGCCCAGACTTTGTGGGCGATGGGTTGTTCCGGATAATAGAGGGGGCTGACAACAAGATAGGCTATGCCGACACGTTGGGCCATGTAGTTATCGCCCTGCAGTTTGCCTATGGTACCCCCTTCAGATATGGCCGTGCCAAGGTTACGAAGACGGGCCACTGGGACAAGAGCAACCCCGAGATGCCCGAGTGGAAGAGTGGCGACTGGTATTACATAGACCGGACGGGCCGCAGGGTAGAATAGGACGTCGGCGGTCATATGCGGTGGCACGTGAGCAACCATTATGTTGCTCACATGCCATGTTGTTAATTAAAAACAGTGTCTTTAGCAGTGTTTTTGTTCGAAAAGTTCAATGTAGTTGAAACCGAAGGCTTAATAGCTGATGCAGCCTTGTGCCTTTACAGCAGTTTCTCCAGTAATAGCAGAGTCATAAATCCGAGCAGCAATGCGTAGGTGGCTTGCTTCTGATAGCCGTGGGCATGGGTTTCGGGTATCATCTCGTCGCTTGTGACGTAGAGCATTGCACCGCCGGCAAAGCCGAGCATGACGGGAAGCATGGCGGCCGACACGTTGCCCATGGCAAATCCTGTCCACACTCCGATTACCTCAAGCAAGCCTATGGCGATGGATATTACAAATGTGCGGATGCGCGTCACTCCGGCGAGCAGCAGCGGGGCTATTATCACCATGCCCTCAGGGATGTTCTGTAGCGCGATGCCGAGGCTCACGGTCCACGATGCCTCCTCGCCTTCGCTCATGCTCACTCCTGCGGCAATACCTTCAGGAAACTTGTGTATGGCAATGGCCATGACAAATAGCATGATGTGGTTAAGCGTGGAGTTGTTGCGGTGCTCTTCGGCGTCAAGGCCGGTGATGTGGTGGAGGTGTGGGGTCACGAGGTCAAGTACGTTGAGGAACAACGCGCCCGCCATGACTCCTACGACGACAAACCACCATGGTGTTGTCCCCAACTCAAAGGCTGGCACTATCAGTCCCAGCGTCGATGCGGCAAGCATCACTCCGGCGCAATAGCCAAGCACCGTGTCGTTCCACTTGTGTGGCAGCTCCTTTATCCCAAATCCAAGAAGGCTGCCTATCATTGTAGCTCCGCAAAGTCCTGCGGCACTTATCCATACGTTTGTCATAATCTATTTATTCAGAAAATTGTTTTGGAGATGATTTCCCAACTATATCGGTCGGTTCGAGGTGGATAATTCGAAAATCTGCACAAACTTCTGTTCTTTCCCCGTCCCCTTAGAGCTATTTGTTGGGTGTATTTCGTATTTGATGCTCATTTTGCAAGTTCTTAATTGGGACTCAAAGTTAATAAATAATCGGCAAACATAAAAATCGTATGAAGTAAAAGATTTATAAAGGTCTCTTCTATAAGGCTTGTTCATCTTACCAACCGAAAAAAGGTATAGATCATGCTGCGGAAACGTCTCGCAGTCAATGTAAAATGTGTCAAAGTTATCAGTGCCATCGGTGCTGTATCCGAGGGGCGCTTCCTCGGTTTTCCCGTGCCTTTGTTTTTAAAGGAAGCCACTGTGTCCTTGCTCCACTCAGACATTCTGGATGGCTATGTTGAGACCATCGTTGCTTTGGCGGTTGATGTGTGGCACGAGATGCAACCTGCCGGAACGGCATTGCGAGCATTGTCTTCCCAAGTATGCCATGGCAGATAGAAATGCAAAAAGCACCACCGCCACGCAAAGAAAACTGAGTTGGGCGATGGTGCTTCAGATGGTTATGGAAATGGTCGCGCGGCCGCTACTGCAGCGTGCAGGCAGCCTCGATGAGCATACAGCCGGTGAGGTGAGCCGTGAGGCATACGGGCTCGTGGTCGCCGGGAGCCTGGCGCCAGCGGCCTCCGTAGAGGTGGGTACGCGGGTTGACGCCCTGCTGGGCCACCACCTTGGCGCAGTACAGCAGGTAGTTGCGGAAGTGGTCGCGGGTGGCCTGGGACAGGCTTGGCTCCTTAGCCAAGGGAGCGAAGTAGCGGAAGAAGATGCCGTGGAACAGGCCGCCATCGCCCCGTATGGCATCGTCAGGCACGCCAAAGTTGTCCGACTTCTGCTGGATGACATAGTTGGCCGCCCGTATGGCATCGCCCAGGTAACGCTTGTCGCCGGTGAGCTGATACAGCTGGTGGGCAGCCCCGATAAAGGTGCCACTGTTGTAGGTAAAGGTGGCGCGGCTGATGTGGCCCTTGCTGTTCATATTGTCGTACACGGCCCCGGTCTCATGGTCAAAGAGGTTGGCACGCAACCAGGCGTAGATGGCCTTGGCCTCGGTTAGGTAGGTGCGCTGGCTCTTACCCTGATTAAACCCGGCCCGGTGGTACAGCTTGGCCAGTTTGGCGGCGATGATGGCAGCCGGGCCGTTAGAGCAGGCGTTCTTGGACTTGGACACATCAGTCTTCCAGGTGATGCCCCCATGCCAGGGAGCCTCGTCGTCGGGGCCCCAGGTAGACCATATCCAGTCATCGTAAATCTGGCGGGCGCGATGGATGTAGGTCGTATCGCCCGTGGCCTCGAACATGCGTATCTGGGCGAGCGTTATCCACTCCATGTCGTCAACGAATGGGTTCCACCAGGGCCGCTGCCCGTCGTGGGCGAAATTGTAGCGTGGCGCTCCCTGCCACCACAGGGGGAACAGTGCGCTGTAGCGCTGGTCGCCCGTACGCAGGTAGGCATCGGTAATGACGTCGATGGCGTGGGCCTCGGGCCAGTAATTGCCGGTGGAGAGGTCAGAGAGGTCGCTGCCGTAGTTGAAGTAGTAGCGGTCGGGATAACCTGGGAAGCTGGCACCCCAGAAATGGGTGATGAGAGCCTGGGCCATGCTGTCGGCCAGGGCCTGGAAAGAGGGGGCTGACTGCGCCCGGGAGCCGAGGACGCTCAGGAGCATCAGCAGGGCTAAAAGGATTTTCTTGTTCATCGTGATAAGTTTGTTTTTGATTATAATTCTTATAATAAAGCCCAATCGCGGTCTGCCTTGGGGCAGCACCTGGCGGTTGGGCGATAGGGTGGGGCTGTATGGAGGCCGTGTTTAGAGGTCAAACTTGTAGCCCACAGTAAGCATGGCGCTACGATTCTTGCTGTTGGAGTACTTCCGGACGTGGGTGAGACCGACGTTGTAGCGCACGTCGAGCACTACGTTCATGTACTCGTACGAGATGCCCACGGGGATGCTGAAGTCTACCTTGTTGTAGAGCGCATCCGATGTGTTCTCGGTCTTAGTTACATCCGAGTTGTAGGTGCGTACGCCCGTGTGGATGTTCTGTACGAAGGTGCAGGTGGTAAACTCTTCCTTGACGTGGGTGAGTAGACCCGCCTGTACGCCCGCGTTGACAGACAAACCATTGGCTATATATGCGTGAACCATGAGGGGCACGGCCACATAGTTGAGCGTGTTGCTCAGGTCGGTATAGGCCTCGTACTTGGCCTCGGTAGCGTCCTCGGCAGGGCGCTCTGTAAGTACATCATAGTCATCGTACTTGTTGCCCACCGACACATAGTGTACGCCGGCCGACACGCCTATCTGCCGCGAAGCTTGATAGTAGGCGTCGGCACCTACCGCGAAGCCCGCTTTGGCCTTGGCATTTAAGCTGTAGTCGGCATTGCCAATGTACAGCGGGTTATTAGAAATGTTGGAGATGCTCACGCCAACACGGGGGATGATGGAAAAAGTGCCCGGAGCGGCCTGGGCCATGGTCAGGGTGGCACAGGCTATGAGCAGGCAACTGATAAAAAGTCTCTTCATAATGTATGATGTCTTATTGGTTTGGTCTGTATGTATGGCAGTATGTGTGGCGGGTGGCGGTTCCCCAGCCGCTGTCAGTTGGCTACCTCGGAGAGGAACTTGATGCGTACCAGGCGGATGTCGGTGTCAGAGTAGTCGCCCCCCAGTTCCTCGATGGCGGTGTTCAGATCGTCGGTATCGCTCTCCATGAAGTAATCGAAGATGTCGTCGATACGCTCCTCGTCCATCACGTCGTCCAGGAAATAGTCTATGTTGAGCTTGGTGCCGCTGTACACGATGGCTTCTATCTCGTCGAGCAGCTCGTCGAAGTCAAGGCCCTGTGCGGTAGCTATGTCGTCCAGCGCTATCTGGCGGTCTATGCTCTGTATGATTTTAACCTTGAGCATGCTCTTCTTGGCTACCGTCTTCACCCTGAACTCTTCCGGTCTTTCGATGCCGTTCTCTTCACAGTGGCGGCGGATAAGGGCGCAGAACTCGGCCCCGTACTTCTTAGCTTTGCCCACGCCGATGCCCTGGATGTTCTGGAGCTCCTGCAGGGTGATGGGGTACATGGTGGCCATCTGCTCCAGGGAGACATCGAAGAAGATAACGTAAGGTGCCAGTCCCAACCTCTTGGCCACCTGCTTGCGCAGGCTTACCAGCATGTCGTACAACTCGGGGTCTAATGCTGCCATGTTACCCTGTGGCTCCTCATCGTCGTAATCGTCCTTAAACTCGGTGTCCATGGCGACCATAAAGGAGTGCGGCGACTTGATAAAGCGGCGTCCGGCGGCCGTAATCTTCAGCAGTCCGTAGCTCTCTACATCTTTCTTGATGTACCCGGCTATGATGGCCTGTCGGATGACGGGGCTCCAGAACTTTTCGTTAAAGTCCTCGCCCGAACCGAACTCTTCCAACTCGTTGTGGTGATGCGACACGATGTCGTCGGTCCCCCGCCCCTTGATAAAGTCTATGACATATTCCTGCCGGAAATTCTCCTTCAGGGCCAGGATGGCCTCTAAGACCACCACTAACTGATCCTGGGCCTCTGTCTTCTCCTTGGGGTGCAGACAGTTGTCGCAGTTCTCGCAGTTGTCTTTGGAATAATCCTCGCCGAAGTAGTGGAGCAAAATCTTGCGGCGGCAGAGCGACGACTCGGCGTAGGCAGCCGTCTCCTGGAGCAGTTGCTTGCCGATGTTCTGTTCGGCGATAGGCTTGCCCTCCATGAATTTTTCCAGCTTGCGCAGGTCTTTGTAGGAGTAGAAGGCTATGCAGATGCCCTCGCCACCATCCCGGCCGGCGCGTCCGGTCTCCTGGTAGTAGCCCTCTAGGCTTTTGGGTATGTCGTAGTGTAGCACGAAGCGCACGTCGGGTTTGTCTATACCCATGCCAAAGGCAATAGTGGCCACAATGACGTCTATGCGCTCCATGAGGAAGTCATCCTGGGTCTGCGAGCGTGTCGCGCTGTCCAGTCCGGCATGATAGGGCGCCGCCTTGATGTCATTGGCCTGCAGATCGGCCGCCAGCTCTTCTACCGTTTTACGCGACAGACAGTAGATGATGCCACTCTTACCCGGGTGTTGCTTAATAAAAAGTATTATCTGCTTGTTTATATCCTTGGTCTTGGGTCTGACTTCGTAGTAGAGGTTGGGGCGGTTAAAGGAGCTTTTGAACTCATGTGCATCCATTATCTCCAGGTTCTTCTTGATGTCCGTCCGCACTTTGTCGGTAGCGGTGGCTGTCAGGGCGATAACCGGGGCTTTGCCTATCTTGTCGATGGTGGGTCTCAGGTTACGGTATTCGGGGCGGAAGTCGTGCCCCCATTCTGAGATGCAGTGCGCCTCGTCTATGGCGTAGAACGATATCTTGAAGGACTTGAAGAACTCCTGGTTCTCGGGCTTGTTGAGCGACTCGGGAGCCACATATAGCAGTTTGGTCTTGCCCTTGCGCACATCATCCATTACCTGCTGTATGGCCGACTTGTTGAGCGATGAGTTCAGGTAGTGTGCCAGCCCGCCATCTTCGCTGATGCTGTTTACCGCATCTACCTGGTTCTTCATAAGGGCTATAAGCGGCGATACCACGATGGCCGTACCCTCCATCAACAGCGATGGCAGTTGGTAACAGAGACTCTTTCCGCCGCCGGTCGGCATGAGCACAAAGACATTCTCACCCGACATGAGTGTGCGGATGATTGCCTCTTGGTCGCCTTTGAACGAGTCAAAGCCGAAGTAGTGCTTTAGTTTTTCTGTTAGATTAACGTTATATGTCATATTACTCATTCGTTCGTCCTCGGCCGTGCTTTAGTAGCGGGCTGCGCCCCAAAAGCTATAGGGGAGAAGTGGCCGGGTGTACGCTGCGTACTCTGGCGTTCGCCCCCCACCTGTAGCTATAGGTTCTCCTGCTTCTGCAGGTTCGACTTGCTCATCTGCTCCTTGGCATAGGCAAGCGTTACCTCGAACTGGGTTACCTTCTTGGATGGTAACTCGAACATGGCGTCCATCATGATGGCCTCTACGATAGAGCGGAGGCCACGGGCCCCCAACTTGTATTCTACAGCCTTGTCCACGATGAAGTCGAGAGCGTCATCGGCAAAGGTCAGTTTCACCCCGTCTATCTCCATCAGTTTGATGTACTGTTTGACGATAGAGTTCTTGGGTTCTACCAATATGCGGCGCAGTGCCGGACGGTCCAGGGGATTTAAGTGGGTCAGTACGGGCAGACGGCCGATAATCTCGGGTATCAGTCCGAACGACTTCAGATCCTGCGGGGTTACGTATTGTATCAGATTGTTCTTGTCGATGCGTGCCACATGCTGTACCGAGTTGTAACCCACCACGTGGGTGTTCATGCGCTGGGCTATCTTGGCCTCGATGCCGTCAAAGGCACCGCCGCAGATGAACAGGATGTTGCGCGTATCTACATGGATGTAATCCTGGTCGGGATGCTTGCGGCCACCCTTAGGCGGTACGTTGACCATGGTACCCTCTAAGAGCTTGAGCAGACCCTGCTGAACCCCCTCGCCACTTACGTCGCGGGTAATGCTGGGGTTGTCGCTCTTGCGAGCTATCTTGTCTATCTCGTCTACAAATACAATGCCACATTCAGCGGCGGCCACGTTGTAGTCGGCCACCTGAAGCAGGCGCGACAGGATGCTCTCTACATCCTCGCCCACATAGCCAGCCTCTGTAAACACGGTGGCGTCGACGATGGTAAAGGGCACATTGAGCAGATGGGCTATGGTGCGCGCCAGCAGAGTCTTGCCGGTACCCGTGCTACCTACCATCATAATGTTGCTCTTTTCTATCTCTACTCCGTTGTCATCTATATGTTGCTGCAACCGCTTGTAGTGGTTGTACACCGATACGGCCAGACAGCGCTTGGCATCGTCTTGGCCTATTACGTATTCGTCCAGGTACTTCTTGATGTCCTTGGGCTTGGGTATGTCTTTCAGTTCAAAGTCGGCCTTGGGCTTCTTGCCCACAGCCGTCTCTGCACCGTACACGCCAGCCGATGCGGCAATCTCGTATGCCTGTTTGGCACAATCTTCACAGATAAAGCCATTAAGTCCGGATATGATGAGCTTAACCTCGTCCTCACCGCGACCGCAAAAACTACAAACTTTCTTTTTCGGCATTTTCTTTCTTACGTGTTAAAATAGTGTCAATCATGCCATACTCCTTGGCCTCCTGTGCGGTCATCCAGTAGTTGCGGTCGCTGTCCTGCCAGACCTTGTCGTAGGGAGTGTGCGAGTGCTCGCTGATAATGGTATAGAGTTCTTTCTTGAACTTCTGTATCTCCTTGGCTTCTATCTCGATATCCGATGCCTGGCCCTGTACGCCGCCGAGCGGCTGGTGTATCATCACGCGGCTGTGGGTGAGTGCCTGTCGTTTGCCCTCAGCTCCGGCTGTGAGCAGTACGGCGGCCATCGAGGCGGCCATGCCGGTACATATCGTAGCCACGTCGCTCGATACAAACTGCATGGTATCGTATATGCCCAGTCCGGCCGTAACGCTACCGCCAGGGCTGTTTATATATATAGAAATGTCTTTCTCCGGGTCGGTAGAGTCAAGGTATAGCAGCTGGGCCTGCAGCGTGTTGGCCGTATAGTCGTCTATCTCTGTTCCAAGAAATATGATGCGTTCCATCATGAGGCGCGAGAAGACATCCATCTGCGTTACGTTCAGTTTGCGCTCTTCCAATATATATGGGTTGATGTACTGGGCTTGCGACTTGACCACCTCGTCCAGTACCATTCCGTTAATGCCTAAGTGCTGAGTGGCATACTTGCGAAAATCTCTGTTCATGTTCTTTCTGTTAGTGATAAATAGGGAAAAAAGAGAGGTTGTCCACTCTTTTATTATCTGTTCTAAGAACAAAGATACATAAAATAGTCGACAACCTCTTTATGAATAGGAAGTTTTTTTTCGTAAAATGGTGTATTCTTGATGCCGAGGAGAAGCTCGGCAGTCATAGATATGTCCTACTTTGTACTAAAAAACTATTTGCTCATCATCTCGTTGAACTCCTCGAGTGAGATGTCCTTGGTATTAAGTTTCACTACACCTTTGAGTTTCTCTGTGAGTTTGCGGTCGATGGCACGCTCAACGAGCGACTGGATATATTCCTTCTTCTTCATCATCTCGGTGGCGTAGTTGTCTACATACTCATCAGGTACATTGTTCATTCCGTACTGGGCAAACTGAGCGCGGGCGGTCTCCTTGGCTGCATCCTTAACATCGGCTTCCTCAACCTTGATACCCTGAGCTGCTACCAACTGGTCCTTGATGAGGTGCCAAGTCAGTTCCTTGATGCTGTTGTCGTAGTTCTTCTCTACAAAGTCCTCGCCCTTATCTTTGTTGTTGGCCAGCATGATGCGTTTGAGCAGGGCATCTGGATAAGCGAGCTTGCCCACCTTCTTTTCGCAGTGCTTGCGTACATCCTGCAAGAAACGGAAGTCGCTGTTGATGGCGAACTGTGCTTTCAAGCCCTCGGCAATCTTAGTGCGGAACTCGGCCTCGTCCTTAATGTTGCCGGCACCGTAAACTCGGTCGAAGAGTTCCTGGTTAACCTCGTGTTTGGTGAAGTGGTTCACCTCAGTAATCTGATAGCTGAAGTCGCCAGTATGCTCGCCCACCTTGTCACGCTCTACCTTGAGCAGCGAAGCTACTTCGGCATCGTTGTCAGGATAAGCCTTGCGCGGGTTGAATGTTACAATATCACCGGGCTTAACTCCGTCGAACAGCTTCTTCTGATCGTCTACCTTAATGTATGAAGGCATCAGAATGGCGCCCTCTACAGTGATGCCGTTCTCCTTAGTATTGCCGTTCTCGTCAAGTTCGCGTAGGTCGCCCTTCATGCTGTCGCCGTCCTCATAGTGATCGGCCTTGGCGTACTCGCCAGCTTGTGAGGCGAACATATCTATCTGACGGTCTACGAGTGCGTCGTCTACGGTGATGTTGTAGTAGTCTACCTTATCGCGGCCAGTCAGGTCGCACTTGAACTCAGGGGCTACAGCCAGGTCAAACTTGAAAGTATAGGGAGCGTCCTTCTCCAGGTCCTGAGGCTCCTGGCTCTCGGCAGCCATAGGCTCGCCAAGTACCTGGATATTGTTGTCCTGGATATACTTCTGCAGCTGCTCGCCTACCACCTTGTTTACAGCGTCCATCTTAACCGACAGGCCAAACTGGCGCTTGATGAGGCCCATAGGAGCCATGCCGGGACGGAAGCCGGGTATGTTGGCACGTTTGCGATAGTCTTTGAGTGTCTTCTCGACATCTCCCTTGATGTCGGCCTCTTCTATGGTAATTGTGAGTAGGCCGTTGATTTTGTCAGGGTTTTCAAATGAAATATTCATCTCTGATTTTTATTATGTTATTTGTTTCTGTTCTTGTTAAGCAAGGCGCAAAATTACTCATTTTTAGCGATATTACCTAATATATTGTGGAAAAAATATATGGGCTGGCCGTTAGCGCCGGTTTACCTATGGCTGTTAGTAGTGTCGGAGCCTATGCGTGGCGTGCCGCAGCGTCCTCAGCAGCCTCCTCGTCTTCCTTGGTAGGCTTAAACCGTCTTAGGGTGAAATTGTTGGTTAGGTAATTTTTGCGCACCACGGGGTTTACAGCCAGTTCTTCGGGCGTTCCATGAAAGAGAATTTTTCCCTCGAACAGCAAGTAGGCTCGGTCAGTTATAGAGAGGGTGTCCTGTACGTTGTGGTCGGTTATCAGGATTCCGATGTTACGGTATTTGAGTCGCCAAACGATGTGCTGAATGTCCTCTACGGCAATGGGGTCTACACCGGCAAAAGGCTCGTCGAGCATCACAAACTTAGGGTTGATGGCCAGGCACCGTGCTATCTCCGTACGGCGTCGCTCGCCTCCCGATAGCTGTGTGCCCATGTTCTTGCGCACCTTGGTAAGGCGAAATTCCTTGATGAGGTTTTCCAGTTCGGTTATCTGCTGCTCGTGGGTCAGGTCTGTCATTTCGAGTACAGACATGATATTGTCCTCCACGCTCATCTGGCGAAACACGCTGGGCTCCTGCGGTAGATAGCCTATGCCGGCCCGTGCGTGCTTGTACACTGGGAATTTGGTAATCTCCATGTCGTTAAGGAATACGTGGCCTCCGTTGGGTATCACCAGCCCGGTGGTCATGTAGAACGATGTGGTCTTGCCGGCACCGTTAGGTCCCAGCAGGCCCACGATCTCTCCCTGGCGCACGTTGAAGTCCACTCCGTTGACTACCGTACGTTTGCCGTATCGCTTTACCAGTCCTTCGGTACGGAGGGTCATAACCTTGTCGTTACTTTCGCCCATAATCCTATTTATTATCGTGCAAAATTACAAAAAATAAGGTAATTACGCCTATAATTTATAAAAACTATTGTCGTTATGGCAGTTTTTAAGTGAATTTTGGCTACTTTTGCAATATGAAAAGATAGTCAAGGCCATGCTGATAATCAAATTATTGAAGAAATACCTGACCACTTTCGGCAGTTATGTCATCCTGATGGGGCGCGCGTTCAGCATCCCGGAGCGGATGCGTATGTTTGTCAAGCGTTATGTCAAGGAGATGTCTCAACTGGGTGTCGACTCTATTCCCATTGTACTGCTTATCTCGTTTTTTATAGGCGCCGTAATCTGTATACAGATGAAGGTGAATATACAGAGCCCCTGGATGCCCCGCTGGGTATCGGGCTACACCACCCGGGAAATCATGCTGCTCGAGTTCTCCAGTTCCATTATGTGTCTGATACTCTCTGGTAAGGTGGGCTCCAACATTGCTTCCGAGTTGGGTACCATGCGGGTTACCCAGCAGATAGATGCGCTCGAAATCATGGGCGTCAACTCAGCCGGATACCTTATCTTACCCAAGATAGTGGGCCTGATGACTATGATGCCGGCCTTGGTGGTATTCTCTTCGGCTATGGGTATATTGGGAGCCTATGGCACGGCCTATATCGGCCATCTGCTACCGCCCGACGACCTCACCCTGGGGCTCCAGCACGCCTTTAATCCCTGGTTTGTGTGGATGAGCATTATCAAGAGTACGTTCTTTGCCTACATCATAGCCAGTGTGTCATCGTTCTTCGGCTACACGGTCGAAGGCGGGTCGGTCGAGGTAGGCAAGGCCAGTACCGATGCCGTGGTGTGCAGTTCGGTGCTGATATTATTCTCCGACGTATTCCTTACCCAAATTCTCAGTTAGCATGATAGAAGTAAAGAACCTTACCAAGTCGTTTGAAGACAAGACCGTACTGCGGGGCATTAGCGCCCGGTTTGAAACGGGCAAGACCAACCTCATCATCGGCCAGAGTGGTTCGGGCAAGACGGTGCTGATGAAGAATCTCGTGGGCCTGCTCACGCCTACCAGTGGCGAGGTGCTGTATGATGGGCGCGACTTTGTGCGTATGTCTAAGCACGAGCGGGTTATGATGCGTCGCGAGATGGGTATGATATTTCAGGGTGCGGCCCTTTTCGACTCGCTTTCAGTGCGCGATAACGTCCAGTTCCCCCTTGATATGTTTTCCTCGCTCAACTATGCCGACCGTGTGCGGCGCGCCGAGGAGTGCCTGGCCAGGGTTAATCTGTCAGAGGCGGCCGCTAAGTTTCCCGACGAGATTTCGGGTGGTATGCAGAAACGTGTGGCCATAGCCCGGGCTATCGTGCTCAATCCCAAGTATTTGTTCTGCGACGAGCCCAACTCGGGCTTGGACCCGCAGACCTCCCTCGTTATCGACGAACTGCTCTCCGACATTACCCGCGAGTATGGCATTACCACCATTATCAACACCCATGATATGAACTCGGTTATGGGCATCGGCGAGAATATCATCTTTATATATCAGGGTACCAAGGAGTGGCAGGGCAAGAGTGCCGACATCATGGGCAGCACCAATAAGAAACTTACCGACTTTATCTTTGCCAGCGACTTGCTCAAGAAGATGAAACGCAGCGAGATGCACCAGGGCTAAATGCCTGTCTTCCTTGCCACCTTATACCTTATTATGGTATAGGGGGCTCTCCCGTACTTGGCAGATACCGCGCCTCAGGCATCGGAATGATAACTACATGTCCCGTTGCTGATGTGCCAACTGTGGCGATGGCTGTCAGCTTGGTAGCATGGGTCTGTAGCGGTAGAAATGAAACCACAAGCACAAAAAATATTATGAAAAGCTATCCTCGATGGCATTGTTTTTGATAGGTGATAACATGGTAACGCACAGCCAGCTATGGGCATCCCTGCGATGTGCCGTAGTGGCAGGGCGTTGACAGTGAGAAGCGCACTCCGGATGTCCAGTCCGCTGTGATCCACGATGGTGGTCATGGTCGCGTAGGCGGGGACAAATACAGGGACGCGCTTCGGAGGTCATTTTCAAATTAGTACGAATGAGACAGTTAAAGATTTCAGTAAGCAAGACCAACCGCGATGCCGACCAGGCCCTCAATAAGTATCTTACCGATATTAATCGCATACCGATGGTTACTATCGACGAGGAGGCCGAGCTTGCCCATAAGATAAAGCAGGGCGGTCGCGAGGGCACGAGGGCCAAGGACCGTCTGGTCGAGGCCAACCTGCGCTTTGTGGTGTCGGTGGCCAAACAATATCAGCATCAGGGGCTGGCCCTGATAGACCTTATCAACGAGGGCAACATCGGCCTGGTCAAGGCGGCCGACCGTTTTGACGAAACGCGTGGCTTCAAGTTTATCTCTTACGCTGTATGGTGGATTAGACAGAGCATCGCGCAGGCTATAGCTGAGCAGAGCCGTATCGTGCGACTGCCTCTCAACCAGGTAAGCGACCTCAGTATCATCAACCGTACCATCAACACATTCATGCAGGAGCACAACCGCATGCCGTCCGACACCGAGATAGCCGACCTGACAGACATTGATGAGGCCAAGATTAGGAAGATACGCAATGCGGACGGCCGTGGAGTGAGCGTCGACGCTCCTATCCAGGAGGGAGAGGACGGCTCGCTGATAGACATGATGGCTGCGGGTGGCGACAGCCGTACCGACCGCGAGGTAGACCACGAGAGTATGGAGCAAGACCTCAAGGACGTAATGCGCCATGTGCTCAGTCCCAAGGAAATTAAGATACTCAGTTACTGCTATGGTGTCGGCTGCCGCGAGAAGGGCTTGGAGGAGATAGGTGATGAGATGAACCTTACCCGCGAGCGTGTGCGCCAGATTCGCGAGAAGAGTATCGCCAAGTTGCGTGACAGCGGCAATGCGCAGATACTGATGAAGTACTTAGGTTAATCGCCTCCCTGCTTTTAGCAACGACAAAGGCCCGTCACATGGTGTGGCGGGCCCTTGCCGTTATGGTCGTGGCCGTGGCGCAGGGTATGTGCCCCGTCCCCTAATGGTCAGAAGTAGTAGGCGGCACCTATCTGCCACACGTTGCCCTTAGCCTGGAAGGCGCTGTAGGCATCGCGGCCTGTCTCGCCAGCCTTGCCACAACCTATATTATAATTAAGGTGTAGCTGCAGATGGCTGAGCAGCGAGGCACCCACGCCCACATTTACGCTGGTGTAGGTGTTCTTCCACTTCCAGTCTATGTTCTGGATGTCATCGGCTATGTTGAAGGCAAACTGAGGGCCCGCGAAGACAAACACGCTGGCCAGGCTGCCTATACCCACGCCATAGCGCAGGTTAATGGGTATGGCCAGCTGCTTCACCTTGATGGTCGACTCGTCGCGTACTATCTGCTCATATCCCCGGTCTACTAACACGTCGGCTGAGAATTGGTTGTACAGGGCCGAGGCATCTACGCTCAGTCCGGTGAGGGGCAGCGACAGCTTGACAGTAGGGCCTATGTAGAAGCCTACGTTATTGCTCGAGTTGACGATGTCGCCCTTGAGCGACAGGGCGGCCAGGTTCAGTCCGCCCTTTACTCCCCACTTTATCTGTGCCTGAAGGGACGATACGCCCATCAGCATTAGCAGGGTCAGGAGGGTTACCATTCTTTTTCTCATATTCTTATTCTCTTTAGGGTTCGTCTCGTGTAGTTGCCTGTTAGTGGCGCTGGCGGCGTACCGTTATCCGCGCTGCTCCCGAGGTGGTCTTGGGGGCTGCCGGCGTGCGCCCTTTCTTTACCGATGTGGTTTTGGCCCTGCGATTTTTCTTGGTGGCCTTTGCCGCCTTGTCTGCCACGGCCACACTGTCCACCGAGTCCTTGCGGGCCTTGTCTCCCCAGATGTTCTCCTCAAAGGCGGTTATCTCAGCCTCTATTCGCTTCTGTTCCTTGGTCATTGCCGAGTCGGTGGGGCAGTACTGTGCCAGCGTCTTGCCCAGCATGTTGTTGGTCTTGTATATCTTGCCGCGGTACATGTTCTTTGCAAAATAGTCGTCCATACTCATTACGGCAGCGTTGTTCAGGTTGCTGGTCATCACGGTCTGCTTGACCAGGAACGGGGCCAAGTCTGCGTACTTTACCCAGAATAGCGGGTAGGCTGTGGCATTGTCGCCAAAGTCGTCCTCGCGTTTCATAATGGGGCAGAGGGCCAGCACCTGGGTGTGGAAAGTAGCGGTAGCCTGGTCGTAGTACACACTCTCCTTGATATAGTAAGCAGTAACCTCGCGCGAGGGGATATCGCTGTTGTCTATGTATATGCCACGGTTGGTCTTCTCGTAGAAAATGTGGTAGTTGTCTAAAAAGGCTTTGAGTTTAATCTGGGCATCGTCGGTAAACACCTCGTTGCCGTCCAGGCGATACTCGTAAGCCTTGATGTTGCCCGTCATAAGCAACTTGAAGATGTAGGTAAACAGGTTGACCTGGCTCCCCACCGCCTCGACGGGGTAGTACAGGCTGGCGTTGGCATCATCGTGTAAGTCCAGCTCGCGGTATATGTCGCGGCGCCATACCACGTCGCTGCTCATCTGGGCCTTTACCGGAAACGAAATCTGCGCCCGGGGGCTGATGGCCCCGTTCTGGACGGCCGTCACGTTCTCCGTACGTCGCTTGGCGGGCTGTGCCAGGAGCGAGGCCGACAGGCCACAGACAAGGATTGTCAATAGTATCTTTCTCATTGTAGTCAACTTTTTCTTATTTTACAATAACCTCCATGGGATAAGCTAAGGTACGTGTCAGACCATCGGGGCCCACGGCGCGTACGCCACGGATGTAGAAACGGCGGTTGCGCGACAGGCGGCGGAAGGTCTCGCGCTGGCGGTCCGAGAACGAGGCCCCGTTAGAGGCTATGGGCACAGCATTGCCCATGTTGTCAAAGAACACCGTCTCAAATCCCACTACGCGGAACGGTATGTCTAATAGTCCGTCGTCTATGGCGGCATGTACGCTGCTTATGCCCATCAGCGACGCCTTGGCCAGTCCGCCTCCCTTGAAGCGGTCGGTACCTATAGTGAGGTATGCCATGGGATCGGGCAGCTTGCGCACGTGGAAGGTGAACTTGCCCATCTGTCTGCTGCCGCCAGCCTTGCGTGCCGCCACGGTGATGGTCACGTCGTGGCCTACGGCCGAAGGTCTGGCGATGTAGCGGCCCATACCGATGGAGCGGAATGAACCGCCCGTCATGGCTGCCGACACGTCGCTCAGCGGCACGCCGGGTATGCTGATGCTTATAGGGTTGTCATAGCCCGCATAGAGCACGTTCATCAGGTCGGCCGATACCGTGGCGCTGGGTGCCACCACGGTGTACTTCTGCGTGAAGTCGCGCCTTATCACGTCGCCGTTGACATTGCGCATGGTGATGTAACCCCCGAACGAGTGCTCGCCCACGCCGCTGGCTGCAAATCGGTAGGTGTCGCCCGCTATGCGTCGTCCGCCTACATATATCTCTGGTTTGAGGGTGGTGTCTACGGCGGCCATTACGATGCGCGCGCTGAAGGCGTCGCCGCTGATTACCGTCTTCGACTCGGGTATCACGTAGGCTTCGAGCTTGTTTACGCGTATGTCCTTGAGATCTATGTTGGATACCAGCGTGTGTAGCACCTCGCCCTCGGCATAGCGTACGTCGCTCTGTAGCTTGGACAGCATGGTCACGGCGGCAGCCACAGGCATGTTCTCAAACATATACTGCTGCCAGTTCTTACCCATGGCATGCGCCCCCTTGGGCAGGGCGGTGGACAGGTTGCTGCTGATAATGCGGCGCTGGCGTTCGTCGGTCACCATGGTCAGAATGCGTTCGCGGTACGAGTTGATGGCCCTGTACAGCGCTCGTCCCTTGCCCGTTATCGGTGCCAGCATTACATGGCTGGCCGCCTCCAGGTTGTCCTTGTTCTTAATGTTGGCCAGGTCGGCTTTGTCACCGTCGGCCTCGGTCACTATCTGCACTTTGAGCTGCTGGGCCATGTTGTAGAGTGAGTCGCTCATCCTCTTTACCTGCGTGGCCTTGGCAAACCATTGGCGAACCTTGTCCGGGTTGGCCCTCATCTGCTGCTCGAAGCTGCCATAGAGGGCCTCGTTTTCCTCGGCCGAGTTCGCGGTGGTGCGGTTCAGGCTCTCCTCGACTATCGAGAAGCCGTTGAGCACCTCGGTAGATATGTTCAGCGCCAGCATCGCCATGAGGATGACGTACATCAGGTTAATCATCTTCTGGCGAGGGGTTATGGGTCTTTTCTTAATAGCCATTTATTCTGCCTGGTTTGAAGTCTGTGACGTGGGTCGGCCCTGCATGTTCAGGGTCATGGCCTCTATCATACGGCTGTAGATGGCGTTGAGTTGTTCTATCTGTCGGGCCATCTTGCGGCTTTGCTCGTTAATCTGGTCTATAGTACTTATCTGCTGACTGGCACTCTTGAGCTGCATCTCATATACCCGGCTTATGCCCGTGAGGGTGCGGTTCAGGTTCTCCATCTCTATGCTGTCGGTGGCCAGGCGTGCGCTCTGCTCATTGACTTTACCTAAGGTCTCCACCAGTTTCTTCAGTTCCTCCACATA
Source organism: Prevotella sp. (assembly GCA_022769285.1). Classification (GTDB taxonomy): domain Bacteria; phylum Bacteroidota; class Bacteroidia; order Bacteroidales; family Bacteroidaceae; genus Prevotella. The sequence continues at coordinate 33,405 of JALEKD010000048.1, forward strand.
GTCGCTCTGTGCCTGGGCCATGTCCGGGTGGGCGGCTATGGGTGCGGCGGTACCAGCCATGGCTGCCGGGGTGCCCATAGGGATGGTTGTGGCGTTAGCAGCGGTGGCTGCCCCATTTGAGGGAGTAGCCGCGGCATTGTTATAGGGGGCTGCGGCCATGCCCGATACTCCAGCGGTATAACTCGGGGCGGCAGCGGCTGGTGCCGCCATCTTCACCTGGTTGTCGGTGTCGTCCTCGTCCTTTTCCACATGGGTGGGCAGGTCGCGGCCCTCGGCCGTCTTGTCAAAGGGACGGTCAAAGGCCGATATGAAGAATACGAACACCTCGGTGCCCATACCTAAAAAGAGCCACCAGTTGGCTCCCGGCAGGTGGGTGAGCTTGCAGAGGGTTCCGAAAATCACGATTGACGCTCCCCAGCTGTATGCGTAGTTCAGGAAAGTCTGTCCGGGAACGCTGTCCATCCACTTCTGCAGACGGTAAACGATGTTGTACTTGCTATATTCTGCCATAATGTGTGTTATCGTTTGTTCTTTTTCTGTTTTGCACTCGACGAGTTAGCTAAGCTGCGTACGCAGCGGAACCCTATGTACGACCGTGGCTGGTTCTGGTACTCCCAGGTACGCCAGGCTGCCCGTATGAACGACTCGGGGTCTTTCCACGAGCCCCCTCGTACGCTTTTCTTCTTCAGTCGGTACGGGTCTTCCTTGGCTGCTTTGTATTCCAACTGTGGGTTTAGGTCATTCATGGCCTCTACGCCTGCTTCTGTATAGATGGTGCTTGTCCACTCGGCCACGTTGCCAGCCATGTCGTACAGCCCATTGCTGTTGGCGGCATATATGCCCACCCGGCTGGTTATTAGATTGCCGTCCTTGGTATAGTTGCCACGGTCGGGTTTGAAGTTGGCGTAGAAGCATCCGTCACCGTTCTTCACGTCCTTGTTCTCCCAAGGAAACTCGTTGCCGGCCTTGCCGCGGGCGGCATACTCCCACTCGGCCTCGGTGGGCAGACGGTAGCGCTGTATGTAGCGGGCCTCGCCACCCAGCCCCTTGAGCAGGTAGTCGGTACGCCAGGCGCAGAAGGCGTTGGCCTGCTCCCAAGTAACGCCCACCACGGGGTAATCGTTGTAGGCAGGGTTGCTGAAGTAGTTACGGAGATACATTTCGTTGTCCGAATTCTGGAAGTCGTTAACCCAGACGGTAGTATCAGGATACACGTTGACAATGTAGGTGTTAAGGAAGTCCCAAGGGCCGCTGAGCGGACGGTTGATGGTCTCGCGCACAATGTTGCCGTTATCGTCTATGTAGGCCGTGTCCTTCGATATCATAACCACCTCGTTGGGATCTACGCTCTGGTCCGTGTTCAGGTTACGCTCGGCGGGGTTCAGGCGGTTCCTGCGCAGCGCCGCGGTGGTATAGTCGTATATCTCGTACTTGTAGTTGAGCTGGCGGTAGTCCAGTAGCTTCTCGCCCGTTACCGGGTTGGTCGTATAGAGGCTCTCTATGGCTCTCTGCTCATCTTCGTTGGGTTTGCGGGGCAGCGGCTTACGCCAGTTGATGTGCGGCGTAACCGGTTCTCCGTACTTGTCCTCGGTAATCATGTATGTCTCGTCGCCCGCGTAGGCTGGGTCAGCCAGGCGTGTACGCAGTATAGAGTCCTTGACATACTCTACAAACTGTTTGTACTTCGAGTTGGTCACCTCGGTCTCGTCCATCCAGAAGCCGTCTACCGATATGTCCTTAACAGGGGTCTTTATGCCCCAGAGAGAGTCCTGGCGATCCAAGCCCATGTGCAGCGAACCGCGTTCTATCTTGGTCATGCCGTAGGGAGTTGGCTCTGTAAAGGTGCGGCTGCCCACACCGGTTACCTCGCCACCCCGCCCGCCTGAGATGGCGGTCTTGCTGCCAAAGCAGCCTGTGAGTGCTGTTGCGAGGGCCATCAGACAGAGGGCCATTGTTATCTTGTCTTTTCTCATAATTATAATATTCTCACACTTTTGTGCTTGTTTCTACCTTTTTTAATCAGATTGATGTCGCGCTGATAGCCCACAAACAGGCCATGGCTGCCGTTGCCTGGGTTGAGGGCTGCCGTGTAGAGCTCGTAGCTGTAGCCCAGTATTACGCCGTGAAAGCTGCCACCGACCAGGAATGTTACCGAGTTGGTGGGGCTGTAGGTAAGTCCGCCGTAGAGCACGCGCTTCTCGTGGGTGTACACTACCCGGGTAGAGAGGTCGGCCCGGTAGGCCGATCCGTCAGTGCGGAGCAACACGGAGGGTTTTATAGTAATAAACGGATTTCGTAGCCGAATATTGTATCCACCTGTAAAATAATAGGTACGGTCTATCTTCAGTTCGTAGGTTTCACCCAGGTCTACCTGGGGAGCGTTGATGTGCTGTACCGATACGCCAGCATACCACGGGCCGTGGGTGTAGTAGAGGCCCAGTCCTAAGTCCAGCCCCGAGCCGTCTACGTCGGTCGTGGGGATGGCGGGGTCGTTGCCCTCCTCGGTGTCGGCCTTGGAGCCGCTAAACTTCTCGCTCACCATTCCGACTTGTACGCCTGTGCTCAGCATGCCCCCGAACAGGCGGGCCTTAAAGGCGTACTGCACGGCAATGCGCTGATGGTCAAAGAGACCCAGCTTGTCGCTTAGTATCTGTATGCCGGTTCCATGGTAGTGCTTCATGAAGTAGAGGGGCATGTCAGCGGCTATATACATGGTTCGCGGGTTGTGCTCGAACCCTGCGAAGTCCAGCGCATAGCTTCCCGTTACGTTCAGCTTAGCTGCCTTGCCCACCGAGCCTGGGTTGAAGGCCGGCTCCATGGCAAAGTAGTGGCTGAGCGACATGTCGTACTGAGCCGTGGCCGTGTCGGCCGTCAGTATCAGCATGGCCGATATGGCAAAAATCTTCCTTAACACAATAGATTAACGCGGCGCGGCTCCATTTATTGCCTCTGTGCCCTTATTTTATAACCATGATTTGTAGGGAAGTCATGGCTAGCCTCGCCCTGTAGGCTCCTATATATATAATAAGGTATAGGGGCATGGTCGTGGTGCCTATCAAGACCGAAAAAGCGATATGGAAATCTTGGGAGAAGGTTTCCATATCGCTATTATTCGATGTTTTAAGTTATTTCAGCTGCGTTAGGCGCAGTTAGTACTCGTCATCATTCCAGAGAAAATCATCTTTAGAGGGGTAATCGGGCCAAATATCCTCAATACTTTCGTATACTTCGCCTTCGTCCTCGATTTCCTGCAGATTTTCGAGTACCTCCAAGGGCGCACCAGAACGTGTGGCGTAGTCTATGAGCTCGTCTTTGGTGGCAGGCCATGGTGCGTCTTCCAGTTTCGAAGCCAATTCAAGTGTCCAATACATAGTTGTTTAGTTTTCTCGTTTTTATTACGGGTGCAAAAATAGTAAATAATCTCTTAATTGCAACTTTTTTGTCGGTTATTTTCTTGTTAAATGTTCTAATTGTGATAAAAAAGGTAAAAACCATGGCTCTTAGCTTAGAAGTTAATCTTGTAATTGCGCTTGTACTTGCTCCGGTCGAAACATACAATGCCGCAGTAGTACAGGTCGTAACTTACGCCCGTGTGCGGGTCGGCCACCACCTGTCGCCACAGTTGCCGGGTGTTACGGTCGTGGGCTATATGGTCTATGATGAGCAGTGTGTGGCTGTCGGCCGAGGTGCATAGTCGGCTAATCGTGGCTGCGTCAGTAGCCGTGGCCGATACCCGTATCAGCCGCGATGCCTTCTGCACCTGGGCCGACAGCCCATCGGTCAGCCCGAGATACTGGGCGCTACGGCAGCCCGCCTCGAAGTACTGACGGCGCTGCTGGCTCAGCCCGTCCTGCTGGTCTACGATGTACTGGGGTTGCAGATGGTTGGCCACGCGCAGGCAGAGGCGCATCCGCTTGCGGTCGGCCCTGCTGAGCGAGCCCCCCGCGCAGCCTAACTGCTCGTAGGCATAGTAGGGGTAGTGCTCGTTGATGACGTAGCGCACGAAAGCGTATGCCGAGGGCGACTGGATGCCAAACCCGCGGCAGTAGGCGATGCGGCTCAGCCATACGGCTATGTGTCTGATGAATGTTCCCATCGGTCTGTCGTGTTGTCTATATAACGCCGCTTGCCCCTGCTTTAGTATATAGAGATGCCCCCGAATTTGCCAGGGCATGCAAAAAATAAATGGCGATGGTGTCGCTTAGTTCTCTCTTTTTCTCTACCTTTGCCCGTATGAACTATGCAGAGGTAATACTTCCCTTGCCGTTAGACGGCGTGTACACTTATGCCGTGCCCGATGCCATAGCTCCTCGCGTGGTGCCCGGTGCCCGTGTGCAGGTACCCCTGGGCCGTAGCAAGGTTTACACGGGTGTGGTACTGCGTACGACGGCCACCAAGCCCGACTTCGATGTCCGCGAGGTCATGGCTGCACCCGATGACGGAGCCGTGTTGCTGCCCATACAGCTGCGCCTGTGGCAGTGGATAGCCTCTTACTACATGGCCCCGTTGGGCGATGTGTACACCGCGGCGTTGCCTGCCGGACTGAAGGCCGATGACAGCTACCGACCGCGTATGGAGACGTACATAGGGCTGGCCGAGGCTTACCGCACGCAGGCTGCCCTGCACGTGGCGTTCCAGATTACGGCCCGGGCTACCAAGCAGCGGGCCGTGCTGGCCGAGTTTCTGCGTCTTACCCACTGGGATGCGGTGGCCGACGGTGCCCCGGGTGCCCAGCTGAGGGAGATTACCCGCGAGGAGCTACGCAATGCCTGCCACACCACCGACGCGGTGGTCAAGGCGCTGGTAGACCGCAAGATACTATATATATATAAGGTAGAGGTGGGCCGTCTGAACCAGGCCGCCGATACCCCTGTAACACCCCCCATGACCCTCAGTCCCGCCCAGCAGGCTGCCTACGATGGCATAGTGGCCCAGATGCAGACTCACGAGGTGGTGCTGCTCCACGGAGTAACCTCTAGCGGCAAGACCGAGGTCTACATCCACCTCATAGCCCGCGCCCTGGAGCTGGGACAGCAGGTGCTTTATCTGCTGCCCGAGATAGCGCTTACCGTGCAGATGATGGACCGCCTGCGGCGTGTCTTTGGCTCGCGGTTAGGCATCTACCACTCTAAGTATAGCGATGCCGAGCGCGTAGAGATATGGAAGAAACAGCTGTCAGCCCATCCCTACGATGTAATCCTTGGCGCGCGCAGCGCCGTGTTCCTTCCCTTTCAGCGGTTAGGGCTGGTGGTGATAGACGAGGAGCACGAGACCAGCTTCAAGCAGCAAGACCCCGCGCCCCGGTACCACGCCCGGTCGGTGGCTATCATGCTGGCTCACCTGTCTGGGGCGCGCACGCTGTTGGGCACGGCCACCCCATCGGCCGAGAGTTACCACAACGCCCTGACAGGCAAGTTTGGGCTGGTCAGGCTTACCACCCGCTATCAGGACATACGTCTGCCCGAAATCCGAGTGGTCGACGTGCGCGACCTGCGCCGCCGCAAGATGATGCGAGGCCCCTTCTCGCCCGACCTGTTGGCGGCCGTACGTGCCCAGTTGGCCCAGGGCAAGCAGGCCATCCTCTTCCAGAACCGCCGTGGCTTCGCCCCCATGGTAGAGTGCCATGTCTGCGGATGGGTTCCCAAGTGCGACAACTGTGATGTGTCGCTTACGCTTCATAAGACTACCAACAGGCTCACCTGCCATTACTGCGGGTTCACCTATACGGTGCCTACCGAGTGCCCGTGTTGCGGCAGCCGCGACATACAGGGCCGCGGCTACGGTACCGAGAAGATAGAGGATGCCGTGCGCGAGGCGTTTCCCGAGGCGCGGGTGGCCCGCATGGACCTGGACACCACCCGCACGCGCAACGCCTACGAGCGTATCATAGCCGACTTTGCCCAGGGCCGCACCAATGTGCTTATCGGTACCCAGATGGTAAGCAAGGGGCTCGACTTTGACCGCGTGGGTGTGGTGGGCATACTCGATGCCGACTCCATGCTCAACTATCCCGACTTCCGCGCCTACGAGCATGCCTTTATGATGATGGCCCAGGTGAGCGGGCGTGCCGGCCGCAAGGGTGGACAGGGCCTCGTCATCCTCCAGACGCGCCAGCCCGAACTGCCCGTTATCCAGCAGGTGGTCCGCCACGACTTCGAGGGGTTCTATCGCGGCCTGATGGCCGAGCGCCAGCTGTTCCGCTATCCGCCGTTCGGTCGTCTGATATACGTATATATTAAGCACAAACGCGAGCCGGTGGCCGACACGGCGGCCATCATGCTGGCCAGTATGCTGCGCCAGTGGTTTGGCGACCGCGTGCTGGGCCCCGACAAGCCGGCTGTGGCCCGCATCAAGACCCTGACCATCCGAAAGATAGTGCTGAAGCTCGAAAACGGGCTCGATGCCCACCGCGTGCGCGAGTATCTACGCTTGGCCCAGAAAAAGATAATGCAGGATAAGCAATATGCTACCCTGCAAATCTATTATGATGTAGACCCCGTATAGCGCGGTGGTCTACATCTTCGTAATATGGATCTCTGTTGTTACAGGCTGAAGTCTACGCCCAGGCCGAATACGCGGTTGCTGCGCGTAAACTCGTTGGTGGTAACGGCCGGAGCCTCTCCCTCGGTCTTGTTAAACTTGCCGTAGAACGTATGGAAGTATCCGGCGTTCACCTTGACCTTCTCTGTAACGTTGACGCCCACACCTACACCTACCGACCACGAGTTAACGTTGAAGCTGATGTCGTTCATGCCGTCGGCCTTGTAGCCGTAGAGGGTGCGCTGGCCACCGGCGCTCACCTGTATGCGTTTGTTGATGTCGTACTCTATACCGGCCAGATACTCATTGGTATCGCTGAGCATGTTCTTGGTGTACTGCTTGGTATCAACGTCGAAGTAGTGGTGCCAGCCAGCCATGACGCGCAGCGCGGAGGTCACTTCGTACTGGCCGCCCACTGTGAGGAGCGACGGGGTGTCCTCAGCTACCTGCTGGCCGTCCCTGAACGTGTCCAGCATGCTGATGTTGCCTGCGCTCAGGCTGTTGGCAGCCTTGTTCTTGAGTCTCATACGGGTCTTGAACTCGTACTTGGCGGCCAGGTTGAGCTTGCCCAGGCGGTAGTCGACACCGATGATGGGCGCCACGCCCCATCCTGTCTGGTCGCAGTTGAGCTCTATGTCCTGGGTGCCCTGGCTGAGCTGCTGGGCCTTGTCGGCATAGGCCGAGAGCTGCTGGGCAGCGGCGTGGTTGCCAGCCTGCTCCATGGCGCCGGCGTAGCGGTTGAGCTGGTTGCCTAAGTTCTCGAAGTAGGCAGCGGCCGGCACGATGGTCGAGGTGCCGTTGCTGATGCTCTCGATAGATATATTCTTGACGTAGCCATAGTAGTTCGAGGTGCCGTAGAGCATCTTGACACCGCCGTAGACCGAGAGGTTGTCGCTCAGCTTGTAGGCAGCGCCCAGGGTGAAACCGTAGTAGTACTGGCGACCGCGCATAAACGACTGGTAATCGTAGCGGCTGCCCATCTGCTGGCCGCTCATGCCCGGCAGGCCCATGGCACCCAGCGTGGCGTACAGAGTATTGATGTCGTTGGCGTAAGTGGGTATGCCGGCCACCACTTTCTCGAACGAGCCGAGGCCGTTGGCAAACTCGCACTTGCCACCGCCGCCCGCTAAGGCAAAGTTGAACTGCACGCTCCACTTGCCACGGTTGTAGGCAGCCTGGATAGAGGGAATAATGGGTGCGTCGGCCTTGCCCTCGTACTCATGGACGGCGCTCTGATTGTTTACATTGTTGACGAAGAGTGGATAGCCCGTGTGGATGGTACGGGTCTGATGGGCGTTCTGCAGACTAACTGAGAAATGGAAGCCCTGGTCCAGGAAGACCACACCGGCAGGGTTGCTGTACACACCGTCAATGCTGAGGGTGGCATCGCGGGCCGGATTACGCAGGAAGTTGATACTCTGATTTGTGTTGGTGAGTAACCCGCCGGCCTTCGCAGGCATGGCCAGGGTAATGATTGCAGTCGCTGTGCAAATCAGTCTTGTTTTATTCATCTTAAAAAACCTAAAAATATTGGCTGCAAAGTTAGTAGAATTGTTCTAAACTTCCACAATCACGGTTGTTGTTTTTGTATATGTTAACAATTTTGGATGCCGGAGTTGCACAAAAATCGCTACTTGTGCAAGTTTCGCGCCCCAGAATGGCTCCCAGTTGGCTCCTAAGGTTGAGGATGGTGGTTCTGAACTTGCGGACGTATGTTCTGAACTTTCGGATGTGCATCCTAAGTCTTAGAATGGAGCCAGGAGGGGCTTGCGGAGAGCCTTGGATGGTTTGGGGAACGGTAGAAAAAATGTATGTGGTGATAGAAAGGGCTGCGGGGATGTCCACGGCAGCCTATTGGCGAAAAACGGCCGGCCCCGGGCATCTGGATGATGCTCGGGGCCGGCAGGGTAGGGGTGGCGGCGTGGTTAGGCGGGGCACCCTAAGTCGCAGTTGTCCTCCATGTAGGGCGCCAACACACGGGCCATGCGGGTGAGGCCGTCCATCATGCGCTTGCGGGGGCAGGCAATGTTGATACGCAGGTAACCCTGGCCGGTGCGCTGGCCGTAGAGGGTACCGCTGTTCACGTAGACCTTGCCCTCGCGCATGAGCAGATCCTCCAGTTCGTCAGAGGTAAACTCGAGGGCGCTGCAGTCGGCCCAGACCAGGTAAGTACCCTCCAGGCGCAGTATCTCTATCTTGGGCATGTACTCCTGGAAGAACGCCTTGAGAGCCTTGTAGTTGTCATAGAGGTACTGGTTGAGCTGGTCGAGCCACTCCTCGCCCTCGTTGTAGGCCGCTATGAGCGCCGAGGGCCCGAAGGGATTGACTTCGCACACCTCGAAGATGTTGATGACGCGGTCTATGCGGCGGCGCAGTACCTCGTCGCTACAGATGACGTTAGACATCTGCAGGCCGGCGGTGTTAAATGCCTTGGAGGGCGAGTTGAGCGTCACCGAGTTAGCCTGGCACTCAGCCGAGACGGCAGCAAAGGGTGTAAACTCGTGCCCCGGCATTACCAGTTCGCAGTGTATCTCATCGGCTATCACCCTTACGTGGTGGCGCAGGCATATCTCGTTGACCCGCAGCAGCTCCTCGCGCGTCCATACACGGCCGGCAGGGTTGTGGGGGTTACAGAAGAGCAGGGTAGTGGCGCGCTCGTCGGCGCAGCGGCGCTCCAGGTCGTCGTAGTCTATCACGTAGGTGTCGGCCTGGCGTACCAGCGGGCTCTCCGAAGTCTCGCAGCCGCAGTTGCGGATGGACGAGAAGAAGCAGTTGTACACCGGCGTCAGGATAATGACCTTCTCGCCAGGCAGCGTCATGGCCTTGATGGCACAGCTCATGGCGGCCACCACGCCCGGGGTATGCAGTATCCACGAGCGGTCTATCTGCCAGTTGTGGCGGCGGCTGAACCAACCTGTCACAGCATCGTAGTACTCTTTGGGAGTGTACGTATAGCCGTAGATGGGGTGCGCGGCGCGCTCCTGGACAGCCCGCTGTATGCAGGGAGCCACCTCGAAGTCCATATCGGCCACCCACATGGGCAGCACGCCCTCTCCTATGCTGTCCCACTTAACACTCTGTGTGCCTAAGCGGTTGGTCTCTTTGTCAAAATCGTACTTTGTCATATCGCGTTTGTCAGTCTTTGGATTCTATGCGGCACTCGTGGCCCTTGGCGTACTCGTCGTAGGTGATGCGCCCGATGTGGTCGGCCACGATATGGCCACTGACGGGGTTCTTAATCTCAGTGATGGCCCCGCGGATGTCAGCGTGAATGTTCTTGCTGTCCTCGAAGGCGCGGTCGCAGGCAGCGTCAAAGGTACAGTCTTCGAGCGTAATGCCGTCTACGTAGCACAGGGGCTGCTCGCCGCTGATGTGGCATCGCACCAGGCGCACATTACAGCTGTGCCAGGCCAGGTATTCGCCGTCAAGGTCGGAGTCGTACACGGTAACGTTCTCGCACTCCCAGAAACTGTCCTTCGTGGTGATGCGGGCGTGGTGTACCTCGACGTTGCGGCAGTATTGGAACACGTACTTGGCATCGCTCACCAGGCCGTCGACGTAGATGTCGTTAGAGAACATGAAAGGGTAAGTGCCCTCATGCAGTTCTACATTCTCCAGGCGCAGTCCGTTGACGCGCCAGAATGTTTCGTCGGCGTCGGCGATAATCACGTTCTTGAGGGAGAGGTTGCGCATCTCGCGGAAGAACTTGGGGCCGTCGATAACGCAGTCTTCCATCACCATATTGTCAGAGTACCAGATGGCACTGCGGCTCTCAGGCGCAAAGTAGCAGTTGGTAATGTGGCTGCCATGGACATGCCACCAGGGATACTTGCCATAAAACTTAGAGTTGTCGCACTCCAAGTTGCGGCAGCACTTGATACCCGACTCGCCGTCGGTTATCTTGATATTCTCGAGCCTTGTGTCACTTATGCCGAACAGGGGGCGCTCGCCCCCGAACTCCTTGTCTTTAATAAGGTTCATCATTTTTTATTCTAATCGTTATGCAAAATTACAAAGTTTCTGACAATCAGACCGCCCCCGACGGTTATAATCTTTTTGCTTTTTAATAATTATTACAAAAAGGGACGTTGCGGTCTGTGGTGCAAAGGTAGCGGTTAGCGCCGGGATGGCGGGTGTACATATTACGTTTAGAACAAAACATTTTACGGATTATCTCCTGTTTCCGCGTCATGGCTCCGGGGAATGTGCCAGTCATCTATGGTGTCTCTGCCGCCATGGCGGGAGGTGAGGAGATGGTGTCGGGCAGTCCCGCAGGGATGTCGGATGTTTTGGGAATGAATAAAAAGTTTGTAGATGGTGTGAATCAGCTGATTAGTATGTCTTGCAGGAAATGGCGCGCTGTAAGCGCAAAAGTATAAAGCCTGGGGCAACGCCCCAGGTATAGCCACCACAAGAGCAATGCGCGCTACAGGCGCAAAAGTAGCCGTAGGCGTTATCGCAGCAGATATAGTCATAAATTGGCTCCCTGCTATTTGCACGGTAATTGCCATCGGCATTAT
>JALEKD010000007.1 GCA_022769285.1 Prevotella sp.
AAGGATGCAAGTACTTTCTTACGGAGATTTTCTGTCTGTTTTCCTTTTACAATTTTTTCTGTTGTAATAGATGTATATATAGTATTTGCTCCTATGTTTTTAGTCCCTAAACATAGTAATACTATAATAATAGTACTTTTAGGTATTGTTCTCATTTATAGTTTAGGTCTTTGTTTACAGATTAAATATAAGCAGTTTATCTGCTGCAAACTATTTTCGGTTGTAAAGATAGAAAAAAGATTGTGGGCACAAAGAAAATATTTATAATTTTCTTTCAAGCAAGAAAAATCCTGTCAAACTCTGCTCGGAGGTTTGACAGGATTCTTATTGTTTTTATTGCATGCGGTCAGCGGCTTTTCTTATCCGTTCGCTCAAATCTACAAGAGCACCACGAATTTGTTCGCGTTCCTCATCGGTAAAGGATATAGGCTTCTGGTTGCCATCGATGCCATCCAGCTTTTGGTAAAGCCATGAGCCATGACGTCTAAAATATCAATTTGCCAAATCTGATCAAAAGATGGAAATTGAAAGGTCTGACGATTGCGCCTTTATTGTGTACGTCTGTATCTGCATCTGTCTCAGAGTCATAGGTCTATATATTTTGATTATTCCTTATACTTACTGATACCTGTATTGAGGAAGTCGAGATAGTCGCTTACATTACGGTTGTAGCTATAAGAGCCGTTGAGGGTGTTGCCATCGCCATCGACAGCTACATAGAAAGGTTGGGCGTTGGCACCGAACTTGTGGCGTTGCAGATAGCTCCACTTGTCGCCGATGGTGTTGAGAGTGCGTTTTTGCCCGTTTTCTTCAATCTCTATGGGCTGGGGCAGACGGGTCTTGTCGTCTACATAGAGCGAGATGAGTACATAGTCTTTGGTCAGCAGGTCTGCCACACGGGGGTCGGTCCATACGGCAGCCTCCATCTCGCGGCAGTTGACGCAGCCGAATCCGGTAAAGTCTATCAGAGCCGGTTTGCCTTGAGCAATGGCGGCAGCCATACCTGCCTCATAATCGGTGTACTGGGCGTGAACCTCCTTGTTGTTGAGGTTGAAGTCCTGTGTACTCATTGGTGGAGCGAAGGCGCTGACCGCCTTGCAGGGAGCTCCCCACAGGCCAGGAAGCATGTAGATGGCAAAGGCGATGGAGCACAGACCTAACATGATGCACGGCACGGGCATGGGCTTGGCCGCGTCGCTGCCGACAGTGTCTTCCTGGAACTTGAGGTGTCCTATCAGATAGAGCCCGAGCGCCCCGAAGATAACTATCCACAGAGCGAGGAACACTTCGCGGTCAAGGATGTGCCAACCGTAAGCCAAGTCGGCCACGGAGAGAAACTTGAGCGAGAAAGCCAGCTCGATAAAGCCAAGCACCACCTTGATGGTGGTCATCCACGAGCCCGACCGGGGCGCCGACTTGATCCACGATGGGAAGAGGGCGAAGAGCGTGAAGGGCAGGGCCAGGGCCAGGGCAAAGCCCAACATGCCGACGGTGGGTGCCAGCCAGTCGCCCGAGCTGACAGTCTGTACAAGCAGTAGGCCCACGATGGGCGCGGTGCATGAGAATGACACCAGGGCCAGGGTGAAGGCCATGAGGAAGATAGAGATGAGGCCTGTGGTGGCCGACGCCTTGGTGTCTACGGCGTTGGCCCAGCTATTGGGCAACTTAATCTCGAACCATCCGAAGAAGGAGAAGGCAAACACGAGCAGGAGAACGAACAGGATGACGTTGAACACGGCACTGGTGCTTAGTTCGTTGAGCTTGCTGGGGCCGAAGAGGGCTGTGATGAGCAGGCCCAGGCCCAGATAGATAACGATGATGGACAAACCGTAGGTCATAGCATCGCGGATGCCACGGCGGCGGTCGCCTTTGGCGCGTTTCAGGAAGAAGCTAATCGTCATGGGGATGATGGGCCAGATGCAGGGCATGACCAGGGCTAACAGACCGCCTACAAATCCCATGACAAAGATGTACCACAGCGAACGGTTGGCTATGTTGCCCTCGCTGTCGTAAGCCTGCAGCTGCTTAACTACGGGCTTCCACCACTGGGCCTTCAGGTCGGCCGGTATCGGAGCCGTAGCGTCGGCTATCGGGGCTGTCACCTGGGTGCTGTCGGCCGTCGCGGTGTTGGCCGTAGCCGTCATTAGCTCGCTGGGAGCCGTCTCGGCGTTAGCCGGAGCTGTCTCTGTGGCAGCCTTGGTCTCTGTGGCAGCTACGGCAGGCGACTTGCCACTCTTCTTCAGTGCTACCTCGCCCGGTGGCAGACAGTTCTCGTCGCTGCAGGCACCATATTCCAAGTAGGCATCGATGCTGTAAGTGGGCTTGGTGAAGCGCACACGCTGCACGAACTGGGCGCTACCCTCAAAGTAGCGTACGCGCATGCTGAAAATGGGGTCGTAGTGGGCCTTCTCGTTGCCACGGGGCATGAGGGAGCCTACGAGCTGGATGCCGTCGGCCTTGTTGACGTGCAGCGAAGCCTCGGTGGGGCCGTTCTGACCCAGGTTGGTCGAGTAGATGTGCCAGCCAGCCTCTATGCGGCCGCTGAAGACTATCTCGCCCTCGGCCGTACCGTTGGTCTTGAGTGTAGCCGTAAACTTTACGGGGTCTGCCATCTGCGCCAGGGCCGTCAGGGCCATCAGCAGCAGGGCACTCAGTGCTATTATCTTCTTCATATACAATCTTTATAGTTATTGTCTTATTGGTGTATCATCTCTACGAATATGGGCACCACGGTGGCGGTGCTCTGCGCCTTGAAGGCTATCTGTGTGGGGGTGTAGGCGATGTCGGCCGTAGCGGCAGCCCTGCTGCCCAAGGCAGCCCGCACCCTACTGCTGAAGGTGCCGGTGCCCCGCTCTATCTGGGCCATGAGTGCCTTGATGTCAAGTGGCCGCGCCGAGTAAAGCACGCATACGTGGTCGGTGCCCCGCGTGTCGTCCATCTCGATGAACCACTTCTCGTCGGGTATGGCTATGTTGTTAGACGAGTACACCAGCGCCGGACTGATATTGTCGGTGGGTGGGAACACGCGCGACACCTTGTTGGTCTGGTCGGTTCCGATGACGTAGACATAGGCTGGCTCGTTGTTGGACAGGTACAGGCGGTAGCGGGTACCCGATATGTAGGCCGAGTTCATGTGGTAGATGCCCGAGCGCAGCGTGGCGCCCATGGCCTCGCCCGTGGAGAGCTGGAAATACAGTGATCCGGCAAGCCGGTGGGTCACCACCACCGGCCGGGGTTTAGGCTGCGGTTGGGGCTGCGGCTTCGGGGGTACGGGCAGTGGTGCCGGCTTGGGCTGCGGCTTAGGTTGCGGGCGTGGCGACACCTTCGGGGCTACGTACATCTCAAAGGCATACATGGTGTTGTTAGCAAAATCGCGGTAGCGCACCCAGGTAAATCCATTGGAACCCCAACTGGTGCCCCAGCTGTTCATAATGAGAAAGGCACCGCCATACTTGTTGTCGTCGTAGGCCACCGCACACATGGCGTGGCCCCCTCCCGAATTGTCGGTCTCGGTCTTCAGCCACACGTCCTTGCAGCGGAAGAACGAGTCGGGTACCCGCATGCCTATGACGACGGGCCTGTTCTGTGCCAGGGCCTTCTTCACCGTGCGCACCTTGACCTCGTACGAGTCGGTAGGGTCAAAGAGACGGAAGTAGTCGTCTATCGTGTATGGCAGAGCCTTGGTGAAGAGCGCCGAGGGTATGTAGTCGGCACACAGCACGTTGAAGTCGCTAAACTTGGGCGCTCCCTTCTTCATCAGCAGGGCCATGGCGTCGCCTATGCTGGTTCCGTCGCTGCAGCCAGGCTTGCTGGTGAGTTTAATCTGCTTGTACACGAAGATGGGCGAAAACGCCTCGCGGTCTATGACTATCTGGCTGGTCCAGTGGTTGCTGATGGCTTCGGCGATGGTACGTGCGGCGTACGACGAGGCCCAGCTGGTGCAGGTGCCATACTGTCCCTGGTTGCCCGCGGTGGGGCAGTAGCGACGCAGCGAGTAGGCCGCGGGCAGCACGGTGTAGTCGCGGGTGAGCAAGGGAGCCTTCTCGGGTATCTTGGCGTAAGCCTCGTCGTCGAAGACCAGGCCCGTGCCGTATTTCTCGTTCTGCGCCTGTGCCGTGAGGGCTATGAGCAGGGCAGTAAGTAGGGTCGTTATGCGCATATTACTTCTGGTTGTTAAAGATAAAGTCGCCCTGGAAGAGCGAGCTGGCGTACCAGGGCATCTGCTGATGGTTAGTGGCGCTGAATACGCTGGCGGCCACACGCTTGAAGACACTCTCGATGGTCAGGCCAGGGGTGTCTAAGGTCTTCAGCAGCGCCGTGGTGTAGGGGCTGTTGCGTGTCTGGCCGTCGGCGGCCACGCTGCCAGGACTGGTGGCGTAAGAGATAAAGGTGCCAACGGGAGCGTTGACAGCGGTGAGGCCCTGACTGGCCGTGCCGCGATACCAACTGCGCTCAAAGGGATTGTTGCGGCAGGCATCGAGAGCTATTATCTTCATCTTGCAGCCCGACTCGTCGAGCTTGGACAGGACGCGGCCCATGTCGGTACATTCGTACTCGATGTCGCTGGCCGAGCGGAGATTGGCATTGACAGGGATAAGATAGTTGGCACCCTTGTACTGTATGCCGTGACCCGCATAGTAGAACATGGCGACGTCGTAGCCACGGGCGCGTTGGCCCAGGGTATTGATGGCATCCTCTACCTGCTTCTTGGTGCCGTCCTGTAGCAGGATAACCTCGAACCCTAAGGACTTGAGTTTGGCCGCCATGTCGGTGGCATCGTTCTGTGGGTTTACCAGGCGCTGTTCGGGATAGTTGGCGTTGCCTATTACCAAGGCTATGCGCTTGCCCTGGGTTACCACTACGGGCTTGACACCCTGGCGGACGATGGTGCGCTCCGTGGTGGCTGTTCCGTCAGCATTGGTGGCGCTCACCTTTATAATATTACTACCCTCTGTGAGTGGCAGGGTCTGCTCTATACGCATGTCGGCCCCATCGTTGCTCACCGCCTTGATGCCGCGGTATAGCTGTCCGTTCACGTAGACGTGGGTAGACGTGATGTGGCTCTTGGACTGGATGCCTACCGAGATTTTCACGCTGCTCAGCGTGGTGATGGCAGGAACGGTTGCCCAGGCGAAGGTAGGTACATTCTTTGTAACCACCACTGGCTTAGGCTGGGGCATCCGATCGTCATAGACAGGACGAATAGGTCGCCCGTCTGCTGGACAATCGGTGTCTTGGAGACTGGCTTGGAGTTGATTCTTGTACCGAGAAGCAACAAAGATGGCAATGTAATTATTGTTGTGTACAGAACTACCCTTAATATCACCAGACCAATAACAACACATTGTACCCTTATTAATTTCAAATTCTACACTTGGGTACAAAGAATACCATCCGTTAGCTATAAGATATATGTAGTTACCATTGGGACCTGTTACCCTTAAATATCCTTTTGAATTGTGTACTTCCCATACCAAAGTGCATTTTTCCAATAGTTCTTTCCATTCCTCGGTAGTCGGCATACGCCATTTTCCTTGTAGTAAGATATTGGCTGCATCGTATTCCTTTTTAAGGATGTAGTTCTCATCACAACGTTTTAAGAGTTGCTCCTTGAATCTAAATATATACGCCATATCTCCAGATTTGAGATTTACCTCTTTTGCAGGTAGATAATCGCTTTGTTTCCAATTTCTATTAAAGCGCTTATATCCTTGTGTCTCTCCCCATTGGAAGTAAAGTGTCTGTCCGTTGGAATCACATAAATCGATACCACACCATTTGACAGACAAGCCCAAATCAACAGGTATATAATCTATATTTTGTGCCATCACAGCTGTGATAACAAATAAAAGCAAAGAAAGAAAGACGGTTCTTTTCATGTATTGTAATTATCTATAGAGTAATATTTTATGCCGGTGATACTATCCAGTCAGCAATGTTGTGAGTAGCAACATCGAAATTGACACCTACTTTTACTACGGGCAGCCCACTGAGGGCAAACCGCGCAGGATAGTGCTTCAGGTCTATCTGACTCATGGCTACCTGTGCACTCTTGTTAAGTTTGAACTCAAAGAGGTATATGTGGGTAGCGGTACGCAGTACCATGTCTACCCGCCCGGTAGCGGTGCGTTCCTCTACGTCGACATAGTGGTCCAGGATAGAGAAGATGACGTACATCATCTGTTGGTAATGCCCCTTGGAGTTGGCGTTATCGCAGTAAGGGATGGTGGTGAGATATGTCTGGAGCATCTGCAGGGCACCGTCCAAGTCGCCGCGACGGATAAGGGCCGACATCTTGGCAATGGTGGTGGTGCCCTTAGCCGTGTTCTGTCCTATGTAATGGGGCAGCAGGCTGCGGTACAGGCCTGTTCTAATCTCTCTGAAGGTCTGTATGCCTATGGGATATAGTCGCTGTGATGCCATCGTCGGTTTGTATTGTGGTTTGGGTTATAGTATCTATTGGGGCGGCGGCACGGGCTGCTGCCCGGGTGGCCGAAAAATCGCTAAGGATAAAAGAAAAGGGAGAATTTAGTCATTTCCCTTTCCTTTTAGCGATGGCGGGTGTGGGGTTAGCCTACCTGGCTGCCCGGTTTAACCTCGCCAAGTGTGGTGGTAACGTTGAGCGAGCCGTCGAAGTTGACAGCCGAGAGTATCATGCCCTGGCTCTCGATGCCCATCATCTTGCGGGGGGCGAAGTTGGCCACAAAGAGCACATCCTTGCCTATCAGCTGCTCGGGCTCGTAGTAGGCGGCGATGCCACTGAGTATGGTGCGGTCCGTGCCGGTACCATCGTCGATGGTAAACTGCAGCAGTTTCTTCGACTTCTTTACCTTCTGGCAGTCCTTGATGTGGCCCACACGGATGTCCAGCTTCTCAAAATCCTCGAAACTGCAGGTCTCCTTGACCGGCTCGGCCTTGTAGGCGGCTGCCGCGTTGGCCCGCTTGGTGTCCTCGAGCTTCTGCAGCTGACGCTCTATGACCTCGTCGTCTATCTTCTCGAAGAGCAGCTCAGGCTCGGCCAACTGATGGCCGGCTTGCAGCAGGTCAGTCTGACCCAGCTGGCTCCAGTCGAATGACTCCATGTTGATCATCTTGCGCAGTTTCTCTGACGAGAAGGGCAGGAAGGGTTCAAAGGCGATGGCCAGGTTGGCCACCAGCTGCAGGCTGATGTTGAGTATGGTCTCCACGCGCTTGGGGTCGGTCTTCCAGACCTTCCAGGGCTCGCACTCGGTGATGTATTTGTTGCCTATACGCGCCAAGTTCATGGCTTCTTTCTGAGCTTCGCGGAACTTGAAGACATCGAGGCAGTTCTCGACCTTCTCTTTGACATCCTTGAACTCGTTGAGCGCCTGGCGGTCTACCTCCTGCAGCTCGCCGCAGGCCGGCACTACGCCTCCCCAATACTTCTTGGTGAGTTGCAGAGCACGGTTTACAAAGTTGCCGTAGATGGCCACCAACTCCGAGTTGTTGCGCTCCTGATAATCCTTCCAGGTGAAGTTGTTGTCCTTGGTCTCTGGGGCGTTGGCGGTGAGCACGTAGCGCAGTACGTCCTGCTTGCCCGGCAGGTCTACCAGGTACTCGTGGAGCCATACAGCCCAGTTCTTAGAGGTCGATATCTTGTCGTTCTCCAGGTTGAGGAACTCGTTGGCCGGCACATTGTCGGGCAGGATGTAGCCGCCATGAGCCTTGAGCATGGTGGGGAAGATGATACAGTGGAAGACGATGTTGTCCTTGCCGATGAAGTGTACGAGGCGGGTGTCCTCGTCCTTCCACCACTTCTCCCAGCTACCCCACTTCTCGGGATGGGCATCGCAGAGTTCCTTGGTGTTAGAGATATAGCCGATGGGAGCGTCGAACCACACGTAGAGCACCTTGCCCTCGGCACCCTCTACGGGCACGGGTATGCCCCAGTCCAGGTCGCGCGTCATGGCGCGTGGCTGCAGGTCCATGTCCAGCCAGCTCTTGCACTGTCCGTACACGTTGGGGCGCCACTCCTTGTGCTCGTCCAGGATCCAGTGTTTGAGCCAGTCCTGATACTGGTTGAGGGGCAGATACCAGTTCTTGGTCTTACGTATCACGGGCTTAGAGCCGCTGATGGTAGAGTGGGGGTTGATAAGCTCCATGGGGCTCAGGTCGCTGCCGCACTTCTCGCACTGGTCGCCATAGGCGTTGAGGTTGTGGCAGTGGGGGCACTCGCCTACGATATAGCGGTCGGCCAGAAACTGGTGAGCCTCTTCATCGTAGTACTGCTCGGTTTCCTTCTCCTCGAGCTTGCCCTCGTCGTAGAGCTTGCGGAAGAAGTCGGAGGCCAGCTTGTTGTGAACTTTGCTGGTGGTACGGCTGTAGATGTCGAAGTTGATGCCAAACTCCTCGAACGACTTCTTAATCATGGTGTGATAGCGGTCTACCACGTCCTGAGGCGTTATGCCTTCTTTCTTGGCCCGTATGGTGATGGGCACACCGTGCTCGTCGCTTCCGCCGATGAATATTACGTCCTGTTTCTTCAGTCGCAGATACCTTACATAGATATCAGCAGGCACGTAGACGCCAGCCAGGTGGCCGATATGTACACCTCCGTTGGCATAGGGAAGGGCTGCCGTCACGGTGGTGCGCTTGAATTTCTTTTCCATAAAAACGATCGTATTTATAATATAGGTGCAAAATTACAAAAATATTGGCAAGTAACGTGCTTATTTCTAAACATTTCGCAATTAAAAAAGACGGCCCGCCGCCCCATGATAGTTACACCGTGTATGGAGGCTGCCCGCAGGGGTGGCTCGGCCGCGACGTGTGGTGCCCTGACAACATATACCCCCGCAGGGCTTACACTGTAAACTGCTGCGGGGGTATATACTGATGCAGGGGAATGTTGTTCTAGGCGGATTCGAACCACCACAAACAGAACCAAAACCTGTTGTGCTACCATTACACCATAGAACAATCTGCCCTGCAAAATTAGCACTTTTATAGACAATGGCCAAATTTTAGCATGATTTTTTCGCAACAGCCGCGCTTTTTGCGATCCGTCTGGCGGCATACGCGGAGGCCGTGGCTTCCCTGATACGGGCGGTGCTGGCAACTATGGAAAATGAGATGGTCGACCTTTAGCCGTCTAATGGCGGCTTTCAGCGTGCTAATGACGGCTCCGGGAAATGTAAAGGTCTGTCTCGGAGATTACGTGGATGGCCACCCAACCAAGCTTGATGGCTCTCTGTTTGCGCTATCCTGGTGACGATCGACGGACGGGTGCAGATTATTCCTGCCGGCCAATGCCACAGTCGCCGCAGCCGCTATGTCTACTCGACTACTTTTGGCTCCGGCCAGTTCAATAGCTTCGTGGTGATAGACCCCGATACCTGGGCCATACGCTACTCACTCTCTGTCAAGGACTGGGTGTGGCGGGGCCCCAATGGCAACGTCTGCATCGTGAGCCAGCAGGGCCTGGGCATGATACGGCTTCTGGATTAGCAGGCTGCGCGTAGCCCCTGGTGGTAGGCCCATGGCCTATGGTTTTGCTGTCGCGATGGGCAGATAGCCATCGTCGGCCCCGGAATAACAAGAAAGCGCCCCGGCGTGGCAGCAGGCATCTTATAGCGATGTCCTTGCCACACCGGGGCGCTTTCTTATGATGAGCGGTATGCCCGCGGGTTTATTTTACGGTAACGAGATAGTAGTTCTTCTTGCCGCGTTGTACGAGCAGATACTTGCCATCGATGAGGTCATCGGCTGTAACCACCTGGTCAAAGGCGGTGAGCTTCTCCTTGTTGAGCGACACGCCTCCGCCCTGTACGAGCTTACGCATTTCGCCCTTGCTGGCAAATATCTTGACATCGTCGCGGGTAAAGAGCTCTACGGCAGGCTGCCCTAACTGGTCCTTGGCCAGCTCGAAGTGAGGCACGCCGGCAAACACGTCGAGCAGGGTAGCCTCGTCCAGCTTCTGAAGGTTCTCCTTGGTGGCCTTGCCAAAGAGTATGTTCGAAGCCTCGACTGCCATCTGCAGGTCTTCGGCAGAGTGAACCATCACGGTCACCTCCTCGGCCAGCCGGCGCTGCAGAACACGGCGTCCGGGGTCCTGGCGGTGCTCGGCGATGAGGCCCTCAATGGTCTCGCGGTCCAGAGAGGTGAATATCTTGATGTATTTCTCGGCCTCGTCATCGGCCACGTTGAGCCAGAACTGGTAGAAGGCGTATGGGGTGGTGCGGTTGCGGTCGAGCCAGATGTTGCCGCTTTCGGTCTTGCCAAATTTCTTGCCGTCAGACTTAGTGATAAGCGGACAGGTGAGGCAGTAGGCTTCGGCCTCGGGGCCCAGGGTGCGGCGGATGAGCTCGGTACCGGTAGTCATGTTGCCCCACTGGTCGTTGCCGCCCAACTGGAGGCGCACGCCGTACTTCTGGTACTGGTAGAGGAAGTCGTAGCCCTGGAGTAGCTGGTAGGTAAACTCAGTGAAAGACAGACCATCGCGGGCCTCGCCGTTGAGGCGCTTCTGCACGCTGTCCTTAGCCATCATGTAGTTAACGGTGATGTGCTTACCCACCTCGCGGGCGAAGTCAAGGAAAGTGAAGTCCTTCATCCAGTCGTAGTTGTTCACCATCTCGGCCTTGTTGGGCTCCGAGCCGTCAAAGTCAAGGAACTTGGACACCTGTTTCTTGATACACTCCTGGTTGTGGTACAGCGTATCAGCATCCAGCAGGTTGCGCTCCTGGCTTTTGCCCGACGGGTCGCCTATCATACCCGTGGCGCCACCCACTAACAGGTAGGGCTTGTGGCCGCAGCGCTGCAGGTGACGCAGCATCATAATGCCGCAGAGGTGGCCAATATGGAGTGAGTCTGCTGTAGGGTCGGTACCCAGGTAAGCAGAAACCATGTGCTTCTGGAGAAATTCTTCGGTGCCAGGCATAATCTGTGCCAGCATGCCGCGCCATTTCAGTTCTTCAACAAAGTTTTTCATCGGATTTGCTTTTATTTATTTTTTGTTTCTTTTGAATAGTCGGGTAATATGCTCAGGGTACCGGGTCGTAGCCCGATCCTCCCCAGGGGTTACACCTGAGTATGCGCCAGATGGCTAAGGCCAGTCCCTTGATGGGCCCGTACTTGACCAGGGCCTGTCGGGCATATTCAGAGCAGGTGGGGGTAAACCGGCAGGAAGCCGGGGTGTAAGGGGTGATAAACTTCTGGTAAAAAATGATAGGGGCTACCAATATCCAGGTTACGGCCTTGCTCAGGGCTGTCATCATGTGCGGCAAGGGAGTCATAGGCGCTCGTTAATTCGGGTCAGTAACTGGACCACTCTGTGCTCAACCTCGGCCGTGGAGTACTGGCTGTCGGTCAGCCAGACAAAGGCTATGGCCACGGCATAGTGGCCAGCCTGTAGCTTGTCGTCCAGGAGATGCTTGTTATGGCGAAACGACTCACGCACCTGTCTTTTAACCCGGTTGCGCTTTACCGCACGCTTGAAGTAGCGCTTGGGCACGCTTACCAGCATGGCTGCCTGCGGCTCGCCATCGGTCTGCTGTCGTTTCAGGAACACAGCCCTCAATGGGAAAGCCGTCATCGAGCGGCTCCCCGTATCTGTAAAAAGCTCTTCTATCAGCTTTTTGCTGCAGATTCGCTCTTGCTTGGACAGCGTAAAAGACACAGCAGCAGACATAGTATGGTGCAGATGGTTTACTTGTTCTCTTTAAGGTATGCCTTGAGGGCACTGGTCATGGAGGGACATTCCTTGGTGGGTGCCTGGAGGTCCAGCCGCCACCCCTCATCGGTCACCGTCTTAGCCGTGGCCGGTCCGAAGGCACCAATCTTGACATTGCCCTGCTTGAAGTCGGGGAAGTTGCTCTTCAGAGCCTTTACGCCTGTCGGGCTGAAAAACACCAGCATATCAAAGTCGAAGTTCTTCTTCTCCTCGTCATCAAAGTCGTTGCTCACGGTACGGTACATCACGCACTCGGCATGGTGTAGCTTCTTCTCGTTGAGCATATTCTTCACATCGTCATTATGTACGTCGCTCATGGGTACCAGGTACTTCTCATTCTTATGCTTTACCATAAGGGGGATGAGGTCGTTGATCTTGCCCGTGTTACTAAAGAAAACCTTGCGCTTCCTGTACTGTACATACTTCTGTATATAGAGCGCGATGGTCTCCAATACACAAAAATACTTCATGTCCTCAGGTATAGTGATACGCATTTCTTTCGCCAAGTTGAAGTAGTTGTCGATAGCGTGGCGCGATGTGAACACCACGGCCGTGTAGTCTAACAGGTTGATTTTCTGCTGACGGAATTCTTTGGCTGTAAATCCTTCAACCTTGAAGAATGGGCGGAAAATGCACTTCACCCCGTACTCCTTCTCTATGTCGAAGTAGGGAGACTTATTACTTGAAGGTTTCGGCTGCGAAATCATGATTTTCTTCATTGCTTCTGTACTAAAAATTTATTTTCAAATAACCATTAATCGTGGTCAGCACGCCCCACAAAGTGAGCAAAGGCACGATTTCAAGGGCACAAAAGTACAAAATAATTTGCAGACTGAACGTCTTGTCCCTAAAAAAAATAATAAACTGCTTGCATAGTGTCAGCAATTTAGCAAGAATGATAGTAGAAACGGTATAAAACAGGGTAATACTCACGGGCATTTCAAAAAATACCTGCAACATGACAATGGGGAATAACGCCACACCTTCAGAGACGGCCACGAAGAGCATGGCCTTTTGGTTTTGTAAGTTTTCTTTACCATTGAAAAATACCCAGGTTACCACCCATGACAAGGCGAACTTGACAAGGTAATAGGCGGCTACTACCCCCACATAGATAGCCACCACCTGATAGGTGTCTATCATAAAGGTTTCGCCGATGCGGGTTCGGGCGTAGAAGAAGAAACACAGCCCAAGCATCAGGCAGGTCTGTACCAGCAGGGCTATCTGGAAACGTATCTCATTGGAGGTCTCGGGAACCTCGGTGGTGGCCTCTGAACGTGGTACGTAGAAGAACTTTTTGGCCTGGCGTACAAAGAAACTCTTGCTCTGGGTAAAGGCTACCATGATGAGGATGAAGCACCCCAAGAGGATGCTTACGAAGAAGTTGTCGCTGGCTATGGTGTAGGGCATAGGAGTGCCGGCCACTCCCAGGCGGCCTCCCTGTAGTTCGGGGTGAAAAAGGGAATCCTTCGAGAAGAAGGATTCCTTATAATATTGTGGCAGACTGTAGCGCTCGTAGCTTTTGCCTGCTGGCCATCCTGGCAGGTGGAGCGTGTCTGGACACTGGCTCCAGGTTATCTGCGACGGCTTGATGTGTGCCTGTATAGCCGAGTCCATCTGTTCGGGCGTGGCCGTACGCGGCAGCCAGCTCAGCACCTCGGCTGGGGTGAGCTCGTGGTGCCGGGCTGCCGACGGCTGTGTGCCAGCGGCCTCGCCCGGCGCTATTGATAATGTGTCTGTCTGCTGTTGCGTCATGCTATACCGAAGGCTTTACGGATGTCGGCCACGCAGTCCAGTTTCTCCCACGTGAAGAGCTCTACCTCCATGGTGAGGGTCTCGTGGTAGTGACTGGTGAACGTCTTACGTACTACCTTGTTCTTGCGGCCCATGTGGCCATAGGCTGCCGTCTCGAGATACATAGGCTGGCGCAGCTTGAGGCGGCGCTCGATGGCTTTGGGACGCAGGTCAAACATCTGCTTGATCTTCTGGGCTATCTCGCCGTCGCTCATGGCCACATGGCTGCGGCCATAGGTGTTGACGTAGATGCTCACAGGTTCGGCCACACCGATGGCGTAGGCCAGCTGAACCAGTATCTCGTCGGCCACGCCGGCGGCTACCATGTTCTTGGCTATATAGCGGGCGGCATAGGCGGCCGAGCGGTCTACCTTGCTCGAGTCTTTGCCTGAGAAGGCACCACCTCCGTGAGCACCCTTGCCACCGTAGGTATCCACGATGATCTTGCGGCCGGTAAGGCCGGTATCGCCGTGAGGGCCGCCGATGACAAACTTGCCCGTGGGATTGACGTAGTACTTGATGTCGTCGCCGAAGAGGGCGAGCACCTTGTCAGAGAGTATCTGGGCCTTGACGCGGGGCATGAGGATGTTGATGACATCGGCCTTGATGCGGTCGAGCATGCGCTGGTCGTCGCTGTCAAACTCATCGTGCTGCGTGCTCACCACGATGGTGTCGATGCGCAGGGGCACGTTGTCGTCGCTGTACTCTACCGTGACCTGACTCTTGGCATCGGGACGCAGGTAGGTCATCTGTCGGCCCTCCTTGCGTATGTCGGCGAGGGTAGTCATGATGAGGTGAGCCAGGTCGAGCGACACGGGCATGTAGTTATCGGTCTCGTTGCAGGCGTAGCCGAACATCATGCCCTGGTCGCCGGCGCCCTGGTCGTCCTCGACGGCACGGCTCACACCGCGGTTGATGTCGGCGCTCTGCTCGTGAATGGCGCTGAGGATGCCGCACGAGTTGCCGTCAAACTGGTACTCGGCCTTGGTGTAACCTATCTTCTTGATAGTCTTGCGGGCTATGGTCTGCAGGTCTATATAAGCTTCAGAGGTCACCTCGCCCATGATAACCACCTGTCCGGTGGTTACGAAGGTCTCGATGGCGCAGTGGGCATGGTCGTCGTAGGCCAGAAACTGGTCTAACAGCGCATCGGATATCTGGTCGGCCACCTTATCGGGGTGGCCTTCAGATACCGATTCGGATGAAAAGAGGTATGACATGGTCTTTCTGTCTTTGCGTCGATTATTATTTGTTGTCTTCTTTCTGGTCGGCAGGCAGCATAACCACCTCAATGCGGTTCTTCTGGCTGAGGAACTCCTTCATGAAGTTGCAGATATCCTGTGGCTTGATGGCCTGGACGATGCTGCTGTAGTTAGTGTACCAGTCTACGCCATACTGAGCATAGCGCTTGATGGTGTTGAGCCAGTAGCTGTTGGTCTTTACACTTATCTCGTGCTGCTTGAGCATCTGCTCCTTGACCTTCTGCAGCATCTGCTCGTCGCAGGTGATGGCCAGCGAGTCGGCCTGGCGCAGCAGGATGGCGCGGGCAATGTCGGCCTTGGCCGGTTTGACGGGGCACTGGGCGTACAGCTCTGCCACGGTGTAGCCGTCCTCATGGTGAATCTGGCTGCCGCTGGCACCCACCGAGTAAGCAGCGCTGGCATCCTCGCGTATCTTCTGCAGATAGATCATGGTGAGCACCTGGCCCGCCACGTTGGCCTTGATAGAGTTCTCCTGTGTCCAGGGCATCTTGTCGTTGTACCACAAGGTGATGTTCATGGCCTTAGGCGTCTCCATCTTGCGGGTAAAGTTATTTACCACCTCGCCACGGGCCAGGTTGCCTATGCGGTGGCCAGCCTTGGCTTTCTTCTTGGCAGGCAGTGCGCCGAGATACTGGCAGATGAGTGTGCGCAGCTTAGCCTCGTCGAAGTTGCCCACGATGGTATAGCTGAAGGCGGCAGGGTTTGCCGTAGCCTCCTTGGCTATCTTCAGGATGCGATCGTAGTTTACGTCCTTCAGATCGCTCTCCTTGATGGCGCGCACACGTGGGTCGTGGCCATACCAGGTAGCCGACAGACTGTCAGAGAAAGCACTCATGGGGTTCGAGGAACGGTTCTTCAGGCTCACGGCCATAGAGCTCATCAGGCTGTTGAACGCGTCCTGGTCCTTGTTGATGTTGGTCAGATAGAGGTATGTCATCTGCAGCATGGTCTCCACGTCGGTGGGGGTAGAGCTACCACTTACGTGCACGGCAGACTCGTCCATCGAGAGGTCGGCATTGGCCACCTTGCCAGCCAGAGCCTTATCCAGCTCAGTGCTGCTGAAGTCGCCCAGGCCGCATACACCTATCACCTGGTTAAACATCTGCAGGTTGGCCCAGTCGGCCTTGCCGTAGAGCGAAGTGCCGCCCTTGCACTGGCCCCAGAGGCGTACCTCGTCCTTCTTATAGTCGGTCTTCTTCAGGCACACCTTGATGCCGTTGTTCAGGGTAAGTTCCTTGTAGCCCAGCACCTTATTCTCGGTCTCCTTGACTATGCGGCCGGCCTTGGGCAGCTTTTTGATGAGCGGCTCGTTCTTCACGTTGTCCACATAGGGCTTGATGTCGGCCTTGCGAGCCTTGTCTATGGCAGCCAGCAGACCCTCCTTGGTGGGATAGGTGGCTCCGTCTTTCTCTACGTTGAAGTTCATCACCACCAGGTTGCTGTCCTTGAGCGTGGCGAGTTCCTTGAACATCTCATTGACCATCTTAACTTTGAGCGAAGGCAGTACCTGCTTCAGGATAGAGTACTTGAGGTCGATGGAAGGCATGGCCTCGTTGCTGAGGAAGTGATCTATAATCTGGCTGTACAGCTGGCTGTTAGTGCGCTTGTCGCGGTTGCTGTACTGCTTCTCGAGCGAGCTCAGGGCATCTTGGCGGGCGCGCTCAAACTCGGTGGCGGTGAAACCATACTCGGTGGCGCGGCGCACCTCTTCCAGGGCGGCGGTCAGGGCCACCTCGGTTTGTCCCTCCTTGGGGGCTACACCCACGGTGAAGGCATCCTTGGTCTTGGCGAAGATGTAGTTGCCGTCGCTGGACGATGCTCCTATGTAGGGGCAGTCGGCTTTCTGCACGGCCTCGTTGAACCGGGCGTTGAGCATACTCTCGCCCAGTGCCTTGGCGTACTCGCTTACCATGTACATCAGGGTAGAGCGCAGGCTGTCGGGCACAGCGTCGTGTTTCAGCATTATCTGTACCACGTTGTTGGCCTGTTCCTTATCCTTCTCTATCACCACGATGGGCTGGGCGTTGTCTGGCACGGGCTCGTCTACCACCTTACCAGCGCCAGGAGTGGCCTTGATGGCCCCGAAGAGCTTCTTTATCATCTGCTCGGTGTGGTCCACGTCTACGTCGCCCACCACGATGATGCCTTGGTTCTCAGGGTTATACCACTTCTCGTAGTAGTCGCGCAGCTCCTGATACTTGAAGTTGTCTATTACGCTCATCAGGCCGATGGGCATGCGCTGTCCGTACTTGCTGCCAGGGTAGAGGATGGGCAGCGAGCGCTCGAGCATGCGCTGCGAGGCGCTCGAGCGCAGACGCCACTCCTCGTGTATCACGCCGCGCTCCTTGTCTATCTCCTTGGGGGCCAGGGTAAGGGCGTTGGCCCAGTCATAGAGGATGAGCAGACAAGAGTCGAGCGCCGACTGACGCGTCGTAGGCACGTTGTCGATGTTGTACACCGTCTGGTCGATGCTGGTGTAAGCGTTGAGGTCAGCTCCAAAACGCACGCCGAGTGTTTCCAGATAGCGTATCACGTTGTTGTCGGCGAAATGTTCAGTTCCGTTGAAGCACATGTGCTCCAGGAAGTGGGCCAGGCCACGCTGGCTTTCGTCCTCCTGCAGCGAGCCAACTTTCTGGGCTATATAAAAGTTGGCGCGGTGCTCGGGCCACCCGTTGTGACGGATGTAGTAAGTAAGTCCGTTGGCCAATTTGCCCTGACGGATGGCGGTATCGGCAGGTATCACCATGTTGAGCTGTGCATGTGCCATGCCGACAATTGCCAGCATGAGCAGCAAAAGAAAATTCTTCTTTCTCATAGGGTTTATTTATGTGTTATATAAGTATGAAAATCATTCTACCAAGTTACAAAGTTACGCATTATTTCCGATATGATAGTGGCGAGTGGCTTAAAATGAATAAAAATGATAGAAAAAGCCAGTTTCCTATTGGCTGGCAGCCACCACGGGTAGAAAAGTAAAAAGGTAAAAGCGCAAAAAGGTAAAAAGCTGTGGGGTAGAGAAGCCCTCTGGAAGCATGGAGGTTGTCACCCCTTCCATGGAGACCTGTCTTTACGGAGAAATGTAAGAGGGTAAAAAGGTAAGAAAGTACAAAGAGCAGCCGAATGACCGTTGGGCGAGACTAAAAGACCGGCCTTTGCGTTTCTAATGACGGCTCCCAGCGCGCTAAAGATGGCTCCGGGAAGTGGAAAGGTCGGCCGACACGATTTTGTGGATGGCCACCAGCCAGCGCGCGGTGCTCACACGATATTACCCACGGCATCATGGCATTGCCCCTTGTCATCTTCTCTGGCCCTGGGAGCGTGCTTTCAGCGCGCTTAGCCCATGCGGGGGTGCCCGTGGCCCATCTTGGGCAGCATAATCTATTGTTCGGGGGAACTTAGGAGGGCCGCCTTGCTTAAATCACTTGCAAAGCATAGTACTGGTAGTCGTGCAGAATGGTCTGGAGAAAGGCGGTATCCGATGGCTCGTGGTGGCGGATGTCTAAGAGCTGCTCTACTTTCTGCACCAGACGGTGAACCTGCTCATCGCTGTACACCTTGCGGTCGTTGAGCATACGGCTGATTACATCGGCCTGCCCTAACGACAGCTGCTGCACCTCGGGGTAGACGGGGGTGTAGTCGGGGCTGGCATAGTAGAACTCGTCGAGCGACAGGTGCATCTGCTCCTTGCGCGGGGCGCGTATCACCATGGTTCCCGCAGCCAGGTCGCCCAGCCGCTGGTTACGCCGCGTGCAGATAATGAAGATGATGCCTAAGCAGGAGAAGTACACGTCGACCACCATGAACACCCACCGCAGCAGGATGGCTCCTAAGGTGGGGGCCGCACCGTCGACCATCACCACGCGGGTGCGCATGATGAGCTTGCCCAGCGTCTGCCCGTCCATGAAGTACTCGCAGAGGGGCGAGTAGAATATAGCGGGGAGCTGGAGCAACACGTATATGATATAGCTGACCACGCCGTCATAGACATGGATTACCCAGTCCCATGGGCCGAGCCTGTATAGGGTTACCAGATAGATGAATAGTATCACCATGTCTATGAGTCGCGCCAACACACGTTCGCCCACGCCCGCCGGGGTCTGGGTGATGCTTACATACTGGCTTGTCACGATGTCCGAGGTCTTCATCTTACCACTCGTTTTGCTTAATTTCCAAGTACTTGTTGATAACGTCGACCGAGAGGCGGTCGGGGGTGGTACGCAGACTGAGGATGCCACGCTGGGCCAGTCGGCTCACGATGAGTTGCTGGCTGCGCTCCATCTGCTGAGCCACCACGTGGGTATAGTAGTCCTCAGTGCTGTGGGGGCGCGTGCCGAGGTAGTCGTGCAGGGCACTGTTCTCGAAGTAGACCACCAGCAGGCGGTGGCGGCGGGCCACCTGGCATAGGTAGGGTAGCTGGCGGTCCAGGCTCTGCCCGTCGGTGAAGTTGGTAAAGAGAATCAGCAGCGACCGCTTGCTTACGCGCTGCTCTACCCCAGCCACCAGCGCCGAGTAGTCGGTCTCACCGAAATCGGTGCGCACGGCATACAGGCTCTCCATGATACGTTCCATCTGGGCCGGGCGGCGCGAGGGCATCAGCAGGGTGTCCATGCGCTCGTTAAAGGTGATGAGCCCAGCCTGGTCGGCCTTGTGTATGGCCACATACGACAGCACTAACGACGCATTGACGGCATAGTCTAACAGCGTCATGCCTGCGAAGGCGCGCTGCATGACCCGCCCCTTGTCTATCACGCAGAATACCTGCTGGGAGCGTTCGGCCTGATACACGTTGACCATGAGCTGATGGCGGCGGGCCGACGCCTTCCAGTTGATGGTACGAAACTCGTCGCCCTGGACGTACTCCTTGATCTGCTCGAACTCCGTGTTGTTGCCCGCGCGCCTGATGCGCTTGATACCCATGTCCTGCAGTCGGTTGCTGATGGCCAGCAGCTCGTAGTGGCGCAGCTGCTGATAAGCCGGGTACACCCGGGCGTCCTGCGGAGCCCCGCAGGTGTAGCGGCGCTGTACCAAAGAGATGGCCGTGGTGGCAAACACGCGGATATGTCCGAACCCGTAGACACCCCGCTGTACCGGCCGCAGGCTGTAGGTAACCGTGGCACCACTCCTGGCCCCGAGGTGCAGGGCGAAGGCCACGTCGCGCCGCTGAAAGACGAAGGGCAGCTCGTCAATGATGGTTAGCCGCGTGCCAAAGGGGTAGGTGCTCTCCACGCGGATGTCTATCTCGTTGTCGTCACCATTGGACAGCCGCTCCGGACACGTGCGCATGGCACTGATGGCCCTCCACCCATAGAGCGCCGCCGTCTCGGCCACGACAGCCAGGACTAACAGGCACAACAGGGCCTGCCCTACCGTGAGCAGGGGTGCCCAGGCATAGCCGGCCGCCATGACGGCCGCCACAGCTATGAGTACGAGATAAAAGCGAGGGGTAAGGTACATGCCGGCAGCGTTACTTAGGAACCTCGACCTTGTCTATCAGGCGCTGGGCCACCTGCAGGGGCGTGTAGCCCTGCATCTCGGCCTCGGCGGTGAGTATCAGCCGGTGATGCATCACGTAGGGGGCCACGGCTTTGATGTCATCGGGTACCACAAAGGTGCGCTCCTGGATGAGGGCGTAGGCCTGGGCGGCCATGAGTATGCACACCGAGGCACGGGGCGAGGCCCCCAGGTAGACCGCCTTGCTATGGCGCGTCTGGGCTACTATCTCGGCGATGTAGCGCACCAGCGAGGCTTCGACCCGCACGGCTCGGGCGGCGGCGCGCAGGGCCAGCAGGTCGGCCTGCGACAGCACGGGTTCTACCTGGGCCACCTGGGCAAAACTGTCGGCCGCCAGGTGGCGGGTCAGTATCTCTATCTCCTCGTCGGTAGTGGGATAGCCCATCGTAATCTTCATCAGGAAACGGTCCAGCTGAGCCTCGGGCAACTTGTAGGTACCCTCCTGCTCTACCGGGTTCTGCGTGGCGATGATGGTAAACACGGGGCTCATCGCGTGGGTAACGCCGTCGACGGTAACCTGGCCCTCCTGCATCACCTCGAACAGCGCGGCCTGGGTCTTGGCCGGCGCACGGTTTATCTCATCGGCCAGCACCATGTCGGCGAATACCGGCCCGGGGTGGAAGTCAAAGTCTGAGGTCTTCATGTTGTACACCGTGGTGCCTAAGACGTCGCTCGGCATGAGATCGGGGGTAAACTGCACCCGCGAGAATGTCGCGTCGACCAGGCGGGCCATGAGCCGCGCCATCAGGGTCTTGGCCACGCCGGGCACGCCCTCTATCAGCACGTGGCCGCCGGCTATGAGGGTGGTAAGCAGCAGGTCGGTGGCCTGGGCCTGGCCTACTATAGTCTGGGCGATACTGGCGCGCAGGGCCTGTATCTTCTCGGCGCTGGGCGCCATGGTGTTGGATAGTTCTTCCATATCTATTAGTTCTCCTTTAGCTTATTGTGGGGTTATAGTCGTTGTGTCAGTTCGTCCATCTGCCGTACGAGCCTCATCATGGTGGCATCGTCTACCTGTAGTTGCTGATCGCGCAGATTGCGTACCTCGTTCACCAGTCGGCGTATGTCGGCCACGGGCAGTCCGGTGAGCTGGGCCACCTCCTCTAAGTTGGCCTCCAGCCTCCGGCGGTCGGTCAGGTCTATGTCCTCGTCAGTGCGCAGCGTGTCGGCCAGGGCCGCGTAGCGCTTCAGCACCAGGTCGGCGTTGTCATGGCGTTCGAAGTAGAGACGCCCGATGAGCTTTACAAACTCCAGGTCATTGTTGGCGGGCGCCGTGATGATGGGTATGACGCGCTGGCGGCGCTTGGCGGAGAAGACGAAGAACAGCACAAGGCCCACCAACAGCGTGTAGTAAGCCCAGCGCAGCGCGGTGTGCGCGGCGATGAACGACAGAGCCGTCTCGTTGTGCCTGTCGGCCTCAGTGCCTATCACGGCTCCGCCAGCCATCGACGCGTCGAGCCTCACGGTGGCGCGGGCCGACAACAGGTTCATCAGCCTGAGCACGTAGGGTCTTGACGCAGGGTCCAGGATGCCATAGTTGGTAAACAGCAGCGGCGTGCTCACCAGCACCAGCCGTCCGCGGCCGCGTGGCTGCAGGGCGGCTACCGTGAAGTGATGGCCAGGGGGCTGGTCCATATAGCTGTGGCCCTTGGCCATGTAGGCTATGGCGCGCATCTTGCCACGGTGGGCTCGGGCCGTGTCGCTCTCGATATAGCTGCAGACAAGGTCGTCCAGCACGCGATACTCGGCATTGGCATAGCGAGGGCCGGCCTGTCGGCAACGGGTGTCGGCAGTCTGGACGCGGGGGCTATACCTATAATATATAGTGTCGTAGATGTAGGGGCTGTGCTTAGCGATACCGCGGGCTACGTACTGTAAGTCAAAGTGGTTGTAGGTAGTGGTGCCCATGTGGTAGACCGCGTAGGCCGAGTCGCCGGGCGGGATGTCTACACCCACCAGCATGACCGTGGCACCCCGACTGAGCAAATGGCTGATGTCGGTCACGTTGGCCGAGGTAAGTCTGGCTCCATCGGTCACCACTAACACATTGCGCAGCACCGAGTCGTGGGCGGCCTGTCGCAGCGTGGTGCCCTCAGCCCGGTAGCCCTGGGGCAGCGTCTGCGCCATCAGGCTGTCAAATACATAGCCCCCAAAGGGGTTCTTGTCATCGTGGCCAAACGAGGGTGTCCAGTCAAACCGATGGGGCATGGCCATCTGAAACACGACGACGGCGACCACTAACGCCACGATGAACAGGAGGTAACGGACGGTGTTCTTCATGCCGGCCCTCCTTTCTCCTCTGTGGGCGGGCACACCGCCTGCTGCCACCGCAGCATCTCGTCGGCCTCGGCCTGACTGCAGGCGTAGCCGCCATAGCGCACTTGCAGGAAGCGCAGGGTGAGCTGGCGGAAGTGGGCATCGCCCAACTCGCGCACATACTGCATCGGGGCCTTAGACCTGATCCACTTGATGCGGCCCGCGTCGCTCAGCCGGCGCAGGGTCTGCAGGTATATCAGCCTTACGGCGGCTGCGTAGTCGGCCCGGGTCATGGCGCGCGCTATCATGGCGTCAAAGTCTATGCCGTAGATGGTGTCTTCGGTCACGGTGTAGTCCAACTTGTCCGTAACAGACTGCCGCATGAAGAGGGCGGGATGCCTGACGAACAGGATGGCCACCACGGCCCCCACGATGACCACCGTGGCGATAATCCAGAATATCAGCGAGCTGTCAGAGTCAAAGCTCCAGTGGGCGGTGTGGGTCAGCAGCGTCGTAAGCCAGTCTGACAGCTGGTCCCATATCGACTTGTCGCTCTGCATCAGCTCGCGACTGTAGTCGTAGGAGGCATCGGACTGCCACGGGGCGAGCACGGTGCTGTCTACGCTGAGGGTATCTATGGGCATGGAGGTCATGGCTGGCACTGGCATGAGGGGGTCAGAGTTTGTCAAACTGGTCTATGTCGCGCTCTAAGGTGGCATCGGCCGTAGCCGTGGTGTCGTCGGCCAGGCCTAAGTCATCCTCGGCCGGGTCTGAAGGCTGCCCGTCGCCGAGGGCCTCAAACTTGTCGACGGCCTCGTCCATCGACACACCGTCAACCTTCTCGGCGGCATGGCCATAGTAGAACCCTAAGCCCACCATCATAACCGCCATGGCCATATACATACCATAGAGAAACAGCATGCCGGTAAGGTAGCTAACCAAGACAAACCAGGTAGACGAGGTAAACGACAGCGAACTCATGGACGAGTCTATCGTGGCCAGGGCCGACAGCATGGTGAGTCCCATGAACGGTATGCCCAACGCATAGCTTACCAGGGTAACGACCATGTAAAGCACGATGAGCATGCCCAGCAGTCCGCCCCACACGTGGAAGCCCAGGCGCACCGCCCGCTTGACCGATGGCCACAGGGCATCGGTCGTGAGGAGGTAGGAGGGCAATATCAGCGTACAGGGGATGAACAGCACGGCAAGGGCCACTAAGAGCAGTATCACGAGGATGGACATGCCTATTTGCAGGGAGCCATCGGTGGCGGCTATCAGCACCCCGCTGCCAACAAATGCAGCCACACAGACCACCAGGCTTATGATTCCTACCAGCACGAGGGCCCCGGCCGACCTGCGGACACTGTGCCACAGCTGGGCCTTTATCTCTGTATAGCTGATGCCCTCTAAGCGGTTGGGGCGAGCCCAATATTGCTGCATCAGGGTATATACCACGCCCGTAAGCAGGGCTGCCGCAAACAGCGAGACCGCCATCAGTAACAGATAGTTGGTGCCCAGTCCCACCAGGAAGCCCATGTCTGACGAGGCATGGCTTGCCTCACTGCTTATCTGGCCCATGAGCGTGGTATAGCACACACCGCCCACAATACACAGGGGCAACAGGAAGACCGAGAGGTAACGGAAGAGGGGACGGATGTTCTCGCTGATAAAGTCGAAGGTGGCCGAGAGCTTCTCGGAGAAGCTGCGGCGCACATACAGGTCTATACGTGGACGGACGGTAGTTTTCATCTGTTTATAAATTGGTTGTTGTATGGGTTTTGCGATATACTTGGCGGGGGTAGACGATGTAGTAGAACACCACAAAGGCGGCCGAGAGTAGCACGATGATGAGCCGTGGCAAGACGGGCAAGGCGGCATGGCCGGTGAGGAAGCCCTCTATGAAGCCCGCCACCACGAATACGGGCACCGTGCCTACCACTATCTTGAGCCCGCGCTTGGCGCTGAGCCTGAAGGAGGCTGTCCGGCTGTAGGTGCCTGGAAATAGCCAGCCATTGCCCATGCAGATGCCGGCTGCGCCGGCCACCACGAGGGCCGAGATTTCGAGCGTGCCATGGAGGAACACCGTGAGCAACGAGTCCGCGAACAACCCATGCTGGGCAAAGAACGCCTCGAAACTGCCTAACATCACTCCGTTGCTAAAGAGCATGAACCCGGTACAGAGGCTGGTAAACACGCCCATCACAAACTCTAAGAACGATACATAGACATTATTGGCCGTGATGCTGGCAAACATCTCGCTGCCCGGGGCTGAGCAATAGACATCGAAAGGTTTGCCCGCGGCGATGTTGCGGAGCGTCATGTCGACATACGAGTCGCCTAAGATGACACGGCAGTAGTCGGGGTCGGCCAACTGACCTATCACACCTATCAGCGTACTGACTAAGAAAATGACAAGGGAGGCCAGCAGTAGTCTGCGGGCATGAAAAAGGGTGAGGGGAACCTCTCGGGTCCAGTAAGTGGCAATGCGCAGGCGGCGCTCGCGCTTGTTGCGGTAGATGGCGTTGTGCAGTACCACCGCCAGGTTATTCAGGTAAAGGGTAATGCGCGACGCGGGATAGTGGGTCTGGGCAAAGGCCAGGTCGGAGGTTACGCGGATGTACGCCGCCGATATGTCGTCGGGTGTCTCGGTAAGCAGGTCGGCTGTCATAAGCTCTATCCGCTGCCACTCCTTAATGTTCTGGCGTATAAATACTATCTCCTTCACTACGCAGGTGGTTAAGACGGTGGGGGCAATGTGCCCTGTAGTGGCCTTAATGGCTACAAATATAGACAAAAATGGCGAGACCGCATGGTACTGACAGCCTTTTTATTTTGCCGAGCCCTCATTTTTCTTATTACAGGCAGTCCCGGCACCGGTACCGTCAGCCCTCGAAGAGATTGCGACGGGGCATGGCGGGGCCGAACTTCTTGCGCAGACGCTCAAAGAGGGCCATCGTGTCGTGCGAGAAGGCATGGCCCTTCCAGGTGCTGGTGTTGGTGATAAATACCCAGCACTCGCCGTCGGGGTAGTGTATCACTAAGGCGCTGGTGCCTACCAGCGAACCCGTGCGAACCCATGGCTTGCCCTTGGGGGTATAGTTCCAGCCTAAGGAGAAGTCATGGTTGGGCATCTCGCGGGTCATGGCTTCTACCGAGCGCCTGCTGATGATGTCGGGCACCACAGGGCAGCCGTCTATCGATGCCACTAAGCGGCACAGCTCGGCGGCCGAGGCACACCAGGCACCAGCTCCGGCCAGACGGGGGATGTCGTTCTCGCCATAGCACTTCTCGACCAGGCGGCCGCTGTTGTTAAACTCGTATGTGGGCTTGCAGGTAAGGTGCATATAGTAGCGGCTCTCGTTGGGCCGACGGTCGCGGTAGTAGTTGCCGGCGATGTGGAAACCGTAGCAGCCGGCTGGCTCGAGCACCTGGGTACGCATAAAGCGCTCGTAGGACATGCCCGAGCGGCGGGCGATAATCTCAGAGAGGAGCATATACCCCAAATTGCTATACCGGCGGGCTGTGCCAGGGGTGTAGCCAAGGCGGCGACGCAGTACGATGCCAAGCAGGGTGCGGTGGTCGGGGGCTTCGGTGAGTCGGTTCTGCATCATGATGTAGCGGGTAGAGAACATGGGGTCGCCCGCGTAGTTGGTAAAGCCAGCCTTGTGGCGCAGTAACTGCTCAACGGTGATGTCTAGATAGCGCTTGTCGGTGATGGCGTGGGCATAGGCAGTGTCGTTGAGTATGCCGTGGGGCCCGAAGACGCGGTCGGACAGCCGCAGCCGGCCCATGTCGCACAGTTTCATTACGCCCACGGCCGTAACCAACTTAGAGACCGAGGCTATGCGCATGATATGGCTCGGCTGCATCTCTACTCCTTCGTCAGCCTTGCCGAAACCACGGGCGTAGAGGAGAGAGTCGTTGCGGGAGATGGCCAGTTGGGCACCGTTAATCTCCCAGCGGCGCAGGTAGCGCTCCATAATGGAGTCCATGTCGTGTAGTTCAGGGCTGCTACCCACCTCGTTGCTGAGCGAGTCGTTAAGATGTACGCCCGTGGCGCGCAGGGTGTCGGTCCCAGTATGTGTGTCCGTACACATGCACGAGCAGCGGCTGATGGCCACGATGACCAGCACTACCACCGTAAGGCAGCCGGCACACGACAGCCTGACGCGGGTACGGTATTGTTCTCTTATCCTATACTTCTTCATGTGTAATGCAAAATTAGCAAAATATACGCGATAACGAGCAGACATCGCCTAAAATCTTGCTGCGCCGCCCCCGTCATTATCAGCATACCAGCATCGGTATCCCGACATCCCACCATGACCTCGATGGCTTACATTATTATATTAAGGATACCATCTCTTCATATCTTAACTATAGAAGTAGTCATCGTTGCTCTCATCGCCCTCAAAATCCACAAATTGCTGAATAAATCGGCTACAAATTACTGAATACCCCCCACAAATTATACTGAATAATTCCCAAATGGCAGTAAAACACCTTGTGATTGTTGCTGCCTCAGCAACGTATATTCGCCTTATATTGGTGTAGGTTACTGCCGTGCCAACTTTTGATGTCTCCATGAGAACAATTGGGCATCTCTACGTTCCTGATAATGAGACAGGAAGACTGGCGTAGTGGCTCACGTGGCTATAGCCGACTCTGACTCTTTCTGCGTGGTATCAAATCGGACCGTAAGTTCACTCAACTGGCTGTCTATAGCCGTGGGGGCCATCGAGTTCTTAGTGGCTAAGGTCTGCTCGTAACACTGGGTGGCCAGGGCGGGCTGGTACAGGTCGGCATAGTTGCGCGCCATGATGGTATAGAGGCGGTCGGCGGGCGTAATCAGCCCTTTGGGGCGTAGGCAAAGCATTTTTTAATAAGCCATCCCGTATCGTAAATATTTTTCGGATAATGTATAAATATACATTTCTGCCGTTTCGGCATCGGGTAAGGGTGTTTCGGGCTCCTGCCGTTTGTCCGTACGCTCGCCTTGGGGACGGTGATGTCGAAAACAGGCATTCTCAGACCACCCGAAACCGTCATTTTAGTGCTCGCGATGGTCATTATAATCGTAATGACCATCGCGAGCACCAAAATGACCATCGCAGCGACCTCCAAAAACATCTTCACAAGTGGCAAAAATAGCGGTGGAAAAGGCGCTAAACACTCCTGTTTTGTAAAATGTTGTTACTTTTGAGATCCTCGCGGTGCCCCGAAATGCTCCCGCCAGCCCCGAAAACCGTCCTGGTTTAATGGAAATTTCCGAAAACCAGCCCCCGAAAACCAGCCGTTATGGCTGTATATTTATACATTACTGCCTCGGGTTTTGCATAAATATACAGTCGTGTATAAAGGCTTTTCGCGGCTCTCGCCATGGTTGTAGCAACGGCCGGAACTATGGCGCCTCATGGAGAAGACGCAAGTCGGAGCGGCGCGGTCGAAATCGGTGCCAACCATGAATGTCAGCCGACCCAACATAGACAGGCCCTTGCCCCACCTTGCCACCACCCTGCCGCCCGGAGTCCTCTCTGCCAGCCAGCCCGGCTCCCTGGCAAGGTAATTATTGTCGTTTATAAGCCTTTTGCGCTGCTGGCAAAGGATAAAAAGACGAAAATGCTTGCAGGGATGCGAAATAATGCGTAACTTTGCACCATTCAGAGGAATGAGGGGCCCTGCAAGGGTTCCTCATTTTGTATTAATAAAAACTATATGATAGACAAAAACGTTGTAAAGAGTGTAGTAGAAGAGTGGCTCAAGGACAAGGACTATTTCCTGGTAGACATTGAGATTAGCCCAGATAACCGCATCGTGGTAGAGATAGACCATGCCGACGGCGTGTGGATAGAGGACTGCGTAGAACTGAGCCGCTATGTCGAGGAGCATATCAGCCGAGACACGGAGGACTACGAACTCGAGGTAGGCTCGGCCGGCCTGGGACAGCCGTTCAAGGTGGCGCAGCAGTACATCAACTTTATCGGTGAGAACGTAGAGGTTATGGACGCCGAGGGTAAAAAGGTGAAAGGCGTGCTGAAGAGCGTAGACGGCAACGACTTCGTGGTGACTACCACGGAGAAGGTTAAGGTGGAAGGAAAGAAGCGCCCGCAGATGCAAGAGGTGGACCACCACTATCAGATGGACAAAGTGAAATATACTAAATACTTAATAAGTTTCAAATAAGGCTATGGCAGCAAAGAAAGCAAGCGAAGAGACAATCAGTATGATTGATACCTTCAAGGAGTTTAAGGATACCAAGAATATAGACCGCACTACGCTGGTAAGCGTGCTCGAAGAGAGTTTTCGCAACGTACTGGCCAAGATATATGGTAGCGACGAGAACTTTGACGTAATCGTCAACCCTGACAAAGGCGACTTCGAGATATACCGCAACCGCGTCGTGGTCGAGGATGGCAAGGTCGAGGACGAAAATAAGGAGATAAGCCTGACTGATGCACGCAAGATAGAGCCTGACTACGAAGTCGGCGAGGATGTCTCCGAGAGTGTCGACTTTGCTAAGTTCGGCCGCCGCGCTATCTTAACCCTCCGCCAGACCCTGGCTTCTAAAATACTGGAGTTGGAGCACGACTCCTTATATAATAAGTACAAGGACCGCGAGGGCCAGGTCATCTCGGCCGAGGTTTACCAGATATGGAAGCGCGAAGTGCTGCTCGTAGATGACGAGAACAACGAGCTGATACTGCCCAAGTCTGAGCAGATACCCTCTGACGTGTACCGCAAGGGCGAAACTATCCGTGCCGTGATAGAACGTGTGGACAACGAGAACAACAACCCCAAGATAATCCTGAGCCGCACCAGCCCTAAGTTCCTGGAGCGCCTGCTCGAGGCCGAGGTGCCCGAGATAGCCGATGGGCTCATTGTCATCAAGAAGATAGCCCGTATGCCCGGAGAGCGCGCCAAGGTGGCCGTAGAGAGCTTTGACGACCGCATAGACCCGGTAGGTGCCTGCGTGGGTGTCAAGGGTAGCCGTGTACACGGTATCGTACGCGAGCTGGGCAACGAAAACATCGATGTCATCAACTGGACAGCCAATACCAAGCTCTATATACAGCGCGCACTGAGCCCCGCACGTATCAACAGCATCAACGTGACCGAAGAGGAGCACAAGGCTGAGGTATATCTGCAGCCAGAGGAGGTAAGCCTGGCCATAGGACGTGGCGGTATGAACATCAAGCTGGCTTCGATGCTCACCGAATACACCATTGACGTATTCCGCGATGTAACCGACAACGAGGCCGAGGAAGACATCTACCTGGATGAGTTCTCTGACGAGATAGACCAGTGGGTTATCGACGCCGTAAAGGCTCTGGGCCTGGATACAGCCAAGCAGGTGCTCAACGCGCCCCGCGAGATGCTGATAGAGAAGGCCGACCTGGAGGAGGAGACCGTAGACCACATGCTGGAGGTACTGCGTGCAGAATTTGAATAATAAACTACAATAATAAAGAGGTATAATTGATGAGTATCAGATTAAATAAAGCATTACGAGAACTGAATGTAGGACTCCAAACGGCAGTGGAGTTCCTGGAGAAACGGAAAGAACTGGGCGAAGTGAAGTCGGAGCCCAGCTTCAAGCTGAACGACGCTCAGTACGCAGCCCTCTTGGAAGCATTTAAGCAGGACGCTGACGTACGCAACAAGGCCGAACTGCTCACACAGAAGAAGACCCATGTCAAGAAGCAAGCCAGCAGCGAGAAAGCAAAGTCGGCTGACGAGCTGCTGAAACGCCAGACGCAGAAATTCACCATGGTGGGCAAGATAGACCTGGACAACCTGGGCAAGAAGCCCAAGGCCACCGCATCTGCTGCTCCTGCCTCTGAAAAACCGGAAGCGAAGACTGCTGCCGTGAGTCAAGCGCCGGAAAAGAAAACCGCTCCTGCCAAAGCTGAGACCAAACTGGCCGAGGAGCCCAAAGCTGCCCCGGAGCCTAAGGTGGTGGCCGAGAACCCCAAAGCCACTGAGCCTGAGAAGAAGACCGCCGAGCCTGCCAAGGAGGTGGCCGAGAAAACTCCGGCAACCGTCAGTGAGAAACCAGAGGCCACTGCCAGCAAGCCCGCGACCAATGTTTTCAAACTGAAGACTGAAACTAAGATAAGCAACGCACCTAAGGTGAACGTACTGGGCAAGATAGACCTGGACGCCATCAACCAGAGCACTCGTCCGAAGAAGAAGACCAAGGAGGAGAAGCGCAAGGAGCGCGAGGAGAAGGCTCAGCAGAAGAACGGCGAGAAGAAGAAACGCCAGCGCATAGGCAAGGAGCGCGTAGACATTAACGCCGAGGCAGAGAACAGCCGTAAGAAGAAGGCCAACGGCAACAATGGCAACAACAATAATAACGGTAACAACAATAAGAATAATGGTAAGAACCGCAAGCGCAACCAGAAACCGTTGGAAGTAGACGATGAGGCTGTAGCACGCCAGGTTAAAGAGACCCTGGCACGTCTTACCAACAAGAACCAGAACAAGAAGGGTGCCAAGTACCGTAAGGAAAAGCGCGAGGCAGTACAGGAAAAGCTCTCTGCCGAGGCTAAGGCCGAGCGCAAGGAGAGCAAGACGCTGAAGTTGACCGAATTTGTAACCGTAAGTGAGCTGGCCACGATGATGGACATAAGTGTTACCCAGGTTATATCGACCCTTATGGGCGTGGGCATCATGGTGTCTATCAACCAGCGCCTCGACGCCGAGACCATCAACCTGGTGGCCGAGGAGTTCGGGTTCAAGACCGAGTACGTGAGCGCTGAGGTACAGGAGGCAGTAAGCGTGGAGGAAGACGATGAGGCCGACCTGGTGTCCAGAGCACCTATCGTAACCGTGATGGGCCATGTAGACCATGGTAAGACATCGTTGCTGGACC
Organism: Prevotella sp.; assembly: GCA_022769285.1. Classification (GTDB taxonomy): domain Bacteria; phylum Bacteroidota; class Bacteroidia; order Bacteroidales; family Bacteroidaceae; genus Prevotella. The sequence continues at coordinate 31,391 of JALEKD010000007.1, forward strand.
ATATACGCAACACCAACGTCATAGCCGGCGAGGCTGGCGGCATAACCCAGCACATCGGTGCCTATAGCGTCACGCTGAAGAACGGCCGCAAGGTGACCTTCCTCGACACCCCTGGTCACGAGGCATTTACCGCCATGCGTGCCCGTGGTGCCCAGGTTACCGATATAGCCATCATCATTATCGCTGCCGACGACTCGGTGATGCCCACCACCAAGGAGGCCATCGCCCATGCCCAGGCTGCCGGCGTGCCCATGGTGTTTGCCATCAACAAGATAGACAAGCCGGGCGCCAACCCCGACAAGATACGCGAGGACCTGGCCAACATGAACTTGCTGGTCGAGGAGTGGGGCGGCAAGTACCAGTGTCAGGAGATTAGCGCCAAGAAGGGTATCGGCGTAGACGAGCTCATGGAGAAGGTGCTGCTCGAAGCCGACATGCTGGATCTGAAAGCCAATCCCAACCGTAAGGCCGTGGGTACCATCATCGAGTCGTCGCTCGATAAAGGTCGCGGCTACGTGAGCACCGTACTGGTGAGCAACGGTACCCTCAAGGTGGGCGACTACGTGATAGCCGGAACCAGCTGGGGCCGTATCAAGGCCATGTTCAATGAGCGCAACCAGCGCATAGAGTGTGCCAAGCCCGCCGAGCCAGCCATCATACTGGGTCTGAACGGAGCGCCCACGGCTGGCGATGCTTTCCATGTACTCGACTCGGAGCAGGAGGTACGCGAGATAGCCAACAAGCGCGAGCAATTGCAGCGCGAACAGGGTCTGCGTACTCAGAAGCGCCTCTCGCTCGACGATATCTCGCATCGTATCGCCCTTGGCTCGTTCAAGGAACTTAATATCATCGTCAAGGGTGACACCGACGGTAGTATCGAGGCCCTGAGCGACTCGTTTATCAAACTCTCGACAGAGAAGGTTAACGTCAACGTGATACACAAGGCCGTGGGCCAGATATCCGAGAGCGATGTAACCCTGGCCGACGCATCCGACGCCATCATCGTGGGCTTCCAGGTGCGTCCCTCGGCAGCCGCCCGCAAGCAGGCTGACCAGGAGGGAGTAGAGATTAACACCTACTCGGTTATCTACGATGCCATAGACGATGTCAAGTCGGCTATGCAGGGTATGCTCGACAAGGTGAAGAAGGAGATTGTAACCGGCCAGGTAGAGGTTAAGCAGGTATATAAGATCTCCAAGGTGGGCGTAGTGGCCGGCTGTCTGGTAACAGAGGGCAAGGTACACAGCAAGGACAAGGCCCGTGTGATACGCGACGGTATTGTGGTGAAGACGGCGCCCATCGACTCGCTGAAGCGTTACAAGGACGATGTCAAGGAAGTGCCCACGGGTATGGAGTGTGGTATCAGCCTGGTTAACTACAGCGACATCCAGGAGGGCGACATCCTCGAGACCTTTACCGAAATCGAGGTGGAGCAGAAACTCTAACACGGGCAGGATAGCCATCCCTCTGGCGGATAAGGCTATATGCAATAATATAGGTAGTGGCATCCTGTTCGATGAAGAGGGTGTCACTATCATGGTTATAAATAGTTCCCACATGACCGACGAGGTCAGACTGGGATTTACCAAGTGTCACGGACACACACAGACAAATGGCAGAAAAAGAAAAGAACGAGTTTGTCAAGCAGATAGCCGACCGGAAATACGAGTTCGGCTTTACCACCAATGTGCAGACAGACATTATTGATAAGGGCCTCAACGAGCAGGTGGTTCGCCTCATCTCGCAGAAGAAGGGCGAGCCGGAGTGGATGCTTGAGTTCAGGCTGAAGGCCCTGCGCTACTGGCAGACGCTCAAGCAGCCGACGTGGGGGCACGTCCACCTGCCTGAGATAGACTATCAGGCCATTTCCTACTATGCCGACCCTCTGGCCAAGAACAGTGCCGACAAGAAGGACATAGACCCCGAGCTGATGAAGACGTTTGACAAGCTCGGCATACCACTCGAGGAGCGTCTGGCCCTGAGCGGCGTGGCAGTGGATGCCATCATGGACTCGGTGTCGGTGAAGACCACGTTCAAGGAGAAGCTCGCCGAGAAGGGAATAATATTCTGTTCCATA
>JALEKD010000005.1 GCA_022769285.1 Prevotella sp.
TCAGGTCTACGGGCAGAATAAGCGAGTTCCACATATTGTCGTTCAGCTTGCGGTTCAGATGCAGCACGCTGTTCTTGTATTCGTCTGTCGCCATGGTCAGATAGCGCAGGTCGGTAGACTCCTCGTCGAGAATCAGCTCCGGGTTGCGTCGCGGTCCGGCATAATACAGTTTGAAGTTGTCTACGGCGGTCAGCTCGTTGTCGGCTACAGCCGGATTTCCGTCGGGTGTAGGGTCTACGTAGAAGCCTATGCGGAGCGTAACGGGATTATCGCTTGTTATTTCCTTCCCATTCGGGGCTTTGTCGAGACATATCTGAACCTGGTTCTCATACTTTCCCTCGAAGAAGGCACGTCCGATACCGGCTCCTTCGTATGTATTGCCAAGCGTCTCGGCATCAGCCTGACTTATACCGTCGAGGGTTGCTGCTGAGTATATTTTTTCAATCGGTTTGCCGTCGGCACCGAGCACTGTAATTAACAGGTTTGCAAGCGGTTTTTTATTCGTAGCGATGTTCTCCGAGCTGTTCGCTGTGCTGAATCCGTTGCATCGCAGCAGGTACCATCCTGCCTTGTGTACCTTCACGTCCTGGTAGATATTGAAGCCGCGCAGGCCTTTGGTGTAGCAGTAGAAATACTGTCCGTATTTTTGTTGATGGGCTTCAGTTCTACCTATCCAACTCTCATCTTTTGTGTTGCCAATTACGTTATACGTCTTGTACATTTGTTTGTCTCCAAAGTATACGTGGCTCTTTACGTCATTGGATGAATTTTCACCTCCGATTAGCCATTTTGCAGCATCGGTATCATTTATTCTGAAATCAGGACAAGTAAGAAGGAAAGAGGCATCGACAACCGATTTCATATGTGCAGGGGCTGTGTTGAAGAGCAGGTAATACTCATTCTTTGTAATCACCTTCCACTCCTGATTCTTGTATTCTGGGGTACCTTCCGTGGCTTTACTTGCATAATTGCAGATTTTATTCTCGTTGTCAGAATATGCCGTGAGATACCCTTGGCTAGAGATATTGACGAGATAAACCTTGTTTTTTTCTGTATAATCCGCGCCTTTTTCAAAGGTGACAATGCAATTCTTCCAGTCAGAACTTCCTCTGTCCATAAATACCCCATTTTTTCGAGTAAATTTTTCCCAGGCGATACCCATATATAAGCCCCCAGAAGAACCTGCCACTTTGCTTGCTAGAAAATACGTTTTTGAACCGCCATTCCAAGTCATATAAATGGAATGTGGTGAACCATCCAGTGCGGCTTGTGTGCCCCACAAACCACCAATACTCAGAAACTTCTTCGCACCGACGTTATACAGAAACACAATCTTATCTCCATCGGTTTCAGCCGTTCCATTGCTTGTACAAATTGCTGACGAAGGATCAAAGCCCCAAAGGTTGTCAACACCTCCAATAGTATTTTCTGTTCCGTTGCTTTCCGGCGCTTTATTTTGTGCCGAGGCTACAGTAGCATTTGCAGCCATCAGTACTGCGGCCAAAGCGACAGCCGCAATGTTTCCTTTTGCCTTGGCAAAAGAAAATAAAGAATTTTTACTCTTCATAATACTATCAATGTCTATTGTAGTTTTTTTCTTTAAAAATAGCGATTCATTAAAATGTGATTTATTACATCCGTAATAATAAAATTGAAAAATCGGTGCAAAGTTATGAAAAAAATATTATACAACAGCATTACCCCCCCGTCCAGCATCACAACTTTTACTTTTATTAACACAAATAAACGTATTATTCGTGGCTTCAACTCGGCAAAAGACCAGGCTATGAGTAAGAAGGGACTCGAAGACATGGGATTCTGTCATTTCGACTTATTCCGTTACGTCAGTAAATGATTCGTCTCTCCCTTATCCTTGCCTCCCTACTTTCGCAGGATGGAAGCATTTCTCAAATTAGCCCTCCCCATAGGTTGGCAGTCCCTCTCTGACAGCCAACTCCTTTATTTCTTCCGCCGGTTCTCTCGCAACCTCCCCATGGAAGAAATCCTCACGCTCTGCCTGTTCAAGTGGGCAGACCTCCGTGTGTTGTGCTGTACTCCCCCCAAAAAAAAATGGCTCATACCTCGTCATGCGCCGCCATGCTCCCAAGCAACAGGCCCTCCTTCCGTCCTCCAAATTCAGACCGCCACTTGCGCCATTGACTACCTCCACTATTTCCCGATTATGTCCGTCCGCATCACAGCCATCGGCAAAGCACACGCTATCGACAGAGACTTCTTGGAAGTGCCGCTCGGTCAACTCTATAACTGCTTTTCTACTTCATTCATTCTCAACGATTTTTCTCTAAAAATTACTGCCTTTCAACTTTTTTGTTGTACCTTTGCATAAGATAGGCTGCGCCTCGGCCATCCGAGCAAGCTCGTGGCGCTCGGTTCGCCGTTATCTTGACAGCGGATAGGTTTGGTGGCAGCCATTAGCACAGTGAGAATGGTGCCCGTTGCGTGCGCGTTATATATATAATAAGGTATAAGCGGCAGGCTGATGCTGTTGGCTGTCGGCACGACTACTGAGGCATGTCCTTGTATCGTATTAATAGTAAAGGAGAGTTATGAAAAAAGCGTGTTTGGACTTACGAGTAAGTTCGATAGAGAAACAGAACGAGAAATACTTCCTTCTGAAACTGACGCATCAGCTGCCACTGCCGCAGATGATGCCCGGTCAGTTTGTAGAAGTCAGGGTAGACCACTCGCCGACGACCTTTCTGCGTCGGCCGATTTCTATTAACAACTATGTGGCCGAGGCCAATGAGCTGTGGCTGTTAGTGGCCCGCGTGGGCGATGGTACCCGCCAGTTGGGAACCCTCAGCGAGGGCGACGTGGTAAACTGCCTGCTGCCCCTGGGTAACGGCTTTACGATGCCGGCCCACACCGACAGTCGCGTGCTGCTGGTGGGCGGTGGCGTAGGCGTGGCCCCGCTGCTATACTTCGGAAAGAAAATCAGAGAAGCCGGTGCCCGACCCACATTCCTGCTCGGTGCCCGCACCCAGGCCGACTTGCTGCAGCTGGAGTTGTTCGAGGAGCTGGGCGATGTACACGTTACCACCGAGGATGGCAGCTATGGCGAGAAGGGGTTTGTCACCAATCACTCTGTGCTTGAAAGGGTGCGCTTCGACCAAATCTCCTGTTGCGGGCCCAAGCCCATGATGATGGCCGTGGCCCGCTATGCGGCCAAGAACGACATCTTCTGCGAGGTATCGTTAGAGAATATGATGGCCTGCGGCCTTGGCGCCTGTCTCTGTTGCGTCGAGAAGACCGTCAGCGGCAATCTGTGTGTATGTAAAGAGGGCCCGGTGTTTAATATTAAGAAGTTATTATGGCAAGTTTGAATGTAAAGATAAACAACCTGGAACTCCCCAATCCTGTGATGACCGCCTCGGGCACTTTCGGGTATGGTTTGGAGTTCGCCGACTTGGTTCCGCTCAACGAGATAGGGGCCATTATCGTGAAAGGAACAACCCTGCATCCCCGCGAGGGCAACGACTATCCCCGTATGGCCGAGGTGGCGTCGGGCATGCTCAACTGTGTGGGCCTGCAGAACAAGGGTGTGGACTATTTCTGCACCGAGATATATCCTAAGATAAAGGATATAGACACCCGAATTATCGTGAACGTGAGCGGAAGCTCGCCCGACGACTACGCAGAATGTGCCGCGCGCATAGATGCCCTCGGCAAGATACCCGCCATCGAACTTAACATCTCGTGTCCAAACGTGAAGGACGGCGGAATGGCCTTTGGCGTTACCTGTGCCGGCGCTGCCAGCGTGGTGAGGGCCGTGCGCCAGCGGTATCATAAGACGCTCATCGTAAAGTTGTCGCCCAATGTGACAGACATAGCCGAGATAGCCCGGGTGTGCGAGGCTGAGGGTGCCGACAGTGTCTCGCTCATCAACACGCTTATGGGCATGGCCATAGATGTGGAGCGGCGCAAGCCCGTGCTGAGCATTAAGACCGGCGGACTGAGTGGCCCGTGTGTAAAGCCCGTCGCCCTGCGCATGGTGTGGCAGGTAGCCCGGGCGGTGAAGATACCGGTGATAGGGCTTGGCGGCATAAGCTGTGCCGAGGATGCCATCGAGTTTCTGATGGCCGGTGCCACGGCTATAGAGATAGGCACGGCCAACTTTATAGACCCTGCTATCGCCTACAAGGTCAAGGTTGGCATCGGCGAGTGGCTCGACCGCCATGGCTGTAACTCTATCCAGGAAATCATCGGTGCCATCAATGACTGACGCGATGGCCACGGCCTTTCGCGCAGTGGTGGCGCGAGCCATAAAAAAGATGAAAATTAAGCGGTAAGACTAAAATAATGAAAAATTAAATAGATTTTTCAGATTTTATGGTTACCTTTGTGTCACGTAGCGTCGCCGTTACGACGGCTTGAGCGCCAGGCACAAAGGTAATTGTTTTTAGGACACTCGCCACCGAGGTGCTGCGAAGAGTAATAATAGTAACTACATTAAATTATATAATCAGGAATGAAGCGATTTTTGTATATCTATCTGCTGTTCTTAGGCGTATGTTTCTTAGGAGCCTGCAATGACGGCGAAACTTATGCCGAGAAGAAAACCCGTGAACGCAATGCCATCGGCAAGTATATCGCCGACTCGGCCGTGACGGTCATCAGTGAGGCCCAGTTCAAGGCCAATGGCTACAAGACCGACGTGTCGAAGAACGAGTTCGTGCTTTTCGAGAGCAACGGTGTCTACATGCAGATAGTACGACAGGGCTGTGGCGAGAAACTCAAGGACGGCGAGACGGCTTACGTACTCTGCCGCTTTACTGAGCGTAACCTGCTTACCGATTCGGTACAGCTAACCAATGATATATTGTACTGGTCGGCCATACCCGACCGCATGTCGGTTACCAATACGTCGGGCACATTCACCGCGTCGTTCGATACCAACATGAGTGTTATGTACCAGGCTTACGGAAGCGCCTCGGTGCCCGGCGGATGGCTGGTTCCCTTTACCTATATCGACCTGGGACGTCCAGAGACGGCCGACCAGGAGATAGCCAAGGTACGCCTTATAGTTCCGGCGGCTCAGGGCCAGACGTATGCCACGCAGACCGTCTACCCCTGCCTCTATGACATAACTTATAAACGAGGAAGATAATACAAATCAAAACAAAGATGACTTTAATCAAATCAATCTCTGGTATCAGAGGTACTATTGGCGGTCACACAGGCGACACGCTCAATCCTCTGGACATCGTGAAGTTCACTTCTGCTTACGCCACCTTTATTGGCAAGACCAAGAAAGCTAACAAGATTGTCGTAGGGCGCGATGCCCGTATTTCGGGCATCATGGTGTCTAACGTAGTGTGTGGAACCCTCATGGGTATGGGTTTCGATGTGATAGACATCGGTCTGGCCACTACCCCTACCACCGAGCTGGCCGTGCGTATGAGTGGGGCCGACGGCGGTATCATCATCACGGCCAGCCATAATCCGCGCCAGTGGAACGCCCTCAAGTTGCTCAATGCCGAGGGCGAGTTCCTGACTGCTGCCGATGGTAAGGAGGTACTTGCCATCGCCGAGAAAGAGGATTTCAATTATGCTGATGTTGACCATTTAGGCCACTATGCGCAGGACAATACTTTTAACGACCGACATATCAAGAGTGTACTGGCCCTGGAGCTGGTAGACGTAGAGGCCATTAAGAAGGCACACTTCAAAGTGGTGGTCGACTCGATTAACTCGGTGGGTGGTGTCATCCTTCCTAATCTGCTCGATGCCCTTGGGGTAGAGTACACGTTCCTTAACGGCGAGCCTACAGGCGACTTTGCACACAACCCAGAACCTCTGGAAAAGAACCTGAGCGGCATTATGGGCGAGGTGGCCAAGGGTGGCTACGACTTAGGTATCGTGGTAGACCCCGATGTAGACCGTTTGGCCTTTATTCAGGAAGACGGCAAGATGTATGGCGAAGAGTACACGCTGGTTAGCGTGGCCGACTATATCCTGGATCATGTTAAGGGAGCCACGGTGAGCAACCTCAGTTCTACCCGTGCCCTGCGCGATGTTACAGAGAAGCACGGCTGCACCTACTACGCTTCGGCCGTAGGCGAAGTCAATGTTACCACTAAGATGAAGGAAGTGGGTGCTGTTATAGGTGGCGAGGGCAACGGTGGAGTTATCTATCCCGAGAGTCATTATGGCCGCGACGCTCTGGTAGGTATCGCTCTGTTCCTCTCTTCATTGGCTCAGAAGGGTATCAAGGCCAGTCAGTTGCGCCAGTTGTACCCCAACTACTATATAGCTAAGAACCGTATAGACCTGACGGCCGACACTGACGTAGACGCAATACTTGTCAAGGTCAAGGAGCAGTACGGCCAAGAACCAGGAGTAACTGTTACCGACATAGATGGTGTGAAGCTCGACTTCCCGGACAAGTGGGTACATCTTCGTAAGAGCAATACGGAACCCATCATCCGCGTGTACAGTGAGGCGGCTACCATGGCCGATGCCGATGCCTTAGGTAAGAAACTCATGGATGTAGTTTACAGCATGCAGTAAACCTCCATACCTTTTATATATAAAGAAGTCCCATGCGGTAATACCGTATGGGACTTTTTTAGGTTATGCCCTCTGCATCAGCTATTATGGCTATCAGTCTGCCGCTGGCTCAGCGGCTTGTCGGAAAGACCGGCAGAGGTGATATCGGTACTGCGTATCTCGCCCTGCTTATTGAGCACAGCGCGTATATTGCGCATTACCCCGCTATACTTGGCCCGCTTTACGGCGCTGCCCTTGAACAGGCGTCGGTAGTCTTCCTCGGTGAGTCGGGCCCAGTCCTGGGTAGTCATCCTAAGTAACTCCTCATTGGGCTGAAGCTCTGGGGTAGAGCAGGGAGTGGCAAACTTGTTCCACGGGCAGGCCGTTAGGCAGCGGTCGCAGCCATAGAAGCAGTTGCCCATGGCTGCCTGTGCAGCCGGACTTATCTCGTTGCGATTTTCTATCGTCTGATAGCTCAGGCATCGCCCCGCATCCATAGTTACCTGACCGCCAGACGTGTGCAGGGCATGGGTGGGGCACGCATCGACACATCGGTGGCAGGTACCGCAGTGGCTGCTCATCGGTTCATCGTAGTCCAGCGCCATGGGCAGGAATATCTCGCCTAAGAAAAACATGCTTCCGGCCTTGGGGATGATAAGCTGCTGGTTGCGTCCTATCCACCCTAAACCCGCCCGCTGGGCCCAGTATTGTTCGAGCACAGGTGCCGTGTCTACAAAACACCGGTACTCGCTCAGCCCGAGGTTAGCAGCTAACTGGTGCATCAGCCGTTTCATAATATCGTGATAATCTTTGCCTAACGCGTAGCGTGCTATCTGTAGCTCGCCGTCGGGCAGCGTGTTGGCGGGGGCGTAGTTGAGTGCCAGCGAGACTATGCTCTGCGTGCCGGGTACCAGGAGGCGCGGATCCAGACGCTTGGCCGTATGCTCGTACATGTAGTGCATGTCGGCGAAGCCCTGATGCTCCATACGCTGGACAAAACGGCGGGCGTAGTCATCATCGACAGCCTGCGCGCGGGCCACTCCACAAGCAAAAAAGCCGAGACTATATGCCTCGGCTTTTATTTTATTCGAATATCCTGAACTCATAGCCTTGTTCTTTCAGCCACTGCAGTGACTTGGGCAGTGCATAGTGTAGCTTGTCGATGCTTTTAAGCGAGTCGTGGAATGTGATGATAGACCCGTTGCGGGCATACCGTTTCACATTGTTGAGCACATCCTCGCCCGTCATCCACTTGGAATAGTCGCGGGTTACCAGGTCCCACATAATGATACGGTACTTACGGTTAATCCACCAATATACCGTACGCCTCATTATCCCGTGAGGTGGCCTGAACAGGTGGGCGTGTATCAACTCGTTCGCCTTTTGCACATTCATGGCATAGGTAATTGCCATGTGCTTGAATGCACCCAGGTGGTTAAACGTGTGGTTGCCAACTTGGTGCCCCTCGGACACAATGCGGTTATATAGGTCATGGTGGCGTAACACGTTCTCGCCCACCATAAAGAATGTGGCCTTAATGTCAAACTCCCTCAATGTATCGAGTATGAATGGGGTGGACTCGGGTATGGGGCCGTCGTCAAAGGTAAGATAGACGGCCTTAACCCGTTTGTCCATTCTCCATATTGCCTTGGGGTAAATCCACCGCAGCCACATTGAGGGTTGTTCTATTATCATTGGGCTTGCTCCTGATTAGGGTCTATACCTCCGCGGTTGCGATACACAGTGTAGAGCGCGTTGAGCTGTTTCATCTGATTGGCAGCCTGTTTGCTGTCTACCAACTCGGTGATGGCAGCTACCTGCTGCATGATGTACAGCTGGGTCAGACACTCGTTATAGTACTGCGGGAAGTACTTGTCGTTAAGTGTTACGTACCACGACATGTACTGTGTGGCATCCTTCCACATGGCGTTGATGGTAGCCTTGGCCTTGGCCTTGTCGCCCACTAATGCGTAAGCCTTGGCGATGTCGGCGCCTCCGCCTATATAGCGCATGGGCAGGTTATAGGTAGGCAGGAACTTGGCCGCCTTGGCCAGTACGTTCTTGGCCTTCTGTATCTTGCCCTCCTCTATCAGCTTCAGGGCCAGTGTGGCCAGCAGCTGTCGGTGGGTATAGCACATGCGGCGTACGGTCTCGTCCAGATACAGCCCTGGTTGCTCGAGTCCGCCAAACTTATAGCGGTACATCACGTTGTTATACGTCTTCTCGGTGTCAAAGTTCTTGGCTCCCGGAGCGTTGGTGGTAAACGGCGTGATACGGTAGGCCAGTCCCTCCTGTACGAAGTTGTCTCCCAGGTTCATATAGTTCTCCTCGCCAACGGTCATGGCCACATATACGGGCCTGGTCCACTGACTGTGAGCCACAAGTTCCAGCATCATCAGGTCATTCTTGTACAGGGCGCGCTTGCCTTTAAGAGATATAACCATGCGGTCAGGAATGGTGTCCGACACCATCATCATGCCACTGCGCTTCACGGCTTCCTTGTCTATGGTGACATAGAGCGTGTCGGTGGGGATGACGTGCATCGACGGGTCTTTGCCTTCTACCCAGTACTTCATCACGTTGGCTACCTCATAGGGGTTCTCGCCAAATGTCTTGCGGGCTTCGGCGGGGTAGTCATTGTAGAATTTCTGTATCTGAGCCTTGAACTCGGGCTTAACCTCTACATACTCGTTAGTGCCGGTACAGAACTGCAGACGGGGCCATGTGATGGGCAGTGAGGGAGAGTCGTAGGCGGGTCTCTTCATCTGGTCTATGTACCAATCGGTGGCCAGGTAGCTCAGGTTGCATACTCGGGCATCGGTGCGCACGCCCTCTACATCCTGGTTGTACCACAGGGGGAAGGTGTCGTTGTCGCCATTGGTAAAGATGATAGGGTTGCCCTTGTCCTGGAGCGTCATCAGATAGTTCTGACCGAAGTCGCGGCAGGTGTAGCGGCCGCTGCGGTCGTGGTCGTCCCAGGTCTGGCTGGCCATCTGGATGGGCACCAGCAGACAGACGATGCTGGCCACAGCGCTGATGACCACACTCTCTTTCTTGAAGCGCTTCTTTATCTCGGCGATGATGGCTGCCACACCCATGCCGCACCAGATGGCGAAGGCATAGAATGAGCCGGCGTATGCATAGTCGCGCTCGCGTGGCTGGCCAGGTGTCTGGTTCAGATAGATAACGATGGCCAGACCTGTCATGAAGAACAGGAAGGCTACCACCCAGAACTGGCGGATGCCCCGGCGGCCTCGCGACCACTGCCAGAACAGTCCTATCAGGCCCAGCAGCAGTGGCAGACAGTAGAATACATTGTGGCCCTTATTGTTCTTCAGGTCATCGGGCAGCTTGTCCTGGTCGCCCAGGCGCCAGTTGTCAAACCACTTGAGGCCGGTAATCCAGTTGCCCTTCTCCAGGGCACCATGGCCCTGCACGTCGTTCTGACGGCCGGCGAAATTCCACATAAAATAACGCCAGTACATAAAGTTACACTGGTAGGAGAAGAAGAAGCGCAAATTCTCCCACTGAGTAGGCACCTTAACGGTCATGGGCTCACCACAGCGGTCATAACTTACCTCGCGGCCGTCAACGCCACCCATCCAGTCCTCATACTCCTGGGCATGGGCGCCGTCGTACATACGTGGGAAGTACATGTTCTGCGCGTAGAGATACTTATCCTTGGTGTTTACGATGAAGTACGAGTCTTTCTCGTCCTTAGAACTCTTCTCCTTGCGGCTGTAGATGGGTGCGCCCTTCTGCATACGGGGCACGCACATGCCGTTCTGCTCGTCCAGGGCCACCTGCGAGGTGTAAGCCTGGCCGTAGAAGAGCGGGCGGTCGCCATACTGGTCGCGGCTCAGGTAGTTACCTAAGGTAAAGATGTCCTCGGGCGAGTTCTGGTCCATAGGCGGATTGGCTGCCGAGCGTATCACGATGAGCGCGTAGCTCGAGTAGCCTATCATCAGCATCAGCATACACAGCAGGGCCGTGTTCTTGATGCGCGATGATACCAACGCCACTTTCTTGCTTTTCACCCCGCGTTTGTAGTTGAGCACGAAGGCCAGGATGGCCAGCACCACGATGCCCGTGATGGCAGCCTGGATGCCATAGCCGTAGAAGGGTATGCCCAGCAGGGCCACCGACAGCAGGAAAGCCACGTTCTGACGCTTAAAGCTCTTGTCGGTATAGGTCTCGTAGATGGCCCATATCACGGTGGCTATCAGCAGGATGATGTAGATTATCTCACCTGTGTTGAAGGGGCATCCCAGTACATTGACGAACAGCAGCTCAAACCATCCGCCCACCGTGATGATGCCCGGAACCACGCCGTAGAGCACGGCTGCCACCAGCACAAACGAGATGAGCAGTGCGATGATAGAACCCTTGAGCTCCATGTTGGGGAACTTGCGGTAGCAGAACACCAGGACTATGGCAGGAATACACAGCAGGTTGAGCAGGTGTACGCCGATACTCAGTCCGGTCATATAGGTAATGAGCACCAGCCAGCGGTCCGAGTGGGGCTCGTCAGCGTGGTCTTCCCACTTGAGGATGAGCCAGAACACGATGGCCGTAAAGGCCGATGAGTAAGCGTAGACCTCGCCCTCGACAGCCGAGAACCAGAATGTGTCGCTGAAGGTGTATATCAGCGCGCCCACCAGGCCCGATGCCTCGATGGCTATCAGCTTAGAGGTGGTCAGTTCGTCCCAGGTCTTTATCACCAGCTTGCGCGTAAGGTGCGTGATGGTCCAGAACAGGAACATGATGGTTACGGCACTGAGCAGGGCACTCATCGTGTTGACCATGCGGGCCACCATCGACGGGTCGCTTACAAAGTGGGTGAAAAGATTGGCCGTGAGCATGAAGAAGGGGGCCCCGGGCGGGTGGCCTATCTCCAGCTTGTACCCTGTAGTGATAAACTCAGGACAGTCCCAGAACGAGGCTGTTGGTTCAATGGTAGAGCAATAGACGAAAGCGGCTACCAGGAAGGCAACCCATCCGAGTACGTTGTCTACTAATCTGTACTGTTTCATTGTATGTTATTTGTAATAATTATGTTGTCAGTATCGGTTAGTACCGTCAGGCTCACCCTGATAGGCACTGCTGTCCCTGCCAGTACCATAGGGACATACATAACTGCAAAGTTACTGTTTTTATGCGAGAAAACGCCTTAAACCTACATGAATTGATGCTGCGGCTCATTTTTTTATCCGTTTTTAGCATCTGCGGCACCGCTTTGAAAAGTAAAAAAGCAAAAGGCTAAAAAGGTAAAAGCGCTGCCAGAGTGCTGGCACTTGCTTGCTATGCCACGATAGGCACCGTAGAAAATGAAAAGACCGGTCTTTACGTTTCTAATGATGGCTCCCAACTTGCTAATGACGGCTCCGGGAAACGTGAAGGTCGGTCTCCACAAAATGGGTGATGTTTTCCGCCATTACGGAGTGGCTCTCCATTCCAGTGCTTTTTACATTTTTACTTCTCTTTCCTTTTACTTTTCTACCGGTGATGGCAACGGCGGGAACTGCGGGTAGACACAAAAAAAATGGTGCTGCCCACCGTAGTGAGCAACACCATCTGTATTACATTCATTTATGTGCTTGTCGTTACTTAATCAGGTTAACCGAGCGCTTGAGGAAGTCGCTCAGACGCTGGCCCTTGAGCATACCGTTCTGGAGCAGTGCCAGGTCAATGAGCTGATGGATGATGTCGTTGCCGGCAGCGTACTCGCTCAGTATCTGAGTCTTCTTGGTGCGCTCATCGGCTATGGCCTTCAGCGTATTGGCCTTGTCGTCTTTCTCTTCCTGGGTTATTTCCTCGGGCTTCTTGTCCTTTTGGCTCTGGTTCAGGGCTGCCAGACGAGCCTCCTGTCCCCGCAGCTCGCTCAGCACAGGCTTCAGCGCCTCGTCGGTGGCCTTGTCTGTGCTCTCGAGTACTTTCTTGACCAGCGGATGGTCCGTATTGAGTACGAAAGAGTACGAGTCGGGCATCTGAGCATAGAAACTCATGCCCTGTTGGTACTTGCTGATGTCCTTCATACGGCGCATGTACTCGTTCTGAGTGATGGTTACGGGCTGACCGGTCTCTCCCAGCGGCAGCACGTCTACCGTAAACTCTGCCTTGTCTATCTTGGGCAGCTGCGAGCGGAACACCTCGGTCAGTTTGTCGCTCTCCTCTTCGCTCAGGTCGCTCTTCTTGGCGTCGTCCTTTACTATCAGACGGTCCACGATGTCGGCGTCAACACGGGTGAACCGTGTTTTCTCCGTCTTCTGCTCCAATAGCGACACTACTGGCGTGTCCAGGTCGCCGTCCAGCAGCAGTACGCTGTAGCCCTTGGCCTTAGCAGCCTCGATATAAGCGTATTGCTCGGTGGCGTTGTTAGCGTAGAGATATACCAGGTTGCCATCCTTGTCGGTCTGGTTGTCCTTGATGAGCTTCTGATACTCTTCTTGAGTGAAGTACTTGCCATCAACGTCCTTGAACAGTACGAAGTCCTTGGCGCGGTTGTAGAAGTCCTCCTGCGAGAGCATGCCGTAGTTGATGAAGAGCTTCAGGTTGTCCCACTTCTCCTCAAAGGCTTTGCGGTCTTCCTTGAAGAGACTCTGCAGACGGTCGGCCACCTTCTTGGTGATGTACGTAGAAATCTTCTTCACGTTGGCATCGCTCTGCAGATAGCTACGGCTCACGTTGAGTGGTATGTCGGGCGAGTCGATGACACCGTGGAGCAGTGTGAGGAAGTCGGGGACGATGCCCTCGACCTGGTCGGTCACGAATACCTGGTTGCAGTACAGCTGTATCTTGTTGCGCTGCAGCTCTATGTTGCTCTTGATGCGCGGGAAGTACAGGATACCCGTCAGGTGGAATGGATAGTCCACGTTGAGGTGTATCCAGAACATCGGCTCATCGTGCATGGGGTAGAGCGTGCGGTAGAAACTCTTGTAGTCTTCGTCCTTGAGCGTGCTGGGGGCCTTAGTCCACAGCGGCTCCACGTCGTTGATGATGTTGTCCTCATCGGTTTCCACCTGCTTGCCGTCTTTCCACTCCGTCTTCTTGCCAAAGGCGATGGGGACAGCCAAGAACTTGCAGTACTTGTTGAGCAGGGCCTCGATGCGGGCCTTCTCCAGGAACTCTTTGCAGTCGTCGTCTATGTGCAGGATGATGTCGGTACCACGGTCGGCCTTCTCGGTCTCCTCCAGGGTGTACGATGGACTGCCATCGCAGCTCCACTTCACGGCCTTGGCCCCTTCTTTGTAGCTCTTGGTTATTATCTCCACCTTCTTGCTTACCATGAAGGCCGAGTAGAAGCCCAGGCCGAAGTGGCCGATGATGGCGTTGGCCTTATCCTTGTACTTCTCCATGAAGTCGTTGACTCCCGAGAACGCTATCTGGTTAATGTACCGGTCCACTTCGTCTCCGGTCATGCCAATGCCCCTGTCGCTGATGGTCAGGGTGTCTTTTCCGAGCGTCACGTGTACCGTCAGGTCGCCCAGTTCACCCTTGAAGTCGCCCTGAGCGGTCAGGGTCTTCAGCTTTTGCGTGGCGTCAACTGCATTGGACACCATCTCACGCAGAAATATCTCATGGTCTGAGTAAAGGAACTTCTTGATGACAGGAAAGATGTTCTCTGTCGTTACACCTATATTACCTTTTTGCATAATTAGTATAGTTTTAGTTATATCTGCTAACACTATAACAAAAAGCGTGCCAACCTGTGGCACGCCGATTAAATATTTTGATGGTTCTGATGGCTGCAGCCTCATGGCCGGCGGCTGTCAGCCTCGGGTTAGTAGTACGAGTGCATGCCCGTCATCAGATAGTTAACCCCGAAGTAGGTCATCAGCAATACCCCGAAGGCGCCCACCATATATATATGGTACACCACGGGTCGGGCCATGGCCTTGACCGTCCCCCGGTGCATGGGCACGGCGTAGACCATCAGTGTGATGAGCGCCCAGACCTCCTTGGGGTCCCAGCTCCAGTAACTTCCCCACGATACGTTGGCCCACACGGCGCCAATGAATATGCCTATGGCCAGGGTGGCAATGGCGGGGTAGAGCATGAGCTGGCTGAGCAGCATAAGTGACTGCAGGGCCTGTCGGCGAACGATGAGGGCCGTTACCGAGCATAGAAAACTGATGGACAGCAGGGCGTAGGCCAGCATGATGACCGACACGTGCAGGCTAAGCAGTGGCGACCGCAGTACCGGCATCGTCGGGGTGATGTTGGGGTCCATCTCGCCGATGTGGCTCACTAACAGGAAAAAGCCGCCCAGTATCAGCCCGAAGGGCAACATGATATGCCACCGCCGCGCGCTCACCGTGGCTATCAGCAGGATGGCCCAGGCCAGCGCCAGCATGGTCTCGTAGCCGTTGGCCAGCGGTATGGTGCCCCCTATCAGCCATCGCAGGGCTATGCGGGCCGTGAGCAGCAACAGGAATACTATCGCCAGGGCATAGGCCACGCCAAACAGGCGCCCCGTCTTTCTGCCGCTCACCATCCTCACCACGATGGCCACCATGAGCACCAGGCCCAGTGTCAGGCATGCCATGAACAGTATCTTGGTGACATCTACCCGGTTGTATAGGGCCTCTGCCTGCCGTTGGGTGGTCGTGGGCAGCGTGGTGCCGGCATGCAGCGTCTGGTACTTGGCCATCTTGTCTATCACCCTGTCCATGTCGGCATAGCGTCCGGCCAGCGCGTACTCGTACAGCACGCCGAATACGTTGCGTATGTACAGGCTGTCGGCTGCCGCAGTACCCCGTGGCAGCGCATCCATGGGTGCCAGCCAGCGGGTAGTGCCCCCTACGGTCTGCGGAAACAGCCGCAGCGAACTGCCGTGGCGCAGCTCCATGATGAGTTGTATGCGTTCGTCTACGTCGGCAGCCTGTTTGTACAGCTTGCCATGGTTGCCGTCGTAGTACTGTTGGATGTAGGGCCCCAGGATGTAGCGACTGCTCTCGTAGGTGAAGAAACCCTTGAGCGACATGTAGTCAGCTAACTTCAGCTGGTTGCTCAGCGCCCCATCCTTGACGCGGATAAACTTCTCGTAGCTCCAGTCGTCGCCCCAGAATATCCATCCGCACAGCACCTGTTCAGCAGTAAGCCCCTGGTAGCTGTCGCGGCCGTATATCTTACGGGTAAAGTCTATCGCATAGGTCTGCAGCGTACATATACGGCCATTGTATAGTACACACAGGCGGCCCATGCGCTCGGCCGTGGCCTTGGGTAGCGATGGCGCAGCCGTGGCCTGGGTCAGATTGGTGGCTAACAATGCCACGCCCAGCAGTCCGCGGCGCAGCCTGTCGTTGCGCAGCAACTGGCGAAAGGTTCCGCGCGGGTCGGCCAGCATCCCCACGAGCGACAGGGCCAGCAGTATGTAGCCCGCGTAGGTTACGGGTATGCCGTATGGGTCGGCGTTTATGGTCAGCGTACTGCCCAGTTGGTCCTCGTCGTACGCTGTCTGGTAGAACCAGTACCCCCTGTGTCTCAGCACATGGTTCATGGATATGGCAGCCTGCTCGGGCTTGCCATGGTCGGTCACGGTGATGGCCGACTGGTAGTCGGCCTCCGTCTGTGTACCCGCGTCGTACACCACGTTGAACCCTGTCAGTGTCAAGGCGAACGGCAGCTGCGTGGAAGTGCTTCCCCCCTTGGCCGCGTCACACTGCCACTCCGTGGTGGCCACTCCCCGGTGCAGGTGTATGGTGCCCTTGCGAGCCGTCAGATGCGTGAGCAGTGCCCCGGCCAGTATCAGCAGCAGCGAGGCGTGCATACACAGCAGCGACCATCTACGCATGTGCCGTCTGATAATCCATATCACGGCTATGACGGCAAGCGCGGCCCACAGTATGGTGAACCAGCCAGCTGAGTAGATGGTCGCTGCGGCGTAGTCCTGTCCCTTGCAGGTGGCTACCACAGTGGCTATGGCCATCACTACTGTAACGGCTATGTAGAGGGTGTAGAGTAGGTGTCGTGTCATATATATAATAATGTATAGACACCGCCATGCCCGTCCTTACCCTTTCGGGAGGCCGGCCCATGGCAGTGTCGGATAGGTCGATTATATAGACTGCAAGAATTTGACTACGGCGTTGCGCTCGCGGGTGCTCAGGTTGTAGAACTTGACCGCAGCGTTGTAGGCGTGGCTCTTCTTGCTGTAGCCGTGCCACATGATAGCCTCTATCTCGTTGCGTGCGCGACAGTCGTGCAGGCGGTCGCCGCGTCCGGTGTTGATGGTAGACAGGCCGCGACCCCAGAGCGGGGTGGTGCGACACCAGGAGTTGTGTATATCATTCTCCATATACAGCTTGTGCTGTACAAAGTCGGAGTAGGGATATATCTTCTGGTTGGCGTAGCGTGGCAGGGCTTTGCCCTTGATGTTGTCAGATGTCCAGTAGTTGTCTTTGCCAGTGTTCCAGGATGGACGGTGACACTGGGTACAGCCTATCTGCATGAATACCTTCTTGCCAAGCTGCACCTCGGGGTCATTCAGGTTACGGGCACGTGGGATGGCCAGACCGCGGTGCCATACCATGAAGTCATAGTAGTCGTTGTCGGTCATTTCGGGTGCAAAGGTACCATACTTGTTGTTCAGCTGGTTGGTACTGGGATCCAGCAGATATTTAACCTTCTCGGCTATCTTCTCATCGGTATCAGCCCAGTAGGGCGAGGTGTGGTCGGCGCGTATCTTGGCTATCACGCTGGGTTCCTCGGACATGGCGGTGGCCCAGGCCGTAGTGGTGTACAGCTTGGGGCGGTCGCTGCGGGTCACGTTGGTTATGTTCCAGATGGCATTGGCACCGGGGCCGTCCTGCAGGGTGGCACGTGTCAGCGCATAGGTGTATCGCTTCAGCATGGCAGGTACCTCCTTGACCGAGCCGTCGGTCTGGGTAAACGGACGAGTGGTGGGGTAGCTGCCATCGGCCAGCCGGCCAGCCACAGAGAATGAGTAGAACGCGCCCTCGGCCATGTCGCCTTTGCTGCTGTCCCAGAACTGAGGGTTCAGGTACTCACTTACGTCAAGGCCGGCTTTCTTCAGTGAGGCAGCCTCCTCCTTGTACTGGTCTATGATGTCCTGCTCGTCTATAGCGTCTATGAGTCCGGTGCCAATGATGCCGATGGTCGACTCTAAGCGGAATGCCAGGTTCGTGGGCTTGGGATTGGTATGGAAGGCATCATCGTCTATGGTCACCACGGGGTACTGCAGCGAGTAGGGAGTACCGTCGGGGAACTTCATGGGCAGTCCGCTGGGCATGGCGGCTACCTCGGACCAGCTTATATGTATGCCGCTCTCCTCGATAGGTGGCAGGAAGGGCGATGCAGCCTGCGTCTGCGGCATGCCGGTAACCTGTTGGTTGTAGGGACCATCGTTGCTGTTGGCGCCATCATTAGGATGGTACACCACGAGCAGGTAACCGTTGCCGTTGGTGGCTGTGTACTTGTTCTGCCACTTGCCATGGCCGTAGCCTGGATGGCAGTCCATGCACGACTTGCGTACCGAGGCCGGGCCGAGGCCAGCAAAGGGCTTGGTACTGCCGTTGAAGTCGCGCTCGAAGAACATCTCTCCGTGCTTGAACTCATTGCTCAGACCCTGCTGGGTCACGGCAGGAGCCTCGTCCTCGTAGCACTTGGCGCCCACGTTGTCAGTGGTGCCGAGCTCGCCGCCAGGGTACCATTCGCTCTTGTCAAAATTGCCGATACTCTGGCCTACGTACTTATAGTCGTCGCCAGTAGTGACGGGGGTGTCATCGTCCGAGCACGAACTCATGCTCAGACAGGCACAGCCTATCATCAGGCTGCTGCTAATCAATGTCTGTAATTTCATATTCATTCTTGTTGATGTTTTGTCAGTTATATCAGCAAAGTTATACGTGGCTATGGGGCCACGTACAACTCTTCTGTGTGTCCTGTCAGCCGACACCATGAGAGCCGTGACGGCTGGCGGCATAGTGTCTTAGTTCTTCTGAATCCACTCCTTGGCCTCGTTGATGGCATCGTTCAGCTCGTTGATGGCATCCATGGCCGCCTTGATTTTCAGCTCGGTCGCCTTGTCGTGGTTGTTGGCAAAGTCTACGAACTTGATGCTTCCCTCCTTGCAGGTGGTAAGCGCGCTGAGCGAGGCGTCCAGCTTGGTCTGTACGTCGGCTGCTACGGTGGGGTTATACTTATACAGATAAGCTATTACCGACTTGCTGTCGTAGTTGCTCTGCTCCAGATTGCCATAGAGGGCGTTCTTGATACTGATGATATTGTCATAGAAATCTTCGAACGACTTCTTGCTGTAAGGCGACTCGATGTAGTCTGGCGAGTCGGGGCCCTCTTCGCCCTGCTCCGGACGACCTATGGCACAGCGGTACACCTGGCCCATCTTGGAGTTGGCCACTTCATCGCAGATATTCATGCAGCCACCGTCCAGGATGGTACTGATAACACCACGCCAAGAAGTGTAGCTCTGTGTCTTGTTCAGAGTAAGCATGGCGTCGCCCGTGTAGGCACCGTCAATGAGCAGTTCAAAACCGCGGTTGGTACAGCGGGCCACGTGGGTGGGGTTAGCCTGAGTGCCGAGCCATGCAGCCTCGAGCCAGCAGCAGTGGTCGTACAGGTCGCCGGCTACAGCAATGGCGAACTTGAGTTCCTGGGCACCGGTAACGTTGGGGTTCTTGGCTGCAAAGTCAGCATCGGTCTCCTTGCCCAGCAGGTCGGCTGTGGTGCGAGGAGCTCCGTTGCGAAAGAGGATGAACTCCAGTCCGTGGAAGCCCAGCGAGGAAGTCTCATCGTTGAGCGCGCTGACGGCGGCAATCTGCTGGTCAATCGTCTTGCCGCTCTCGAAGATGCTGGCGTATTGTGTGGCAAAGAAGGTGCCTAAGTCGGCACGGCTCAGAGGCCATGTGTCGATGTGTGGGTCTATTCCGAATACTTCAGCAGGGCCATAGAGCCAAGCCTCAGACTTCTCCCACCAGGCGCGAGCCTCCAGGAACTTGTCGCAGGTGGTCTGTATCTGCGTCTCGGTCACACTACCGTTGGCCACAGATGCCTGCAGGCTCTGTACCAGCCCGAAGAACTCCTCGGTAGAGTTGGCCAGGTTGGTATAGGTAGGAAATACCACCTTGTTGATGTACTGCTGAGTTACACCCTCAAGCAGGGCGGTCTTCTCGTTCTCCTGTTGCTGTCCATTGCCCCCGTTGTCGTCCGAGCAAGAGGCAAAGGACACTGTCAGTGCCATGGCGGTGGCCACAGCAAAGGCGTAGCTTACAATCTTTTTCATCTTTAATAAAATAACTAATTTATGGGTTATACTGATAATGGTGTCTGTTAGAGGAAGAAGCCCTGGTAAGCTATGCCGATAGAGACAGAGGGCTCGTTGTTGTAGCCAGCCTTGAGAAAGCGCTTAGAGTACTCGGCCTTGATGGCTATCTGGGGCACGGGGTAGTAGTTGATACCTGCGGCCATGCGCTTCTTGGCGGTATAGTCGAAGTGATTCTGGTTGGCACCGGGGATGTACGAGTTGTAGTACTCGTAACGGCCGAACACGTAGAACTTCTGGTTGTCGGCGCGTAGCTTAGCTATCTGCGAGAACACGTTGTAGCCAGCCTCGATGCCCACAGCTACAGCGTTCTTGCCCACAGGGGCTTTCTTGTAAGGCGAACTGCCGCCGGCGCTGTTAGCTTTGAGGTCGCTTATGCGTGCAGCATCGCCCAGGTAACCATAGTCAGCATTTCCGCGTACTATCCAGTTGTAGCGGTCGTAGCTGAAGTCGATGGCGCCGATGGCCAGAGTACCCTTGACACTCTTGTTAACCTGCCCGTCGGCCTCCATGTCGTGGGGGAAACTGTTGTGGAAAGTCTTGCCATAGTAGCCACTCAGGCCCACACGCAGACCAGGCAGTGTGTAGTTGTCTACCCGGGCAGCGAAACCATACTTGTTGGCTACCTTGAACTCAAAGGGCGACGTGGCGCCATTGTGAATCCAGGTGTCGCGGTCAAAGAGGAAGGCATCCAGGCCAGCTAAGAACTGTAGTTCGTAGCGGAAGTCGCCCGAGCGGCCCCAGAAACTGATACCTGTATCGTGCCAGGTACAGGGCAGGATGGTGTTCTCGCCCTCGGGGCGGTAAACGGTGAAAAAGTTGAGCGGCTCGTGGTGCGCGTTGGTCAGTCCAACCGGTACCACGATGTGGCCCATCCTAACGTTGGCCCAGGGCGCAAAAGTCTTCTGTATCCAGAACTGCTCCAGCTCCACTTCACCGCCTTTCTCGGTCTCGGCTTCCCATTCGCCGCCCTCTTCCCATTCTTTCTCGACAGATCCGCCAGAGCCGCCATGCTCAAACTCTATCTCGCTGGACATAGTCCAACCCTTGCCGAAGTCGTAGCTCAGGTAGACTACAGCATGGGGAATGTCAAAGCGGCCATGGCTGGGGTCGTTCTTGTATTGGCTGGGATTGCGGTAACGATACACGTTGTCGCTGTAGAAGTTACGTGACATGACGGCCTCGCCGTAGCCGCCGACGCTGAAACGGTGGCCCGAGGCGTGGGTGGTTACGCTGTCAAAGGCTGCTGTCTGGGCTGCTGCGGGCAGGACGCACAGACAGGTAAGCGCACCGGCGCAGATACTGGCTCTCCAGGAAAAATCTCTTGTCATCTTACGGAATAATAGGGTTATTAAAAAATGTTCACTTATCTAAAATTCTTTTGACTGCAAAGGTATTTCTATTATCCGTGATGGCCAATACCTAAAAAAAGGTAAAAACGGGAACCCCCGTAGACGCAAAAAAGGCATCTGTACCCCTTTGTGGGTATCCAGATGCCTCTATGGGTAGAGCCGTGGCTGCAGCGGGCGGCCGTGGCGTGGCCTTAGATGTTGTCGGCCTTGATTTCAAAGTAGCTCTGAGGGTGGTTGCATACCGGGCACACCTTAGGAGCCTGCTTGCCCACTACGATGTGGCCGCAGTTGCGGCAGATCCACACAGCGTCGCCCTCGCGCGAGAATACTACGGCATCCTCGATGTTCTGGAGCAGCTTGCGGTAGCGCTCCTCGTGGTGCTTCTCGATGGCAGCTACGCCCCGCATCTTGGCAGCTATCTCCACGAAGCCCTCCTCCTCGGCCTCCTGAGCCATGCGGTCGTACATGTCGGTCCACTCGTAGTTCTCGCCCTCAGCGGCAGCCTTTAGGTTGCTTACCGTGTCCTTGATGGCACCGCCCTCCAGGTACTTGAACCATATCTTGGCATGCTCCTTCTCGTTGTTGGCGGTCTCCTCGAAGAGGGCAGCTATCTGCTCGTAGCCATCTTTCTTGGCGCGCGATGCAAAGTAGGTGTACTTGTTACGGGCCTGCGACTCGCCGGCAAAGGCAGCCATCAGGTTTTTCTCAGTCTTGGTTCCTTTAAGTTCTTTCATAATCATGTAGTGTTTAATGTATAATGTTTTTTCTGTTTCTGATGCAAAGTTAGTGTATTATCGATTATCGTCCAAACGATAATATCTATCGCTGGATAGAAAAAATCTATGATTATGATAACGGCGGCGGTTTTATTTTCGTAACTTTGCAGCCAGTAGCCACTTTATAGTGGTGGCCTGTCCCGTGGCGATGGCTGCCTGGGAGCCAGCTATTATATATAATAAGGTATAGGACTATGACATTACAGCAGATGGAGTATATTGTGGCGGTGTACAGGTTCCGCCACTTTGCCAAGGCGGCCGAGTATTGTGGGGTGACCCAGCCCACGCTGAGCGCCATGATACAGAAACTGGAGGCCGAGCTCGACATCAAGATATTCGAACGCTCCTCGCAGCAGGTGATACCCACCGAGGTGGGTCGCAAGGTGGTGGAGCAGGCCTGGAAGGTGCTGGTGCGCGCCAACCGTATCAAGGACATTGTGCGCGAGGAGAAAGGCTCCTGTGAAGGCACCTTCCGCCTGGGCATACTGCCTACCATAGCCCCCTATCTGCTGCCCCGGTTCTTCACCCAGCTGGAACGCGAGCACCCGGAGACCGATATAAGGGTCATGGAGATGAAGACGGCCGACATCAAGCGGGCCCTGAGCCGGGGCGAGCTCGATGCGGCCATCTTAGTGAGCTTGGACGACATGGACAATTACGTCCAGACGCCGCTTTTCTACGAACAGTTCTTGGCCTATGTGTCGCGGGGCGACGCCCTGTACAGCCACCGGGCCATCAAGACGGCCGACCTGCATCACGAGTTCTTGTGGTTGCTGGACGAGGGGCACTGTTTCCGAGACCAGTTGGTCAAGTTCTGCAACCTACAGGCGGCTACCAGCAGCAAGCAGACCTACTCCTTAGGCAGCATAGAGACCTTTATGCGTATGGTAGAGGGTGGCCAGGGCGTAACCTTTATCCCCGAGTTGGCGCTGGAGCAGTTGTCGCCCGCCCAGCACGAGTTGGTGCGCCCCTTTGCCCTGCCCATACCCACCCGGCAGGTGGTGCTGCTCACCACTAAGACCTTTGTGCGTCACTCGGTGCTCAGCCTCATAGCCGAGGCCGTACGCACCCATGTGCCCGAGCGCATGCTTCACTTTAATAATACCGAGCAGCGCGTCTGATGTGTCAGATACGCTGCCTATACATTATTATAAAATAGATTATGATCCACTATAACCACCCATCACCCACCACCGTTTTTCTAAAGGCCGTCTTCGGCTCTCTAAAGACGGCTCCCAGCTTGCTAAAGATGGTCGCGGGCGCGCTCATGGTAGCCACAGGCTCGCTCATGACCGTTGCCGCCACCGCCGCCCCCCACTCTGGCCATTCCCGCACCACCATCAACACCTCCCTGCAGCACCTGGCCGAGCGGATGATGCGCGGCAAGCAGGGCAGCATAGTGGCCATAGACCCCGCCACGGGTGCCATTAAGTGTATGGTTAGCGCCTCGCCTCGGGGTGATAGCCTCCAGCGCGCCGTGTCGGTAGCCTATTCACCCGGATCTACTTTCAAGGTGGCCCAGGCCATCGTCATGCTCTCCGAGGGAACCCTCAGCCCCACCACACAGTACAGCTGTGCCCGCGGGTTTACCCAGGGCGGCATACACATAGGCTGCCATGCCCATACATCGCCCCGCGCCGTGGTGGGAGCCCTCGGCACATCGTGCAACGCCTTCTTCTGCAAGTCGTTTATGGACATGATAGGCAATGCCAAGTATCGCACGCGCGCCGAGGCCATAGACCGCTGGCATGCCTACATGAGTAGTTTCGGTCTGGGCCGTTGCTTAGGTACCGATGTGGGCCCCGAGGCTACGGGACTTATGCCCTCGGCAGACTATCTGAAGCGTGTACACGGCCAGTGGACCCCGCAGACTATCATGTGGGTGGGCATGGGCCAGGGCGAGGTTACCGCCACGCCCATGCAGCTGTGCAACCTGGCCGCCGTGATAGCTAACCGCGGCTACTACTACACGCCCCATCTCTGTAGGGCCACTCCGGACCACCCCATAGACTTGGCCTATAGGAGCAAGCACGTGGCCATGGGTACCCCGCAGGCTTACCAGATTACCATACAGGGCATGCGTGCCGCCGTGGTTTCGGGCACGTGTGCCTCGATTAACCGTGCGGCTTACGCGATATGTGGCAAGACCGGCACGGCCGAGAATGAGGGCGAGGACCACTCACTCTTCATCGGCTTTGCCCCCATGGACAAGCCCCGCATAGCCGTGGCTGTGGTGGTCGATAACGGGGGCTTCGGGGCCGACATGGCGGCGCCCATGGCGTCGCTCATCATCGAGCGGTACCTTACCGGCCGGCTGCGCGAGTACTCTAAGTATCAGGTGGAGCACTGGGCCGGCCAGGCCGTGACACCCTATGTGCCGCCGACGGATACCGCCAAGGCGGTCAAGGCCCCAACGGCCAAGAAGCATAAAGCTCGGCATAAATAAGCGGTGACTGCTAAGCGTCCCCCTGCAGCAGTGACATCGGCCACGATAACGGCTATCCATAAAATGGGTGTATCGGTCGGCTTTATAATCATCGAGGCACCCTCTGTAGATATCTACAGCGGAGTAAAGATTGACGGTACTTTACCCGCTGGTTAACAATATGATAGGTCAAGCCCCATCCTGCCATCAGGATGGGGCTTGACCGTTGCTAACTACTTGATGCAGTTCTGCGAAACAAACTTCTTGAACTCGGCTTGATAGCCATTAAACACGTTGATGTCTACTTCGCCCTTGATACCAGCCACGTGGCCATCGGGGCAGAGCTGCCAGTAAGCCAGGCGCACGTCGGGCTTGTACTCGCCGTAGCGGGCTATCCACACAGGATAGTGGCGCTTGATGTCGGGAGCGTAGGGCAGATAGCGGTTAACAAACATCTGGCTGATGTACAGCACTGGAGCGGTGCCCGTGTGGCGCTCCACGATGCGTAGCCATGTGCCCACGCGCTGCCACAGTTCCGCCGGTCCGCCCATGCGCCGTATCTGCTGAGGCGAAGGCTCTACATCGAGCACCGGGGGCAGGTCGCCCTTGGTGAGGCGGGCGTAGCGGATGAAGTGGCGGGCCTGGGCCTGTGCTGGTGAGGTAGTAGAGAAGAAGTGGTAGCTACCCGTGCGCAGCCCGTGCTGGCGAGCCTGTCGGTAGTCGGCCGCATAGTAGCGGTTGCGCAGGCTGCTGCCCTCGGTGGCCTTGATGTAGATAAAGGAGATGGGGTAGTTGACCCGCCCGCTGATACGTTTGCGGCTGCTGTTGCCCAGATGGCTTATGCGCAGCTGGCTCCAGTCTATGCCGTACTTCTTGCGGCCTATCTCGTGCTGGAACCGCGATATGTCTATGCCGTAGATGCGGTCAGAGGTGTACACCAGTCGCTCGCCGCGGTATACCCCGCGATGCCATTCGCCTACACGCAGTGAGGCGTTGAGCCCCGTCTGGCAGCCGAAGCCCTCCTTGCGGTCGGTGCGCCACTGGCCACTGTAGCTCAGACCACCGGGCTCGCGCAGAGTGCCGTGGCCGTTGGCCTGGGCACGGCTGTCCATATAGCCCGTGTACACCCGGCCCAAGGTGTCGCGCCGACTGCCGTAGTACAGCGTGTCGGCGCTGTACTTGCCATGGAGCACCATGCTGTCAGGATAGTAAGCCGTGCCCCAGCCCTGGCGCCGGCCCTTACGCCAGTAGCCGGCATAGGTGATGGTGCCCTTGCCACGGCTTATCCAGTAGCCCGTATAGCGGGCAGGCATGGTGCCGGCCCGGGCTATGAGCAGCCGGTGGGTAATGGGCAGGGTGGCGGCGGTGGCCATGCGCTGTGCGTAGCGCGCATAGTAGGTGGTGTAGGGGCCCATCAGCATGGCCTCGTCTATGCGGGTTATCCAGGGAAGCATACTGAGTGGTGCGGCGTCGGCCGGGGTAGTGCCCTCGGTGGTCTGCAGCAGCGTGTAGCCCCGCTTGGCATGCTGAGCCACGGTCTGGCAGCCCATGCGGTGTAGCTGGTGGCCGTCGGTGTAGATGACGGTGTAGCTGATGTGCTCGCTCACACTGATTTGGGCCTGTGGGCGTAGGGCCTGGCGTAGGGTGGCGAGCCGCTCGGCCAGTGTGCGTAGCTGGTCAGCCTGGTGGGCGGCGGCCTGGCGCAGGGTGGCAAGTTGCTCCTTGCGGCCCACGGTGTAGCTGGCTATGTCGTGGTAGCCCTCATCCTGTACACCGTGTACCTTGAGGTAGTAGTCCAGGTTGCCTATCTCGCGCTCCTGCTCGCGTATCTGCCGCTTCAGGGTATAACCGCCGTTGGCCTGGCCATCGCCCTGCCCATAGTAAGCCATCAGGGCTACGGTCAGGTCTATCTGTCGCTGTATCAGCAGGCTCAGCCCCGTGCTGTCGGTGCCATATACGGGTGTGGCGATGGGCGTGACCAGCCGGCCGAGGCACGAGGGGACGATGGCGTAGCGGTTGGCCCACACCGCGGGGGTGTACAGGGTATCGGTGGTCATGGGCTGCCAGCCCGTGCCCATGTGGTAGATGGTGTCGGCCCTCCGGGTGGCTAAGTTGGTTATCAGGGGCACCCGCCGGCCATTGACCGTCAGCGTGGTGGTACGTACCTGTTCTACCATAGCCACACTGCGGGCCCGGTAGGTATCGGCAGTCATGTGCCACCACCACGCGCCAAGGGCCGTGAGTGCTGCCACTATTATGATGATAAGGGTGCTTATGATAGTCTTTCTCTTCTGTGCCATGGTCAGTATGTGCTAAACGGCGGCGAATATATAAATAAAATGTGAGAACGGTTTATAAAAAGAAGAAAAAGCGTGGCCTTGGGGGTAGAAAACGTCGTAGGTGTTAGGGGCACCATGCCCGCTAACGCCTACGCAGCTTATAGATGTACCGTCTTGTTGAGCAGATACTGATCCAGTATCACCATGGCCGCCATAGACTCTACGATGGGCACGGCGCGTGGCAGTACGCACGGGTCATGCCGTCCGCGCACTTGCAGTTGGGTGTCGTGGCCCGTTATGTCGACTGTCGGCTGAGGCCGCAGCAGTGTTGCCACGGGCTTGAAGGCTACGCGGAAGTAGATATCCTCGCCATTAGAGATGCCGCCCTGGATGCCGCCGCTATGGTTGGTAAGGGTGGCGATGTGGCCACTGCGGGCCGTAAAGATGTCGTTGACCTCGCTGCCACGGTGGCAGGCTCCGCTGAAGCCATCGCCATACTCAAATCCCTTGACGGCGTTGATACTGAGCATGGCGTTGCCTAACTGGGCGTGGAGTTTGCCAAACTCGGGCTCGCCCAGACCGACAGGACAGCCCTGGATAACACAGGTGATGACACCACCCACAGTATCGCCGTCGTTCTTTACCTGGAGTATCAGTTCCTCCATCTCGTGGGCCTTAAGAGGGTCGGGGCACCTCACGGGGTTGTCGTCTATGTGGCGGAAGTCGTAGGCATGGTAGTCGGGGCTCAGGCTGATGGTGCCGACCTGCGAGGTGTAAGCCGTAATGCTGATGCCAAACTGGCGTAGGGCCAACATGGCCAGCGTGCCGCCTACGCAGCGGCTGATGGTGATGCGGGCCGATGAGCGGCCACCGCCCCGGTGGTCGCGTATGCCATACTTATTATAATAGGTGTAGTCGGCATGCGAGGGACGGAACACCTGGCGCAGGTTGTCGTAGTCGTGCGAGTGCTGGTTGGTATTGCGTACCACGAAACCGATAGGGGCACCCGTGGACTGGCCCTCAAAGACACCGCTCAGCAGTTCTACGCGGTCGGCCTCGTGACGCTGGGTGGTGAGGCGGCTCTGCCCAGGCCGGCGACGGTCCAGCTGGTGCTGCACGAAGTCCATGTCGATGGCCACGCCAGCAGGATAACCGTCGATAACACCGCCCACAGCCTCACCATGGCTCTCGCCAAAGGTGGTGAGGCGCAGTATATTGCCGAAAGTGTTGCTCATGTATAGTCTGTAATGGTGAGTAAGATTATTTGCTGCATCCGTCGCCACAGTGGCCGCATCCACCGTCACCGCAGTTGTCACAGCCGCCACCACAGCCACCGCATCCGCCCTCGCCGCTCAGCATGCGGGCCATCTGCTCAATCTCGCTGTTGGTGGCCAGGCGCGATTCGCGTATCTGGCCCTTGAAGTTAAGCGTCTTGCCAGCCAGGGGGTGGTTCAGATCGACCTTAACCTTACTGTCGCCGATGCTCAGAACCCGGCCCAGGAAGCGGTTGCCGTCCTCATTCTGTAGAGGAATGATGGCGTCGGGGTAGATGTGCTGGCTGTCGAAGCGTCCGTCTACGCAGAACATCTCTTTGTCCAGGTCTATGACGCGCGCATCGACATACTCGCCGTAAGCACGGTCGGGGGTGAGGGTGAAGTCAAACTCATCGCCTGTGGCCAGCGGGGCTATCTGGGCCTCGAAGTCCTCGAGCGTGGTTCCAAATCCGCTCAGGAATACAAAGGGCTTGTCGGCGCTGGTCTCCTCGACCAGTTTAGGGGTGGTGTTGGTTATATCAAAGAGCTTGTAAGCCACGCTGATATACTTGTTGTCTTGCTTGTCCATCTTGTTGCTGTCTGTGATAGTTGTTAATAAAAAAACAGGCGTGGCCATCGGCAGGCCCGCCACACCCTGCAAAGTTACTAATTTTCTGGCGCTTTTTTTGGCTTTTGTTGCGATATTTTTAGCCATTCGCTTGGGGCTGTCGTTAATTTTCACTTATTTTGCAGTATGAAGCGGCTTACTATCCTTATCCTCGGCCTGCTAGGCGGACTGAGCCTGTGGGCCCAGCGCCCCGACTACGCCAAGATGTCGCCTCTGGTGCGCAGTATCGTGCTGAGCCAGCAAGGCCAGGGCCAGCGCGTGGCCTCTGAGGGAGGTGCGCGCGATGCGTGGCTGTGTGCCTTTGTCGAGATAGAGGGAGCAGTCGACTCGCTGCTGAGGTCCCAGGGCATCACCTCGCTGGCCCACTTCGGCCCCATACACATAGCCCGTATACCCATAGGAGCCATAGGGCGGCTGTCGGCCCTGCCAGCGGTACGGCGCATAGAGGCCCAGCAGTCAGCAAGGGTTATGCTGGACACCATGGCCACCGTGCTGCGCGCCGACCGGGTCTACAGGGGCGAGGCGCTGCCCCAGGCTTATACCGGCAGGGGCGTGGTGGTAGGCGTGCAGGACATAGGGTTTGACTATACCCATCCCACATTTGTGGACACCATCGCCCAGCGCTGCCGCATACAGGCTGTGTGGGACCAGTTGGCTCCCGATGATGGGACGATGCCTTTAGGCACTGCCTACGAGGGCGAGGCCGTGTTAGCGCATGCCCACTCGGCCGACGGACAGGACCAGACCCATGGCACCCACACCACCGGCATCGCTGCCGGCAACGGCTACCGCTCGCCTTACCGTGGTGTAGCCTACGAGAGCGACATCTGTCTGGTGGCCAACGCTACATCGGACAACGCCAGCCTGATACCGCCAGACAAAGTGTATCGCTATACCTATGCCACGGATGCCTTGGGCTTCAAGTACCTTTTTGACCGGGCCAGTCGTGATGGGCGCCCCTGTGTGGTGTCTTTCAGCGAGGGCTCGGGCCAGGATTTCAGGGGCGACGACCGCCTCTACTATCAGGTACTGGACTCGTTAGTGGGCCCGGGACGCATCTTGGTGGCCTCGGCTGGCAACGGTGGACTGGTAAAGAGCTACTTCAGCAAGCCTCGCGGGGTGGCCTCGGCCGGAACGTTTATCCGCCCGTCGGGGCAGCGTGCGGCCTTTACCGTCAAGGGGGCTCAGCGCTATGCCGTAAGACTGGTAAACTACGAGGCAGGCCCCGACACGCTGCTGCTCAGTTCGGCCCGGGTGGCCGCCGACTCGGTGTACACCTGCCGGTGGGCTGGGGCGCGGGTTACGGCTACGGCCTATGCCTCGGCGTATGCTGCTACCGATACGGTGGTCGACGTGGTCATAGACAGCATAGCTTCGCGGACACTGTCGGCCGAGGTAGTGGGCGACGGGGCCGAGGTGTCGTTCTACCGGGTGGTGGGCGACCTGGTAACCCATGCGGCCAACGACCGGCTGACGGCTGGCGAGTGTACGCACAACATCGGTTCGCCCGCCAGTGCGCCGGCGGTTATCTGCGTGGGTTCTACGGCTTATCGGCAGGATATCTATACCTACCTGGGAGCCCACAGGGTGTACGACATGGGCCACAATGGCGAGCGAACCTATACCTCGTCGGTGGGGCCTACCTACGATGGGCGCATCAAGCCCGACGTAATGGCGCCCGGAACCAACATTGTGTCGGCTTACAGCAGTTACTATCTCGAAAATCACCCTAAGGCGTGGGACATCGTCAACTCTGATAAGGAACACTTTGACTACCACGGACGTACCTATGCGTGGAATTACAACTCGGGCACCTCGATGTCTACACCCGCCGTGGCCGGGGCTATCGCCCTGTGGCTTCAGGCGTGTCCCACGCTCACTCCCGACGGGGTGCGCAGTCTGCTGGCCAAGACCTGTAGGCGCTACGACCCGTTGCTCGACTATCCCAACAACTACTATGGCTGGGGCGAGATAGATGTCTACGCCGGCCTGCTCCATCTGTTAGGCTTAAACTCGGTCGAAGGGCTCTCGCAGCACCAGTCCCGTGGTGTGCAGATACGTCCGGTTAACGGGGGTGTGGCCCTGCGTTTTGACCAGGCTCCCCGGCGTGGCTTTACGGTGTCGGTCTATAGCGTGGGTGGTGGGGTAGTGTACCGCGGCACCTGTCCAGGTGGCCGCAGCGAGTACAGGGTGGCGCTGCCAGCCATGGCTCATGGTGTATATGCCGTCCAGGTAACCACGGGTACCCACGAAAGCACAGGCTCACAGTTGGTAAGGTACTAAATTCATCAAAAATAGGTATTGCGCCATCGGCTCTAATGGTGTACCTTTGCACCCAGATGAAAGTTTGTTGATTATTCACTGAGTGATCATGATGTTTTGTATAATAATGGAATTGGAGAGACAGACAGGCGGTCGGTTCTCTCCTTTTCTTTTTCTATGGGGATGGAGCCCGCAGTTCCCGGAGTTATCCGCAGTGTCACTGGAGTCAGCTCGACTACGAAAATGGTGAAAATGTTTGGCCTATTCGTAGTAATTGTTTACTTTTGTGCCAATTTAAGCTAAAAATACAATGAAGAATGTTAAATTATTGCTGCTTGTCTGGGTGGTAGCCTTGCTGGCGGCTTGTGGAACTACACGCACGGTACCTATAACGGGGCGTAAACAGAACCTGATGGTTTCTAACGAGGAGATAATGACCCTGAGCAATAAGGAATACACTCAGTATATGGCCTCGGCGAAGAAATCTACCAATGCTGCTAATACTGCTATGGTTCAGCGAGTGGGCAAGCGGTTGGCCACAGCCGTAGAGAACTATCTCAAAACCCACGGCCTGAGCAGCGAGGTAAAGGAGTACGGCTGGGAGTTCAACTTGGTGCAGGACAAGAGCGCCAATGCGTTCTGTCTGCCTGGCGGCAAGATAGTAGTGTACGAGGGTCTGCTTCCCTATACGCAGAACGAGGCTGCCCTGGCCGTCGTGTTGGGGCACGAGATAGCTCATGCGGTGGCCAAGCACAGCGCCGAGCAGTTGTCTAAGCAGATTAAGCAGCAGTATGGTACCAAGATACTGAGTGGAGTACTCAATGCTGCTACGGGGTCTAACGTGGGTAGCTATGCAGCCGTTCTGGCGCAGCAGGGGCTCAAGCTCCGCAATCTGAAATATAGTCGTGACCACGAGTCTGAGGCCGACCACATGGGGCTGATATTCGCTGCCATGGCTGGTTATGACCCCCAGGTGGCTATACCTTTCTGGCAGCGTATGTCTAACGGCAATAGTAACCAGAGTGATTTTCTCTCGGACCACCCTTCGGATGCCAAGCGTATTGCTGCTCTGCAACAGGAAATGCCCGAGGCGTTGAGATACTATCAGGCTGCAGCCAAGGCTACTCAGACTACCACGACCAGTAGGACTACGGCAGTCAAGAAGACCACGACTACCAAGAAGACTACCACCAAGAGCAGCCGTTCGACAACTGCCAAGAAGAGTAGCGCCCGCAAGAAGTAACAGCTAATTACACATTATTATATATATTATGTTAGAGATTAATTCGTATGAAGAGTTTGCCGCTCACCTGGGTCAGGAGTTGGGCACGTCGGACTGGCTGGAGGTAGACCAGGACCGGGTAAACATGTTTGCTGACGCCACGCTGGATCACCAGTGGATACATGTGGACATAGAGAGAGCCAAGGCCGAGAGCCCATACAAGGGTACCATCGTTCATGGTTATCTGACCCTCTCGCTGTTGCCATACTTCTGGGAGCAGATCATCAAGGTCAACAACCTGAAGATGCTGGTTAACTATGGCATGGACAAGATGAAGTTTGGACAGGCCGTACCCGTGGGCAGCAGGCTCCGCATGGTGACCAAGCTACACGAGATAACCAACCTACGTGGAATATGCAAGGCCAGCATACAGTTCAAGATAGAAATAGAAGGCCAGCGTAAGCCGGCACTTGAGGGAATAGCCACTTTCCTTTATTATTTCAATTAACAGGTTACTGACAGCATACTCTGGCCCTGTGCCAGAAAGCGCGTTAACAATAACAACAAAGTCCTGACTTCTCTAAGCCAGGGCTTTGTTGTTTATAATAGCCTCTGTGCCTATAGAGTATTCGTTTATAATTGTATATATGTAAGTTAAATGTATTATTATAGTTAATATTGTTAAATCGGTGGTAAATAATTAACTTTTTGATGTTAATAAATTAAGTAATTTGCTACATTTGCAATATGAAGAAGAAAACAATATGGACTATAGCAATCATAATGGGAGTATCGTTCCTGTTATTGCTTTTCCTTCAGCTCAAATATATCCAGGAGATGGTGAATATGAAGAAGGAACAGTTCGACGAGAGTGTAAACCGTTCTCTTTATCAAGCCTCGCGCAACCTGGAGCTGAACGAGACCCTGCGTTATCTGGAGAAAGATGTCAACGAGACCGAGCGCAAGGCTTATAAGAAAGACTCTGTGGGCACCCGTTCTGGTCAACCTGATGCCACGGTGCAGCAGTCGCATCAGTACGCTGCTGTAGGCAAGGACGGCACGGTCTATACATCGTTCGAGCTGAAGACCATATCGTCTAATCCGGCCTCAAAGCCCAAGGCCATGATATTAGAGAATGACAAGGGATCCATATCAGAGGCTTCGCGCTCGCTCCAGGAAATCGTTAAAAACCGCTATGTATATCAGAAAGCGCTGCTGGACGAGGTTGTGGTTTCTATCCTCTATTCCGCTTCGGACAAACCACTCAAGGAGCGTATTAACTTTAAGCTGCTGGATCAGGATCTCAAGGCCGAGCTGATGAATAACGGCATTAATATCGGTTATCACTTCACCGTATCGACCCAGGATGGTCGCGAGGTGTACCGTTGCCCCGACTACTCTGAAGAAGGCGAAGAGTACACTTACTCGCAGGTGCTGTTCCGCAATGACCCAGCCTCTAAGATGGGTGTCGTGAAGGTTCACTTTCCCGATATGAACAGCTATATCTACTCGTCTATCCGCTTTATGATACCGAGTGTCATCTTCACGATAGTGCTGCTCATCACCTTTATCTTCACGATAGTAACTATCTTCCGCTCTAAGCGGTTGTCTGAGATAAAGAACGACTTTATCAATAATATGACCCACGAGCTGAAGACCCCCATTGCCAGTATATCGCTGGCAGCCCAGATGATGAACGACCAGAGCGTAACCAAGAGTGAGACGATGATGAAACATCTGGCCGGAGTGGTACAGGATGAGTCCAAGCGGCTCCGCTTCTTGGTGGAGAAGGTCTTGCAGATGAGTATGTTTGACCGCAAGAAAGCCGTGTTCAAGAAGAAAAAGTTAGACCTTAACGAGATAGTGGAGAATATGGCCAACTCGTTTACCCTGAGGGTAGAGCATACTGGCGGAAAAATCTATACCGACATCGAGGCCGTAGACTCGGCAGTATATGTCGATGAGGTTCATTTCCAGAACGCCCTCTTCAATCTGATGGACAACGCCGTCAAGTATGGCAAGCCCGACCAGCCGTTGGACATCTACCTCAAGACATGGAATGACGACAACCACCTCTACTTCTCTATCCGCGACACCGGTATCGGTATCAAGAAGGACAACCTGAAGAAGGTTTTCGAGAAATTCTACCGTGTCCACACCGGCAATGTCCATGATGTAAAAGGCTTCGGACTGGGTTTGGCCTACGTAAAGAAGATAATAGACCTGCACAATGGCGACATTAAGGTAGAGAGTGAACTGGGCAAAGGTACCACGTTTACCATTAAGTTGCCCAAGATAGACGACTGACAGATAGAGATAATCAACCATTAATAGATAATAATAATAACAATTTTAAACGATACCGTTATGGATGACAATTTGAAGATTTTGCTTTGCGAGGACGACGAGAATTTGGGAATGTTGCTTCGCGAGTATTTACAAGCCAAGGGCTTCCAAGCCGTGCTTTGCCAGGATGGCGAGGTAGGGTACAGAGAGTTTACCAAGAGCAAGTTTGATATTGCCGTGCTTGACGTGATGATGCCCAAGAAAGACGGCTTTACTCTGGCGCAGGAAATCCGTCAGGTCAATGCCGAGATTCCAATCATATTCCTGACTGCCCGTACTCTCAAGGACGACATTCTGGAAGGCTTTAAGATTGGCGCCGACGACTATATTACCAAGCCGTTCTCTATGGAGGAACTCGTATTCCGTATTGAGGCCATCCTGCGTCGTGTTCGTGGTAAGAAGAACAAGGAAGCTACCGTGTACAAGATTGGCCGCTTCACCTTTGATACCCAGAAGCAGTTGCTGACCATCGGCGACAAGCAGACCAAACTGACAACAAAGGAGAATGAGCTGCTGGCCTTGCTCTGCGCTCATGCCAATGAAATCTTGCAGCGCGACTTTGCCCTCAAGACTATCTGGATAGACGACAACTATTTCAACGCCCGCTCTATGGACGTGTACATCACTAAGCTGCGTAAGCACCTGAAGGATGACGACCAGATTGAGATTATCAATATTCACGGTAAGGGTTATAAGCTCATTGTTCCCGATGCCGAATAACTCTTTCTTGTGTTTCTGCTAAGAGATACATTGCCTCCTTGCCACATGGCGGGGAGGCTTTTTTGTTTCTGGCACGTGTAAAAAATATGGAAATTGACATGGCCATGTCAACTATTATATCTACCTTTGTCCTAAAGGTTTAAGTGCGGTCGGCCGTTAATGCTTCTCGGTGCGTGGCAGTGGCCGTATCAGGTTCTACAGTGAAAGTGCATCTACCCATAAAACTAAATACTGATGATATGAAAATCAGATCTATTGCCCTGGCCATCGCGCTGATGACTGCAAATAATCTTCTGGCTCAGCAACTTACCCTGAGGGCCGATAACATAGACGAAGTGCTTCAGGCCATGACCCTGAAAGAGAAAGTGCGGCTCTT
This sequence comes from Prevotella sp., assembly GCA_022769285.1. Lineage (GTDB taxonomy): Bacteria > Bacteroidota > Bacteroidia > Bacteroidales > Bacteroidaceae > Prevotella. Next base: position 35,450 of record JALEKD010000005.1, read on the forward strand.
GGTGGGACGCAATAATGACCATGGTGAAAGCGGAGTACCCGGCGCTGCCGGTGTTACCCAGGCCATACCCCGGTTGGGTATCCCAGCGCTTGTGCTGACCGATGGCCCTGCCGGCGTGCGTATCAGCCCGACTCGTTCGGGTACCAAGCAGACTTTCTATGCCACGGGCTTTCCGGTAGGGACGGCTCTGGCCTGTACCTGGAACCCTGCCTTAGTTAAGCAGATAGGTCAGGCCATTGGCAACGAGGTGCTGGAGTATGGCTGCGATGTGCTCCTGGCTCCCGGTATGAACATCCAGCGCACGCCGCTCTGTGGGCGCAACTTTGAATACTACTCCGAAGATCCTGTCGTAACTGGTGTCATGGCTGCCGCTTATGTCAATGGTGTGCAGAGCAATGGCGTGGGTACCAGCATCAAGCATTTTGCCGTTAATAGTCAGGAGACCAACCGTATTGAGGTTAGCGAGGTGGTGTCGCAGCGTGCGCTGCGCGAGATTTATCTGCGTGGTTTTGAGCTGGCAGTAACCACGGCATCTCCATGGACAGTCATGTCCTCGTACAATCGTATCAATGGCATCTGGACGCAGTCAAGTCACGACCTGCTCTCCACCATCCTGCGCGACGAGTGGGGCTATAAGGGCATAGTGATGACCGACTGGACCAACGAGCATCGCTCCTCGTACGACCGAGTGGCTGCGGGCAATAACCTGCTGGCTCCGGGCTACGACTGGCAGGAGGCTGACATCATAAGGCATGTCGACAAGGGTGACCTGGACATCGCCACGGTCAACGCGCGTGTACGCCAGATGCTCGAGCTGATAGTGAAGACTCCGCACTTCAGAAACTACAAATATACCAATCATCCCGACTTGGAAGCCCATGCCCAGCTTACTCGCCAGAGTGCCGCCGAGGGCATGGTTCTTCTGAAAAACCAAAATCAGACGCTTCCTTTACAGGGTGTCAAGAGTATTGCCCTCTTTGGCAACACCTCTTATAACTTTATAGCAGGCGGCACGGGCTCTGGCGATGTCCATAAGCCCTACGTGGTAGACCTGAAGACGGGCCTCGCCCATGCCGGTTTTATCATAGACCGTGACCTCCAGACCGTTTATGAGCGTTCCCAGGCTTATAATGACGGCTTGCGCCAACTTGGGAACGGCTCCCGTATGGGCGAACAGAACTTTGACCGTTGCGTCATTGAGCGTTTGGCCCTGCGCAACGACCTGGCCATTATCACCATAGGCCGCCAGGCTGGCGAAGCTTATGACCGGCAGGTAGCTAATGACTTCGACATGACGCAGACAGAGCGCGAACTGCTGTCCAACGTGTGCAATGCTTTCCATGCTGTACACAAGAAAGTGGTCGTGATACTCAATATGGGTAACGCGATGGAAACCGCCTCGTGGAAGGGTATGCCCGATGCCATCCTGATGGCTTGGCAGCCTGGGCAGGAGGGCGGCAATTCTGTAGCCGATGTCATTACGGGCAAGTCTACACCATCGGGCAAGCTTGCGATGACCTTCCCCGTCATGGCCTCTGATATTCCGGCTGTCAACAATTTTCCCACAGGTACCGGTGTCAAGCAGGGCGATAGCCGTCGTAACATAGACTACACCCTGCATGAGGAGGACATCTATGTGGGTTATCGCTATTTTACCACCTTTGGCCAGCCCGTGTCTTACCCATTCGGCTACGGGCTCAGTTACACCACCTTTAGTTACAGCAAGCCTGTAGTTCAAGCTGTTGGCAATGGTTTCAGAGCCAGTATCGTCGTTACCAATACGGGTAAGGTTCCCGGTAAGGAGGCTGTCCAGCTCTACGTGTCGGCTCCAGCCAAGCAGCTTGCCAAACCACTCCGCGAGCTCAAGGCTTTTGGCAAGACCCAGTTGCTGCAGCCTGGCCAGAGTGAGCGTCTGTACTTCCAGGTCAGCACCTACGACCTCGCCTCGTTTGTCTCGTCGTCATCTGAGTGGCAGACAGAGCCCGGGCGTTACTCGGTGCAGTTTGGCGCATCGTCCGAGGATATACGCGCTCAGGCCACTTATACTCAGAAGAAACTGTGGACCAAGCGGGTACGCAACGTGATGGCCCCAAACCATCCCCTAAAGTTAATCAGATAGGCAGGACTGATAGATAGAATTAATATTATATAGATAGATATGAAACGAACCCTCATCCTACTGGTCAGCACCCTTATGGCCATCGCAGCCGGTGCCCAGGACAAATTTGCGATATGTAAGCATAGTAAGGCCAAGCCTTCTGTGGCCACCTACCATCTCTATGACCGTGCCCAGGTGGCTCAGGCCGATTTTGATGCCAATGGCATGCTGGTCGTGTCTTACCAGGGCGAACAGCACAGCTACCCCCGGGCCGAGATAGACAGCATAGTCTTCACCCGGCCTGCAGGTTACGATGATATTATAGGCGTGCGGCCGTATAACAAGATGTTCCTTAGTGAGACGTTTGCCTCTTCGTTGGGTCATCTTGAGGTGGCCACCATCCGGGGTGTGGCTTGGGCTTACAGTTCTACGTACAAGTGCGCCATCGCCACGGGCTACAGTAACAAGAAGACCACTCCCTCGGAAAGTTATCTGTACACGCCGGCGTTCGACTTTACCAATACGACCAAGGCTACGCTCGAGTTTGACTACAAGATGAACTACCCAGGGTCCACTCATCGCGTGCTCATCACCGATGCTTTTACAGGCGACCCCGCCACCACCGAGTGGATTACCTTGGTAGACCATGGCGATATAGAAAACCCTGGCAGCTTTAACACTACCAAGCATATCAGTTGTGTGATACCCTCGCGCTTCCTGGGCGAAAGCAATGTTACGGTAGCTTTCTACTATAGCTGTAACACGTCATCCTCTACCTGGGAGCTGATGAATGTCAGGATGGCCGACCTCTCTCCCAGTCAGGGCGGCGACCAGCCCGACCAGCCTGGAGGCGACGACCCGACCAATGTTAACCGTAACAATGTGGCCAAATCGGCCAACAAGGAAGTTTGGCGACTGGAGTTTCCTAAGATAGTGGGCGACGATATGAACCTGGTGATAACCCATAGTACCGCCAATTATGGCATTACCTATTCGTTAGAGTGGGACTGTGCCAAGCGCGCCAACCGCTGGACTTGTTATGAGATGTACCCGTCTAATAGTGTAAGCAATGTAAAACGCTCGGATGACTTCCGCGAAGACCCAGACATCCCTACTCAGTACCAGACCACTTTGGCCGATTACAGCGGTAGCGGCTATAGCCGTGGCCACCTCTGCCCGTCGTCCGATCGCCTCTGCTCGCGTGAGCAGAACAGCCAGACGTTCTTCCTCAGCAATATGCAGCCTCAGATACAGGCGCACAATGGCGGCGTATGGAACAAGTTGGAGATACGGGTGCGTGATGAGTGGAACCGCGACTCGAAGCGCGATACGCTCTATGTGGTCAAGGCGGCCACCATTGACGATGCCAACATCCTGAAGCATACCAGCCGCGGACTGATAGTACCTAAGTACTTCTACATGGCCCTGCTCAGTGTCAAGGATGGCGTGTACCGCGCCTTGGGCATCTGGTCGCCACATGCCAGCGGCAGCACTACCGAGTTTATTACCATCGACGAGCTGGAGAAGCGTACCGGTATCGACTTTTTCTGTAATCTGCCCGATGACATAGAGAACAAGGTCGAGGCTGCCTACGATGCTTCTTACTGGGGCAAACCATGACGAGTAGTCCATCAGACCTAATAGTAAATATTCTGCATACCGTTAAGGCTCTCTTGACCAGAGAGCCTTAACTATATTATATAAATAGGTGTGGGCCCGTACCCTCTCGGTAGAGCGGGGCAGCAACGACCAGCCCCGATGCTATTTCTGACTTTTTCGGACATTTTATTAGGAAAACTTTTGCCAACGTAAAGTTTTTTATCTACCTTTGCACGTCCATTGAGAACAACATGTGTAACTTTTAATATAAAAGAAAAGATGAAAAAGTTAGTATTAATGTTTGCTGCTGCTGTGATGGCAGTTTCAGCATCTGCTCAGACTGTTACAGAGAGCAAGACTTTTGACAACTTCTACCTTGGAGTAAATGGCGGACTGGCCACCACGACCCGTCCGTCGGTTCTGGGCCCCGAGCATCACACTTGGCTCCGCGACATTGCCCCTAACGCTGGCATCCGGGTAGGTCGCTGGTTTACCCCTGTGTTCGGTCTGGCTCTGGAGAGTAACGCTTACTTCAAGAATCTGCACCACGCCAACGTACAGGGTACGCTGGTTAATGGTCTGAATACTTCGCTGCTGGCTACTGTTAACCTTAGCAACTGGTTTGGTGGCTACACTGGCGAGCCCCGCTGTTTCGAGGTTATCCCTGTATTCGGTTTTGGCTGGGGCCATACCTTCGGTACTCCCTCTGCTAACTGGAAGGCCGATGCCCTTACCTCTAAGCTGGGTGTAGACCTCGCTTTCAACCTGGGGGCAAAGCGCGCCTGGCAGTTCTACGTTGAGCCGTCTATAAACTGGGACCTCAACGGTAATGGTTACGAGGGTGTAGCTTACAATATCAATCAGTCTATGTTCCAGCTTAACGTTGGCGTAAATTATAAGTTCAAGAACTCTAATGGTAGCCACAACTTCACGCTGGTTAAGCTGCGCGACCAGGCTGAGATTGACGGCCTGAACGCTCAGATTAACGACCTGCGCAACGAACTGGCCAAGAAGCCTAAGGAAGTAGTCAAGGAAGTAGTTAAGGAAGCACCAGTTCCTCAGGAAGTAAAGGTAGAGAACTTGGTATTCGTGACTTTCGCTCAGGGAAAGACCATTCTGACCAAGGAGGCCAAGGCAGCCCTCGATGGCGTAGCTAAGGGTAAGCACGTACAGATTGTAGGTACTGCTTCTCCTGAGGGTTCTAAGGAAATCAACGATAAAATTTCTCAGGGCCGTGCCGATGCCGTTGCCGCTTACCTCAGCAACCGTGGCGTTGTTGTTGACGAGGCTACTGGTAAGGGTGTTCAGGGTACTACCTCTAACCGTCTGGCTGTCGTTTATGTAAAGTAATAGCCGACTAATTATAATCCAACCAATAAAAAAAGCTCCAATATCCTTTGGGTATTGGGGCTTTTATTGTACTTTTGCGTAGTTATTGGCAGCTGGCTGATGGTCACGATGGCATAGCAGATGACGGCCCCATGGGCCCTAATAACGTAACAAGATATGGAAACAACTAAGATAGGTAAGTACAGGTTCCTGGCCGAACCCTTTCATTGTGATTTTGATAGCCGCCTCTTCATGGGCCACCTGGGCAATCATCTGCTTAACGCTGCCGACTTCCATTCTACCGACCGTGGATTTGGCATGAACTACTTGATGCCTCGCCACAAGACTTGGGTGTTGTCGCGTTTGGCTATCGAGATGTGCGAGATGCCTGCTGCTTACGACCAGTTTGATGTAGAGACCTGGGTAGAGAGCGCCATGCGCTATTTTACTGCCCGCAACTTCGCCATCACCTCGCCCGATGGTCGCACCTATGGCTATGGCCGTAGCGTGTGGGCCATGATAGACACGCAGACTCGCCAGCCTGCCGACATCCTTGCCATTCATGACGGCAAGATTAACGATTATATAGAGGTCGATTACCCTTGCCCCGTCGACCGTCCGTCAAGGGTCAAGATGAGTGCTGCCGCACAGCGCGTCGAGGCTGTCCGTACCCACTATAACGATGTGGATATCAATGGCCATATTAACAGCGTGAAGTATATCGAGCATGCACTCGACCTGTTTCCTATAAGTCAGTATCGTGACTATTTTCTGAAACGGTTCGAGATGGCGTATGTGGCCGAGGCTCATGGTGGAGATGTCTTGGTATTCTATCTGGAACAGACGGCCGATGGCGAGTATAGCATCAAGATAACCAAGCAGGTGGATGACGATAAAGAGGAAACCGAGGTGGCTCGCGGCAGGGCCGTCTTCATTCCAAAGGCATGACCTGCGCGACGGCAGGTCAGCCCTTGCGTATCTGTCCGTCTTCTACTACTATCTCTTCTTCGCTAACCATATCGGCAAGGGTTGCATGAAGTATTTTCTCAGGCAAGTTGAGGCTGTGTAGCACCGTGATAGGGTGTAGCTCGCCGTCGGCTATGCAGCTTAGGATGGCCTGGTGCGCCTCTTCCTGCTGTTGGCTGTTTATGCGGCCGTAGTGCTCGGCACACACATCGCACCGGTGGCAGTCGGTGCTGTCTTTTTCTCCAAAATAACGCAGCAGCTGCCGGCTGCGACACTCTTTGTCATTCTCTATATACGCTATCATCGCCTGGATGCGCTTGCTGTAGTTCTCTTTGCGCTCTTCGTAGATGTCGCGGCCCAGAACCACCTCTTCGGGGGCCACGCGCTCGCAGAGGTAAGTAATATAAGGCGACTTGCGCTGTGGTATAAAGTGTACGATGTGGCGCTGGTTGAGCTGTTTGAGTACAAAGTAGACCTGCTGATGCTCCAGACCGCTTTGTAGGGCTATGAGCGAGAGATCTATGTACACGTAGTCGGTAAACAGGCCACCATAGCAGCGCAGCAGGGCCGTGATGACCCGCTCCTCGTAGTCGGTGGTCTGCTCCAGACGGTACAGCTCGTCGCGTTTGAGCAGAAACAGGATGCGTGCCCGTGCGTCTGGGTCGGTCTCGTACACTATATAGCCCGCCCGTTGCAGTATACGCAGGGCCGAGTCGGTTCTGATGGTAAAGAGGTGATAGATTTGGCAGAATTTGTCGAGGCTGAAAGCTCCTGTGAAGCCACGCCCGCTGCCCAGCCCTATCTGGAAGTAGTAGGCCAGATGCTCGTAGACCTCGCGGATGAAGTCCTTGTCGGGATAGTTGTCATCTATGCGCTTGTTGAGCTTTACCTTGTCGCTCGTGTCATACAGCAGCACGGCGTAGGCATGCTGCCCGTCGCGCCCGGCACGCCCGGCCTCCTGGAAGTAAGCCTCGATAGAGTCGGGGCAGTCGTAGTGGATGACCACGCGCACGTCAGGCTTGTCGATACCCATGCCAAAGGCATTGGTGGCGACGATGACACGCTTGTCGTTGTGCTGCCACTCGTCCTGGTGCTTGTCCTTGATGGCAGGGTCGAGCCCCGCATGGAAGTAGTTGGCCGAGATGTGGGCCGACTCTAAGTAGCGAGCTATCTCGCGGGTACGCTTACGGCTGCGTACATACACGATGGCCGAGCCGCCCACGGCCTGCAGTATGTGCAGCAGCTCATGGTCCTTGTCGCTACAATGGCGGATAACGTACCCGAGGTTCTTGCGTTCAAAACTCATACTGAATACGTTACGCGTCTTGAACTTCAACTTCTTCTGTATATCCTCGACTACCTCGGGGGTAGCCGTGGCCGTCAGCGCCAGCACGGGTACGTCTGGCAGCAGGTGCCGTATGTCGGCTATGTGTAGGTAACTGGGGCGGAAGTCGTAGCCCCACTGGCTGATACAGTGAGCTTCGTCTACGGTGATGAAACTCACAGGAATGTGCCTGAGCTTAGCCAGAAAAATATCAGAAGTGAGGCGCTCAGGCGAGATATAGAGAAGTTTGGTTTCGCCGAAGATGCAGTTCTCTAAGGTTACGATTATCTCCTGGCGCGACATGCCCGAGTAGATGGCAGCGGCCATGATGCCTCGTTCCTGCAGGTGCACGATCTGGTCTTTCATCAGGGCGATGAGCGGGGTGATGACCAGGCACACCCCCTTGGCTGCGAGCGCCGGAACCTGAAACGTTATCGACTTGCCACCGCCCGTGGGCATCAGGCCGAGCGTGTCCCTGCCCGCCCCGATGCTCTCTATGATGGGCCGCTGTATGCCGCGGAAGTCCTCGTAGCCCCAGTACGCTCTTAGCAGTCGTTCATATTCGTTCATCCTCGGCTGGCCGTATGTCCTCGATCTGCAACTGGATGGCATTGTGCTTGAATACGTTGTCCTCGAGCGTGTATGCTATGTCGAAACTGCGCTTCGACTTGATGTAGCGGGCCGAGGCGCTCTGCCCGAAGGCTATTCCCTTGACCACGTTGCTTGACTTAGAGTCCACGAGTTCCAGTTTGATGTGCTCCTGTTCGCGTCCCACGACCTTACTGGTACCATAGTCGTACACGTTGAGCGTGCAGAAGAGTGGTTTGGGGTTGCCCGGTCCGAAGGGCGAGAACTTCTTCAGGTCATTATGCAGGCGCTTAGTGATATCCTTGAAGTCTATAACGGCGTCGATGTTCAGGTTAGCCTCGGTCTGTTCGGGCAGGATGTGCTCGTCGACGTAGCGCTGAAACGCCTGTCTGAACTCCTTGACCCTATCCCATCTCAGGGTGAGTCCGGCAGCATACGTATGTCCGCCAAAGTTGACCAGCAGGTCACGGCAGCTCTTGATGGCCGAGTAGATGTCAAACCCGGTGACGCTGCGGGCCGACCCGGTGGCAAATTCGCCCTCCCGGGTGAGCACCACGGTAGGTCGGAAATATATTTCCGTCAGTCTTGAAGCCACGATACCGATAACTCCCTTCTTCCAGTTCTCGTCATAGAGCACGATACTGGACTGGTGCTTCTGGTTCTCGAGGCGGGCCACTATCTGGTTAGCCTCTTCGGTCATCTGCTTGTCTATATCCTTGCGCTGCTCATTGTACTCGTTGATGTTCTTGGCTTTGTGCAGGGCAGCGCCGAGGTCTTTCTCCACCAGCAGGTCCACGCTCTCGCGCCCGTTCTCCATACGGCCCGATGCGTTGATGCGCGGGCCTATCTTGAAGATAATGTCGCTCATGGAGAGTTCGCGGTTGTTGAGCCCGCAGATGTCTATGATGGCTTTCAGACCCACGCTGGGGTTCTGGTTGAGCTGTTTGAGCCCATGAAAGGCCAGGATGCGGTTCTCGTCGACCACCGGCACGATGTCAGCGGCTATGCTTACCGCACAGAAGTCCAGCAGCGGGATAAGCCGCGAGAATGGTATGCCGTTGTTCTTGGCAAAAGCCTGCATGAACTTGAACCCCACGCCACACCCACACAAGTGCTTGAAAGGGTAGGGGTCGTCCTCACGCTTGGGGTTGAGGATGGCCACGGCATCGGGCAGGGTCTCGTCGGGTACATGGTGGTCACATATAATGAAGTCGATGCCCTGCTGTTTGGCATAGGCTATCTCCTCGATGGCCTTGATACCGCAATCGAGTATAATAATCAACTTTACTCCCGTTTCCTTTGCATGGTCTATTCCTTTCTTGCTTACTCCGTACCCCTCGTCATAGCGGTCGGGGATGTAGTACTCGATATTAGAATAGAACTGCTGCAGAAACTTGTACACCAGGGCCACGGCTGTACAGCCATCTACATCGTAGTCGCCGTAGACCAGTATGCGCTCCTTACGCCCCATGGCATCGTTGAGTCTGTCTACGGCCACGTCCATGTCCTTCATCAGAAATGGGTTGATAAGGTCGGCCAGCTGTGGCTTGAAGAACCGCTTGGCCGCCGACTCGGTGGTGATGCCGCGCCGTATGAGCAGCGTGGTGAGTATGGAGCTCATGTTGAGCTTTTCGCCCAGCTCCTTAGCCGCTTGTGCCTCTTCTGGTGTGGGAGATTTGTAGTTCCATTTGAAGTGCATTTATGTATTATTCTTATTTTATCTGTAGTGAGGGGTGTTGTGGGGAGTGTCACGATACTAATGCGTGCCCAAAATTACAAAAATAATACAAGAAAACGGCAGCTTCTGACCAAAAAATCAGAAACCGCCGTTATTTTTGCTTGCGCCGAAGTGGCTCTTAGATGCCTAACTTCTTACGTATATCCTTAGGGATGGCGTTCTTATTAACCATGAAGTCCATCGTGTTGGCGATAATGAAGTTCTTGGTCATGTACCATATACCCTTGTATTCGCCGGTTTCGCCCCAGGAGTTCTTAACCATGTAGTATTCCTTGCCGTTCTGGTCTTTGGCGATGCCGTAGATGAGCATGCCGTGGTCATCGGTCAGTTCCCAGTTGTCATAGCGCTCCTGGCGCTGTTCCTGGGTGGGCACCAGTTCGGGCACGTTAACGCCCAGCGAGTCTATTAGGCTCGTCTTCTTGGTCTTGGACAGCTTGAGCCAGCGGGCCATGTCGCTGCCGGTCAGGCTCTCCATCTTCTTGGTGTCATAGAAGTAAGCCAGGCCCTGGCGGGTAAATCCCTCTTCCGACACGTCGCCTCCCCAGGCCACCGTGTAGCCGTTCATCACGGCATTGTCTATGATGCGGGCCATGTCGTCCATGGGCACGTTCCAGGAGAGCGGGTTGCGCCAGTTATCCTGTACCTCTACGGCAAAGGCAGTCCAGAATGGGTGATGGGTGTAGCTTGTTATAGACACATAGTCGTCCCAGTTGAGTCCCAGGCTGGCTGCGAAGGTCTTGGGCGTGTACTTCTTGCCCTCGTAGGTGAAGTTCTCAGGACATTTGCCGAGGTAAGCGTCCAGAATACCCTGGAGGCCAACCTTCCACTGACCGGAGATTTTCTTGGCGCTGCTTGTTGCAATGGCCTTAACATAAGGCTCCATCACGGCGAAGAACTCATTGAAGTTATTAAGAGAGTCGCCGTACAGACTGCCAGGGAAAGGCATGATGCCCTGAGGTACGATACCGTAGTGCTGGATGCAGTAGAGAGGGTCGTAAGCCGAACCGCCCTGCGAGAACTGGCAGTCACCGTGCAGGCGCACCACCTGGATGGCGCGGTCCATGTAAGTCTTGCTGGCCACGAAGCTCTCGTCCAGGTCGTAGGTCTTGCCAGTGGCCTTAAGGATTTCAGCCTCGAAGAAACTCAGTGTCGAGTAGTCCCAGCAGGTACCCGAGCGGTTCTGGTCCTTGATGCTTGTGATTTTGTTCTCTTTCACCACGGTAAACTTAGGCTTGTTGGGGTTCTCCTTGGCAGCCTTGGTTTCCTGTGCGTTTGCGCTCATTGCCATCAGGGCAACCAGCGCCATCGTCATAAGTTTTCTCATTGTTTGCGTTATGTTTTATAATATGTTGTTTATTGGTTGTGGCGCCTTACTTGTTGCCTGCCATGAATGCCTCTACATCCTTGGGATGATAGGGTATGCGCTCCTTGCCTATAAAGCGGGCCCCGGTGGCGGTGATGAGCAGGTCGTCCTCGATGCGTATGCCTCCGAAGTCCTTGTAGGTGTCCAGCGTGTCAAAGTTAAGGAAGTCCTTGCAGTGGCCGGTGGCTCGCCACTCGTCTATAAGGGCCGGTATGAAGTAGATGCCCGGCTCGTCGGTTACCACGAAGCCCTCCTGCAGTCTGCGGCCCATGCGCAGGCAGTTAGTGCCAAACTGCTCCAGGTTGGGACGCGTCTCCTCGTCGAAGCCCACGTTCACCTGGTCCAGGTTCTCCATGTCGTGTACGTCCATGCCCATCATGTGACCCAGGCCGTGGGGCAGGAACATGGCGTGAGCCCCCTCGCGGACAGCCGCGTCGGTGTCGCCCTTGGCCAGGCCCAGCTCCTTGAGCCTGTCGAATATGAGCCGGCACACCGAGAAGTGTACGTCGGCGTACTTGACACCCGGCTTGGCCACCTCGAGGGCATGGTCGTGAGCCGCCTCTACTATGGAGTATATATCCAGCTGCCGCTGCGTAAAGGTGCCACTCACTGGATAGGTGCGGGTGTTGTCTGAGCAGTAGTTGTTAATGGTCTCGGCGCCCGCGTCGCACAACACCAGTCGGCCGCTTTCCAGGGGAGCCATAGAGGGGTTGCCGTGCATTATCTCGCCATGCTGTGAGAAGATAGTGGGGAAACTTACCATCGCCCCGTACGAGTTGGCTATGCCATCTACCTGTCCGCCGACGTACTTCTCCGTTACGCCGGGCCGGGTGAGCCTCATGGCCGTGGTGTGCATCTTGTAGCCTATCACGGCGGCCCGCTCCAGCTCGTCTATCTCTTGCTGCTCCTTGGTAGAGCGCATCTTGACCACGGCCCTGATGAGCTCCATCGATGCTGCGTCCTTCTGCTGGTTGGGGTGTATGCCCAACAGGTCGAAAACCATCAGCTTGATGTCGTAGCGGTATGGCGGCAGGAAGTGTATGGTCCGCTTCTTGATCAGCGCGTCGTTACACAGCGTGCGCATGGCTTTCATGGGGGCTGTGTGGGCCACGCCCACTTGTGCGGCCATATCGGCCACGCTGTCTACGTCCCCGTACCACACTATATCCTCTATGTCTATGTCGTTGCCCACCAGCGTTTCCTGGTCGTTGTCGATGTCTATGACACCCACCAGGCCGTCGCGTTGCAGCCCGAAGTAGTACAGGAATGTGGAGTCTTGACGAAAGGGATAGTAGCCGTTGTTCGGAAAATTGGCCGGCGACTCATTGTTGCCGAATAAGATGATAATACCACTTTTTACCAGTTTCTTCAGTTCCGCCCGTCGACGGATATAAGTTTCTTTACTAAACATTTCTAACCTTGATTTATACTCTTTTCTCTGTCTGGGACCATGACCGATGGCGGGGGTGCTGTGGGCACGATAGCCCCTATAGTGCTACAAAGTTACAGATATTACAAATAGTAACCAAAGAAAAAGCCATAAAAATAACGGCCACGCCCTATTTTGGGGCAATAGGTAAAAGCGGCAACTCCCTAAGTCCCCCCTCAAGGGGAAATCATTGCAGACACATGCTCCCAGACCTCTAAAATGGGAGTGGAGAGCGTAAATGTGGAGACTGGTAGCCACTCAGGGATAACGGGAACTATTCCTAAAAACGTGGAGACCGGTCTTTATGTTTCTCGGAGCCACCTTTAACGAGCTGGAAGCCGTTATTAGAAACACAAAGGCCATCCTTTTTATTTTTCGCGACAGCCATTGGTGTGTAGAAAGCCGGTGCCTTCACGCAGGTAGTGCTTTTTACTTCTTCACCCTTTTATCTTTTTACCTCTCAAAATCTTTTTTACCTTTAAAATTCTGCTCTCCGAGGGGGATAAAACGGCCGAAATGATTAACTTTGCCGTTGGAAAACCTACAGGACAACTTATGAAGATAGGAGAGAATACTGGATTAGTGTTAGAGGGCGGCGGTATGCGCGGCGTGTTTACCAGTGGAGTGCTCGATGCCTTTATGGTTCATCAGCTCTACTTTCCCTATGTCGTGGCCGTGTCGGCCGGAGCCTGCAATGGCATGTCATACATCAGCCGTCAGCCTCGCCGGGCCCGTATCTCTAACATCGACTACCTGGCCCGCTATCATTACATCGGTCTGCGCCATCTGGTTACCCAGGGCTGCATCTTCGACCGTAAGCTACTCTATGACAAGTTCCCCAATGAGTTTATCCCCTTCGACTTTGATACCTACTTCAAGTATGCCGACCATTTCGAGATGGTTACTACCAACTGCCTTACCGGCCGGGCTATGTATCTCAGCGAGACCCACGACCGCCAGCGCGCCCTGGACATCGTCAAGGCTTCGAGCAGCCTGCCCTACGTGAGCAAGATAGTCATGGTAGACGGCGTACCTATGCTCGACGGCGGCATTGTCGACTCCATCCCCCTGCGCCGTGCCGAGGAGTTGGGCCATGAGCGCAACGTGCTGATACTGACACGCAACCGCGGTTACCGTAAGACGGGCCGCGACCACAAGATACCCCATTTCATCTACAAGAACTATCCCCGGCTGCGCGTGGCTTTGAGCCGTAGGCTTGAGACTTACAATGAGCAATTGGCTTATGTGGAGCAGGCCGAGGCCGAGGGTCGCGTGGTGTGCATACGCCCTGAGCGCCCCGTCGAAGTAGACCGTATCGAGAAAGATACAGCCAAGTTAGAGGCCCTCTACGAAGAGGGCTATCGTCTGGGCGAGCAGTTCTGCCAGCAGGAAGGGCAGTTATGGTAAGGGTAGCCCTTGCGTGGCCCAGCCACGGCTGTTGCCTTACACCTTATTAATATATACGCGCGCGCGTAAGAGCACCGTAAGCCTCCGGGCAGATAAGATAAAATTCTTTTTATGCGTGCTTTTCAAGAAAAAAGCGTACTTTTGTAACCGATAGTCGGCGTGACGGCTCCCGTGCGGGTTATCGCAGGGATGTCACGGGCTATATATAACGAGCTGATTACTAACAATTCTAATAACAATAGATATGGCTACACCGCACATTTCAGCCGCCAAGGGCGACTTTGCCAAGACCGTACTGATGCCGGGCGACCCCCTGCGCGCCAAGTTTATCGCAGATACTTTTCTTGAGACCCCCAAGCTGGTAACCTCTGTACGCAACGTACTGGGATACACCGGTCTCTACCACGGAAAGCCTGTGTCAGTCATGGCCAGCGGCATGGGCATGCCCAGCATGGGCATCTACTCGTACGAGTTGTACAGTTTTTATGACGTAGATAACATTATACGTATAGGGTCGGCTGGCAGCTACCGCGAGTGGCTCCACGTAATGGACGTGGCCCTGGCCAGCTCGGCCGTGAGTGACTCTACCTATGCCCGCATACAGGGTGGATGTACCGACAGGGTCATCCTGCCCAGTCCGGAACTCAACCAGGTTATCGAGGCCAAGGCCAAGGAGCTGGCCATAGAGTGCAAGCCCTGCGTGGTTCACTCCAGCGACGTATTCTACGGCGACCCGTCGCAGGGAACATGGCAGGACATCGCCGAGCGTACCGGCTCAGACTGCGTGGAGATGGAGAGCTTCGCCCTGTTCCACAATGCGCACATGCTGAACAAGCGTGCTGCCTGCATACTTACCATTAGCGACTCGTTCGTAGACCATACCGAGCTCTCGGCCGAGGAGAGGCAGAACTCGTTTACCAAGATGATGACCCTGGCCCTCGAGAGCGCCATCGTGTTATAAGACATACTTTTACTGATAAGTGCCTCACCCGGCCCGGCTGTCGTCCCGACGGTGGGACTGGGCGGGCATCCTGTGTATTCATATCATAATGATTTCGATAGAAAACCTCAGCGTTGAGTTCAGCGCCCGCCCGCTGTTTCATGATGTGAGCTTTGTCATCAACGACCGCGACCGTATCGCCCTGGTAGGAAAGAACGGCGCCGGAAAGTCCACTATGCTCAAAATACTGTGCGGCCTGCAGAAGCCCACGTCCGGTACCGTGGCCATACCTGGCGATACCACCATAGGGTACCTTCCGCAGGTTATGAAGTTGGCCGATGACACTACCGTGGTCGAGGAGGCGCGCAAGGCGTTTGCCCAGACCACCCGTATGAAGGCTCGCATAGAGCGCATGCAGCAGGAGATGGCCGACCGGACCGACTACGAGAGCGACAGTTACGCTCAGCTGGTCGAGAAGTTTACTCTGGAGCACGACCGTTACATGATGCTGGGCGGCGATAACTACGAGGCCGCCCTGGAACGCACCCTTACCGGACTGGGCTTTCAGCGAAGCGACTTCGACCGGCCCACACGCGAGTTCTCGGGAGGGTGGCGTATGCGCATCGAACTGGCCAAGATACTGCTGCAGCAGCCCGATGTGCTGCTGCTCGATGAGCCCACTAATCACCTGGACATCGAGAGCATCCAGTGGTTGGAACAATTTTTGGCCCAGTCGGCCAAGGCGGTGGTGCTGGTAAGCCATGACCGCGCCTTTATCAACAATGTCACCACCCGGACCATCGAGATAACCTGTGGACATATCGAGGACTACAAGGTCAAGTACGACCAGTATGTGGTGCTACGTGCCGAGCGGCGCGAACAGCAGCTCCGTGCCTACGAGAATCAGCAGAAGGAGATAGCCGACATCAAGGACTTTATTGAGAGGTTTCGCTACAAGCCCACTAAGTCTGTCCAGGTACAGAGCCGTATCAAGCAGCTGGCTAAGATAGTGCCCATCGAGGTTGACGAGGTCGACAACTCGGCTATGCACCTCAAGTTTCCGCCCTGTCTGCGCAGTGGCGATTATCCAGTTATCTGCGACGATGTCCGCAAGGCTTACGGCGACCATGTCGTCTTCTCCGGTGTCAACCTCACTATCAAGCGCGGCGAGAAAGTGGCCTTCGTGGGTAAGAACGGTGAAGGCAAGTCGACCCTTGTCAAGTGCATCATGGGCGAAATACCCTTCGACGGAACCCTGAAGGTGGGCCACAATGTCCAGATAGGCTATTTTGCCCAGAATCAGGCTCAACTGCTGGATGAGAACCTCAGTATCTATGACACGATAGACCGTGTGGCCACGGGTGACATGCGCCTCAATATTAATGACCTGCTCGGTGCCTTCATGTTTGGCGGCGAAGTGTCTGAAAAGAAAGTGCGTGTACTGAGCGGAGGCGAGCGGAGCCGCCTGGCCATGATACGGCTGTTGTTGGAACCGGTCAACCTGCTCATACTGGATGAGCCTACCAATCACCTGGACATGCCCTCGAAAGACGTGCTCAAGGAGGCCATCCGCGCGTTCGATGGTACGGCCATTATAGTAAGTCATGACCGCGAATTTCTCGACGGCCTTGTCACCAAAGTCTATGAGTTTGGCCAGGGTCACGTGCGCGAGCATCTGGGCGGTATCTACGACTATCTGCGCGCCCACAATGCCGAGACCATCCATGAGGCACTTAGTGGCCAGGGGCCGTCAGGGCCTTCTCCCGCACCGTCGCCCCAGCCGGCACAGGAGCCGCCCGTACCTTCCAAGCAGTCGTATGCCGAGCATAAGGAACAGCAGAAACGGCTGCGCAAGGCCCAGCGGGCCGTAGAGGACTGTGAGCGCGACATAGCCAAGATGGAGGCTCGGCTGAAGGAACTGGACGAGCTGCTCATGCAGCCCCAGAACGCATCGGACATGACACTGGTAACCGAGTACACTACCACCCGTCAGGCCCTGGACCGTGCCAACGAGCAGTGGATGGTGCTGTCCGAGCAGTTAGAGGCTCTGCAGCAGGCATAGGTCATCGACAGATTACACATTATTATATATATAGTAACAATGAAAATGAAACAATTCATTCCGATGGTTCTCATGGTGTCGGCACCCCTTATGGGCATGGGACAGACTAAGTCGGGACTCGTCATGTCCAACTTGGACACGGCCGTCAAACCTGCTGACGACTTCTACCGCTTCGCCACGGGCGGCTGGCAGAAGAATAACCCGCTTCCCGCTGCTTACAGCCGTTTTGGCAGCTTTGACCAGTTGCAGGAGAACAACAACAAGCGTATCAACAGCATCCTGAGCGACTTGCAGAAGAAGCATTACAAGAACGGTACCATCGAGCAGAAGTTGTCTGACTTCTACCGTCTGGCCCTGGATGTAGACCGCCGTAACCGCGAGGGCATCGCCCCCGTCAGACCTGTGCTTGACGAGATTGAGGGCGCCCGCACCGTGGCTGCCCTGCGCCAGCTGCAGCTTAAATATGCCGACCAGGGCTATGGTGTCCAGTTTGGCTCTTACTTCAGTGCTGACGACAAGAATGTGAGCATGAATATCTTCTCTGTCTCACAGGGCGGCATGACCCTGGGCCAGAAAGACTATTATATCAACAACGACTCGGCCACGGTAGCTATCCGCCAGGCTTACCGCAAGCACATCGCCCGCATGTTTGGCCTCTACGGCTTCAGTCAGGCCGATGCCCAGCGCAAGGCCGAAGCCGTATTCCGTCAGGAAACGCTGATAGCGCTCATCTCCAAGAGTGCTACCGAGCTGCGCGACCCGCAGGCCAACTATAACAAGATGACCTTGGCAGAGTTCGAGACGGCTTACCCCGACATACCATTGGCTCAGCTGGCCCAGGCAGAGGGCATTAAGCGCGAGTACATAGATACGCTCATCGTGGGACAGCCCTCCTTTATGGCCGGACTGGACAAGCTGATGACGCTGCAGACTGCCGATGAGCTGCAGGCTCTCATGGAGTGGGATGTCATACAGAGCTCGGCAGGCTATCTTACCGATGCTATCCGCGAGGCTAACTTTGACTTCTTCGGCAAGACCATGAGCGGTCGCAAGGAAGACTTCCCACTCTGGAAGCGTGCCACCAACCAGGTAGAGGCCCAGATGGGCGAGGCCCTGGGCCGTATCTATGCCCAGCGCTACTTCCCCGAGTCGTCTAAGAAGATTATGGAGCAGTTGGTCAAGAACCTTCAGGTATCTCTGGGACAGCGTATCGATGCCCAGTCGTGGATGAGCGAGGAGACCAAGGCCAACGCCCACCGCAAGTTGGATAAGTTCTATGTCAAGATAGGCTATCCCAACAAGTGGACCGACTACAGCCGGCTCGTCATCGACCCTTCCAAGAGTTTCTACGACAATGTGATGGCTTGCCGCAAGTTTGCTCACGATAAGCATATTGCCGACAAGGCCGGTAAGCCAGTTGACCGCGACGAGTGGTTTATGAATCCCCAGACCGTCAACGCTTACTACAATCCTACTACCAATGAGATATGTTTCCCCGCAGGTATCCTGCAGTACCCCTTCTTTGACCCCAAGGCCGATGAAGCATTTAATTACGGAGCTATCGGCGTGGTTATCGGTCACGAGATGACCCACGGATTTGATGATCAGGGTCGCCAGTACGATGCCGATGGCAACTTGAAGGACTGGTGGACCGCCCAGGACGCTGCGGGCTTCAAGAAACGTGCCGATATGTACGCCGACTTCTTCAGCAACATCAAGGTGCTGCCCGACCTCAATGCCAACGGTCGCTTTACACTGGGCGAGAATCTGGCTGACCATGGCGGCTTGCAGGTAGCGTTCAACGCCTATCGTAATGCTACTGCCCACAAGCCCCTCAAGGTCAAGGACGGCTTTACTGCCGACCAGCGCTTCTTTATCGCTTATGCCGGTGTATGGGGCCAGAACATTACCGACCAGGAGATACGTAACCGGGTAAAGCGCGACCCTCATGCGCTCGGTGAGTGGCGTGTCAACGGAGCCCTGCCTCACATCGACGCCTGGTACAAGGCTTTCGGTGTCAAGGAGGGCGACAAGCTCTTCATTCCCAAGGCCAACCGCCTGGACCTCTGGTAACATCGTCGTCAGGGAAACCATAGATAGCATCAGGGCTGCCAAAAAATATTTGGCAGCCCTTTGCTTTGTCAACTTATTTTGCTATTTTTGCAGCGACAAATGGTATCGCGCCGTTTGTACACATTATTTAAATAGATTATTATGCCGTTGATACTGCCCTCCGGGTTTCCCGCCATATCCACCCTTGCCACCGAAAACATTCCCCTCACCCTTACTGACGGTAAGGCTGCTGCGGGCAGCGTAGCTCCGATACGCATAGCGGTGCTAAACCTGATGCCGCAGAAGATAGAGACTGAGACCGACATCGTGCGCATGCTCTCGTACTCGGCGCATACCATCGACCTGAAGTGGATGAAGCTGCGCAGCCATGTATCTACCCACGTGCCATCTGGGCACATGGACACATTCTATGAGTTTGCCGACAACCTGATGGCCCAGCCCCTGGATGGGCTCATCGTGACAGGGGCCCCGGTAGAAACCATGGCCTACGAGGCGGTAGACTACTGGACTGAGCTTACCGCCATACTCGACTGGGCCCGCACGCATGTGCGCAGCACGCTATACTTATGCTGGGGAGCCATGGCGGCTCTCTACTATTTCTACGCCATACCCAAACATCTTCTTCCCACCAAGTGCTTCGGTGTGTTTGACACCATGCCGAGCAGCGGGGGCCTGCCCATCTTCCGCGGGATGGACGATGTGTTCCGTATGCCCAACAGCCGGCATACCGAGATACATGCTGCTGATGTAGAGGCCACCCCGGGCATCAGCGTGATAGCCCACTCGCCCGAGGCAGGGGTGTCTATCGTAGCTTCCAGTCATGGCCACGAGTTCTATGTACTCGGCCACCTGGAATATCCTGTCTGGACGTTGGGCAATGAGTATCGCCGCGACTTGGGTAAGCGCGATGACGTAGATATTCCACAGCACTATTATCCCAACGATAATCCGGCCTGCCAGCCGCAGGCTACCTGGCGCTCGGCGGCCACCTTATTTTATAACAACTGGGTACAGTATTACGTGGCGCCGACTGCATCCGTAAGCAAGTGATGACAAGTATGAGAAAACTTGAACTGTTAGCTCCTGCCAAGAACTTAGAATGTGGCATCGCCGCCATCGACTGCGGGGCTGATGCCATATATATAGGGGCAGCGCGCTTCGGGGCCCGTGCGGCTGCCGGCAACTCGGTAGAGGACATAGCCGCTCTGTGTCGCTATGCCCATGTTTTTGGTGTCCGTGTGTACGTGACGCTTAACACCATTATCTACGACAGCGAGCTGGCCGACACCTTGGCACTGGCCGAATGTCTGCGCCAGGCTGGGGTCGATGCCATTCTTGTACAGGACATGGGGCTTGTGGGGCGAGTGTCCTTGCCACTGCACGCGTCGACCCAGTGCGACACCCGGACGGCCGACAAGGCGCTGTGGCTGCGCTCTTTGGGCTTCAGTAGGGTAGTATTGGCCCGCGAGCTGTCGGCCAACGAGATACAGGCCATACACCAGGCAGCCCCCGACCTCGAACTCGAAGTGTTTGTCCATGGTGCGCTCTGTGTGAGCTATTCCGGTGTATGCTATGCATCGCAGTACTGCTTTGGGCGCAGTGCCAACCGGGGTGAGTGTGCTCAGTTCTGCCGCCTCAAGTTCGACCTCATTGATGCCGATGGTCGCGAGATAGAGCATCAGCGTCACCTGCTCTCGCTTAGGGACCTCTGTCAGATAGATGCCCTTGAGCAGTTGGCTGATGCTGGCGCCTGCTCTTTTAAAATCGAAGGCCGCCTGAAAGATGCTGACTACGTCAAGAACGTAGTGGCTGCCTATTCGCGCCGCCTGGATCAGTTGGTGGCCAGCAGGCCCCACGACTACTGCCGGACTTCGCGCGGGCGGGTGGAGTACCACTTCGAGCCCAATCTTCATAAGACTTTCAACCGTGGCTATACCCACTACTTCCTGAATGGGCGTCAGCCCGACATTGCCAGCTTTGACACGCCCAAGGCCATGGGCGAGTACGTGGGCCGGGTCAAGGAGTTGCGCGGCAACTCATTCAGCGTGGCCGGTGTAGCAGACTTCGCCAATGGCGATGGCCTCTGCTTCATCAATGCCGACCATGAACTGGAGGGCTTTCGGGTGAACCGTGCCGAGGGCAACCGCCTTTATCCTCAGAAGATGCCGCCGATGCTCCGTCCGGGCATGGCCCTGTATCGTAACAGTGATGTGGCCTTTAGTAAGGTGCTGGCCGGCAGGGTAGCCGAGCGCAAGGTGCCGGTCGACATGACCCTCTCGCTGTCGCCCACGGGTTTTGTCTTGCAGGCGCAGCAGGCGCGTGCTGAGGTGGCGTTCGACCACCAGGAGGCCCGCACCGGTCAGCACGACAATATCGTGCGTCAGCTGTCCAAGTTGGGCAATACCCCTTACACCTTGGGCCATCTTACCATAGCCGATGGGGCCGACGGGCTGTTTATCCCATCCAGCCTGCTGTCCGACTTGCGTCGCATGCTCGTCGAGCAGCTCCAGCAGACCGTCCCCGATGCCTCTGGCGAGGCTCCGGCAGCCTGTCCCCAGCCTGGCGATGCCCCCCTGTCGCATGGTTGGCAACGCGAGTACCTGCAGTACCCCTACCTGTACAATATAGCTAACCAGTCGGCGCGTGCCTTCTATCAGCGGCGTGGCCTCTCACCCTTGGCCCCAGCTTACGAGCTCTCGCCCACGTCCCGCCCACTCATTATGCAGTGCCGTCACTGTCTGCGCTACGCCTTAGGCTACTGTGTACGCCGTGGAGGACGCAAGCCCCAGTGGCGCGAGCCCCTTTATCTGCGTCTGGGCGATGGCCGACGCTTTGAGTTGAAGTTCCAGTGTGACGAATGTCAAATGAATATTTATGCCGAAGAATAGATTATCCTGGGCGCGGATAGCCTTAGCCGCCCTGTTGGTGCTGTTGGTAAGTTCGTGTTACCACCGGCCCCATCGGTACTCCAGTCTGTTGTTGCAGCGCAGTACTCCGCAGACCGATACGCTGTCGTTCTACGCCCTGCATCACTATACAGTCAACTACAACTTCTTAGTAAAGACCGACTCGCTGTCGCTCATGGTCCAGCAGCCCGAGGAGATGTTGGGCTGCTTGCCTACCGATACCTTTACGGTACACAAGGGCGACCGCCTTGTGGTGGCCGACTTCCGCATGCTGTCTCAGGATCCCACCGACTCCGTCTGGGTACAGGTGGCTACGGCTGCGCGCCGCTTCGGATGGATTCACGAGAGTGCGCTGCTGCCATCGGTGGTTCCCGATGACCCTATTTCTGAGTTTATCTCCGTCTTCTCGGACACCCACCTGCTCATTTTCCTTATCGTCATTTGCATTATCTCGGCCGCTTACCTCATCCGTAAGCTGCGGCGTATGGATGCGCCGATAGTACACTTCCGCGACATCCACTCGTTTTACCCCACGCTGCTCACGCTGCTCGTGGCCTCGGCGGCCACGCTCTATGCCAGCATACAGACCTTCGCCCCCGATGTGTGGCGTTACTTCTACTACAACCCCACGCTTAACCCACTCTCCGTGCCCATTATCTTAGCCGTGTTCCTTACCTTAGTGTGGCTGATGCTTATCGTAGGTGTGGCCGTGTTAGACGATGTGAGGGCCCAGTTGCCTGTGGGCGAGGCCATCGTGTACCTGTCAGGGCTGGCAGCCGTTTGCGCGGTCGACTATATCGTGTTTAGCATTACTTCGCTTTACTTTGTGGGTTATCTGCTCCTCGTTTTCTACTTCTGGTACGCCATCCGCCAGTACCTGCGCCATGGCCGCATCGTCTGTGTGTGTGGCCAGTGTGGTGCACCGCTTCAGCACAAGGGCCGCTGTCCTCACTGCGGGGCGATCAACGACTGAGGGCGCTCGG
Organism: Prevotella sp.; assembly: GCA_022769285.1. GTDB lineage: Bacteria > Bacteroidota > Bacteroidia > Bacteroidales > Bacteroidaceae > Prevotella. The sequence goes on from JALEKD010000005.1 coordinate 58,255, forward strand.
CTTGTACTATTTTTGCATAAAATAGGCTGCGCCTCGGCCATTAGAGCAAGCTCATGGCGCTCGGCTTGCACTATTTTTGCATAAAATAGGCTGCGCTTCGGCCATTAGAGCAAGCTCATGGCGCTCGGCTTGCACTATTTTTGCATAAAATAGGCTGCGCCTCGGCCATTAGAGCAAGCTCATGGCGCTCGGCTTGCACTATTTTTGCATAAAATAGGCTGCGCCTCGGCCATTAGAGCAAGCTCATGGCGCTCGGCTTGCACTATTTTTCCTCATAAATGAGGACTAAGGGTACGGATAATTATATGTACCTTTGCAGCTGTAACAAACCATACAATTTTATAGATAGATGAATAGTCAAGGAGCGGCGGCTTTAGTGGCGCTGATGATAGCGTCGGCCGGACATGTTATAGCTGATAACAGGATAACCCATATAGATAATCCATCGGTCAACGACACCTCGCGGGTGGTTGACATCGACGAGGTAGTTATTGTGTCTCAACCCAAGGAGAGTTTCCGTCTCCGTAAGCAGCCTGTAAGCAGTTCCATGTTTTCTGGTGGTGAACTGCAGCGCATGGGCCTCCGCGCCTTGCGCGATTTGTCGCTCTACGTTCCCTCGTTCTCGATGCCTGCTTATGGGTCGCGTTACACCAGCTCGATATACATACGTGGCATAGGCTCACGCATCAGCAGTCCGGCCGTGGGCATTTACTCCGACGGTCTGCCGCTGATGAGCAAGAGTGCCTACAACCATCACAACTACGAGTTGGGCCGTGTCGATGTGCTCCGGGGCCCCCAGGGTACCCTCTATGGCATCAATACCGAGGGCGGACTGATACGTACCTACAGCCGCGACCCCCTTACTTGTCAGGGCACCCATCTGCGCATTGGGGCCAGCAACCACTTCGGACGCAATGTAGAGGTGGCCCACTATGCCCGCCCTAATGACAAGTTGGCTTGGTCGCTCGCGGGTTTTTATAACGGTCAGAACGGTTACCTCACTAACGCCACCACCGGCCAGAGAGCCGACCAACTCAACGAGGCGGGCGGCAAACTGCACTTAGTGGGCTTGCCCACCGCCACCCTCAAGCTCGACTATATCCTCGACTATCAGTACACCCGCCAGAACGCCTTCCCCTACGGGGTGTGGAACCCGCAGACTGACGAGACGGCCTTGCCCTCGGCTAACCGCCAGGGCAACTACCGCCGTAACATGCTCCACACCGGCCTGATACTTACCCAGCGGTGGGGCGGTGTCACCTTCAGTTCTACCACCAGCTACCAGTATCTCAAGGACTACATGGCGATGGACAATGACTATCTGCCGGCCGATTTCCTGCAACTCGAGGAGCGCCAGCATCAGAATACGGTTACCCACGAGATGGTTTTTAAGGGCGCTGTGCCCCTTGGCACCGGACGCGACAGTCGTTCGTGGCACTGGACAGCCGGCTCGTTTACCACCTATCAGTGGAACAAGACCGAGGCACCGGTAACCTTTTATGCCGACATGAACACCTTGGTGGCCGGACAGATACAGACGGCCATGTACCAGGCTATGGTACAGTCCATGGCAGCCCGCTTTGTGGCATCGGGGATGAGTGAGGCTCAGGCCAAGGCACGGGCTGAGCAACTTATAGCCAGCCACGGCGGGGTGAGCATGACGGTCCAGCTGGGCACCATCCCCGGCCAGTTCCACCTGCCCACGTTCAACCAGGGCATCTTCCACGAGTCGGCCATAGACCTTACCCCTAGGCTCACGGCCACCCTCGGACTGCGCTATGATTACTCGTGGGTCAAGTTGGGCTACGACACCCAGGCCCAGATGACCTGTGACGCCCTCGTCATGGGCGCGGCGGCCACAGCCAAGCTTACCTCGCACCTGGTTCACTCGTGCCACAATGGCTACAGTCAACTGCTACCCAAGGCAGGGCTGAGTTACCGGCTGGGCAGTCATGGCTCCAATGTCTATGCAGTGCTCAGCAAGGGCTATAGGGCTGGCGGCTTCAATTTTCAGATGTTCTCCGACATTCTTCAGACCGAACTGCGCAACAATTCCAGTCAGCGCGGCGATTACGACATACCCCATACCGACGATGACTATCAGCGCATAGCGCAGACCATATCGTACGCCCCCGAAACCACATGGAACTACGAGGTGGGAGCCCACCTTAACCTATTGGGCAACAGCCTACAGATGGATATAGCGGGTTATCTTATGCAGATACACAATCAGCAGTTGTCTGTGATGGCTGGCAACTACGGTTTTGGCCGTATGATGGTCAATGCCGGCCGTAGCCGCAGTCTGGGTGTCGAACTCTCGCTGCGTGGGAGCCATCTGGACAATCATCTTACCTGGGCCCTGAACTACGGCTATACCAACTCCGAGTTTCGCGACTATACCGATGCTGTTACCGAGGACGGTGCCACACGTACGGTGAGCTACCGTCACCATCGGGTGCCGTACATACCGCTGCATACACTGGCCGCTAATGTCGACTATCGTATCGCCCTGCGTGCAGGCAGCCTCCAGGCCTTAGTGTTAGGGGCCAACCTCCAGGCCCAGGGACGCACCTACTGGGACGAGACCAATGTGTACAGCCAGAAAGCCTATGCCCTGTTGGGTGCCCATGCCGATGTGTGCTGGCCCAAGGTCACCGTGAGCCTGTGGAGCCGCAATATGACCAGTGCCCATTACAATAGTTTCGCTATAGAGAGTGCCGCCAGCGGCCAGTCGCTTGTTTTCGCCCAGCAGGGCAGCCCATTCCAGTTGGGCGTCGACGTGCGGTTCGACTTCTGACCCCCTATCCCAGTGCGGGGCGTGGCCCCGCTGATACTCTTGCTATAGGCTATGAATGTAGTAGACCACCAGATATTCCGATTGGCCATCCCTGCCATAGTGACCAATATCACCGTGCCCCTGTTGGGGCTGGCCGACCTTACCATCGTGGGCCACATGGGCAGCACGGCCTATATAGGGGCCGTGGCGGTAGGTTCTATGGTGTTCAATGTCATCTATTGGGTATTCGGGTTCCTTCGCATGGGTACCAGCGGGCTCACCTCGCAAGCCTTAGGTGCCGGTGCCCCGCGGGCCATCGTCAGTCTGCTGCGCCAGTCGCTCACGGCCGCCATGGCCATAGCCCTGGCCATGCTGATAGGGCAGCGTGGCCTGTTAGCCCTGGCCATGCTGGCCATGAAGCCCCAGGCCGATGTGGCCCAGGCGGTAGATACCTACTTCTCTATCTGCATCTGGGGAGCCCCGGCCATGATGGGCCTGTATAGTCTTACCGGCTGGTTTATAGGCATGCAGAATACGCGCATACCTATGTACGTGTCTATCGTGCAGAATGTGGCTAATCTGGTGGCATCGGTCGCCCTGGTCTATGGTGCAGGAATGTACATCGAGGGTGTGGCCATGGGCACCCTGATAGCCCAGTGGACAGGTTTTCTCATGGCCATCTACTGTCTGTGGCGTAGCCATTTGCTGCCTGTTGTCCCCTACGGCTTGCGTGGCGATAATGATGGTGGCAACCAGGGCTTCCTCCACTTCTTTGCCGTTAACCGCGACATCTTTCTGCGTACCCTTTTCCTGGTTTCGGTCAACTTGTTTTTTACCTCGGCAGGTTCGCGTCAGGGAGCCCTGACCCTCTCGGCTAATACCCTGCTGCTGACCCTCTTTACCATTACCTCGTTTACTATGGACGGACTGGCCTATGCGGCCGAGGCGTTAGGTGGCCGCTGCTGTGGAGCCCACGACAGGGCCGGATTCAGTCTGTTGGTGCGCCGGCTCTTCCTCTGGGGCGGTCTATCTGCGGTGTTGTTCACGTTGGTGTATATCCTTGGCGGAGGCGCCTTGCTCAGACTGCTCACCTCCGATGCCCCGGTTGTGGCCGAGGCCCTTCGTTATCTGCCCTGGGCGGCCGTCATCCCCCTGGCAGGCGTGTCGGCCTTTTTGCTTGACGGCCTGTTTATCGGTCTTACCGCCACCCGTGCCATGCTGTGGTCGTCTGTGCTGTCAGCCCTGCTGTTCTATGCCGTCTACCTGGTCTTTACGCCCCTCATGGCCAACCATGCCTTGTGGATGGCCTTGATAGTCTATCTGTCCATGCGCGGCATCATCCAGGCCGTTATGCTTCGCCGCTCCTCGCCCGTCTGGCGTAGGTTTGAGTAGGCTCCCCAGGCAGCATCTGGTAGCATGGTATCCCATAGATGGGCAATAGCCTCCCGTAAATAAGCAATGACAATCTGAATGTTTGATTCCTGGCTCCATTCTAAGTCTGCGGACGTGCGTCCGAAACCTTAGAATATACATCCGAAACTTTAGAACGCACATTCTCTGTCTCAGCATCCACGGGGCGAAGGTCGGCCGCGTTCGGCAGACCGATTTCCGGAAAAACAAGGCATACGAAAGAAACGATAAGGCACAAAAAAAGCAAGGCATGGATGTCAAGCCTTGCTTTATTATTCGGGTGCGAGCGCTCGCCAGAGCGCATCGGATGGGGTAGGGGCCTTGATGGCTATTCGCTCTTTGGTCACAGGGTGTACAAAGTCTATCTGCTTGGCCATAAGAGATATTCCGCCATCAGGGTTAGAGCGTGGCGCGCCATACTTCAGGTCTCCCCGGATGGGACAGCCCATGTGCGCCAACTGGCAGCGTATCTGGTGGTGTCTGCCCGTCATCAGGTGTATCTCCAAGAGTGTGTACCGGTCGGTCTTGCCAATGATGCGGTAGCTCAGAAGGGCTCGCTTGGCCCCCGGCACATCATGGTCGTGTGCATAGCTCTTGTTCTGTTTCTCGTTGCGCACTATCCAGTTCTCCAAGGTACCCTCGGGCTGCACCGGTGTATTCTTGACGATGGCCCAGTAGGTCTTGTGTATGTCGCCGGTACGAAACAGGTCGTTCAGGCGGGTCAGGGCTTTCGACGTGCGGGCAAAGAGCACCAGGCCACTTACCGGGCGATCCAGGCGGTGTACCACGCCGAGGAAAACGTTCCCCGGCTTGTGATACTTCACCTTGATATAGTCCTTCACCGTCTCTGCGAGCGGTTTGTCGCCGGTCTTGTCGCCCTGTACGATTTCTCCGCTACGCTTATTGACGATGATGATGTGGTTATCTTCGTAAACTACTTCCATTACATGTTCATTCCGCCGTCTACCTGGATTACCTGGCCGCTTACATACGATGACAGGTCAGATGCCAGATACAGTGCCGTATTGGCAATGTCGTCGGTAGTACCGCCACGACGCAGAGGAATCTTGTTAGTCCACTCCTTGCGGATGTCATCGGGCAGAGCCTGAGTCATGGCAGTATCTATGAAGCCCGGGGCGATGGCATTGGCGCGTATGCCCTTAGGGCCCATCTCCTGGGCGATACTCTTGGCCAGGGCTATCAGTCCTGCCTTAGAGGCAGCGTAATTGGCCTGACCGGCATTGCCGTGTACGCCTACTACAGAGGCCATGTTGATGATAGAGCCCTTGCGCTGGCGCATCATCACGGGTACACAGGCGTGGATAAAGTTGAAGGCGCTCTTCAGGTTGACGGCTATCACAGCGTCCCACTGCTGCTCGGTCATGCGGAGCATCAGTCCGTCCTTTGTAATGCCGGCATTGTTGACCAGAATGTCTACCGACCCAAATTCTTCCTTAACCTTGCCCACTACATCGGCTGTCTGTGCAAAGTCGGCAGCGTTGCTGGCATATCCTTTAGCCTTTACGCCCAGGGCAGCGATTTCGCGCTCTGTGGCCAGGCCGCCATGCTCTTCATCAATAAAGAGGTCTGTAAAAGCAATGTTTGCCCCCTCGGCGGCAAACTTCAGCGCGATAGCTTTTCCGATACCGCGTGCAGCACCAGTGATAAGTGCTGTTCTACCAGTTAATAATCCCATTTTCTTAAATATTAATTGTTTATGTATAGTATGGTCTTCTCTCAGTAGTGGGCATGACCTATATGCGGTTCTTGCCCAGGGCGCCATATACCACCTTGGCCACCAGCGGCTTGCTCGACTCTATATTGAGCCCATGGCCCAGTCGCCCGTAGATAAAGGGTACTTCCAGACCCTTGATACAGTAGTGGGTGATGTCGGCCACCAGTTCTACGTTGTCAATGTCGAACTCGCCATCGGCCTTGCCGTCCGAATATACCTTGCGGAACAGCTCTATCTCGTACTCGTCGAAGTTCTTACGAACTTTCTCGACCATCCAGATGTTACGGAAAAACTCGGCACGCAAATTGCCATTGCGCACTACCGTTTCGCGGATCATGCTCAGGTGTGTATATATAAGCTCGATGATTTTCTCCTGCGGTGGAATTTTCATAGCAGCCACTTCGTCCAGTTTATCTGACAGCCGTTCAAGCTCAGACTCAATGACGGCTGAGTAAACGTCCTCCTTGCGGTTGAAGTAGGTGTAGAGTGTGCGGCGGCCCTTACCCGAGGCCACTGCAATATCATTCATTGTAGTGTTGGCAATGCCCTTCTTGGCAAAAAGTTGCCTTGCTACATCTACCAACATCTGTCTGGTTTTGGATATAGACATAATAGCTCTAATTCTTGTATGCTCTTTGCACACGCATGTAATCATGCGCAAAGGTAAGGCTAATCAATTTAACGGCCAAAGAAAATGCTGGAAAAATGATGGCCTCTCCTGTAATTAGGATGCTGGCAGCCCGCTGTTAGGGAGGCATCGCCATGGCGACCCCGATGCCACCTTACACCTTAATTAATACATACGCGCGTGCACGAGATGGATCGGGCGCTGTGCGGGGGGGGGAGGCCATAGGGCGCCGTGTCCCCTGGTGTCAGCAAAGGATGTAAAACTGACCGAAATGTGCATATATATGCACGAAACTTTAATTATGGGCAGAGAAGTGGGGATGATTAGTAACATTTTGTTTGTAAATGGCGTTATATTGCATTTTTTTGCTAACTTTGTAATATTCTTTTTAGAAATAACGGAACACCTCGTTCTATGGGTGTCAGCAACAGTCAGGGGCAGGGTCGTCGCAAGCGACTTGGAGGCCATGGTTGCTGCTGTATAAGTTATGGACAAACTAATATTTAAGCATCATGATACAAGACTTGCAGATGATAGAAACGTTTTATGGCCAGTTTGCATCTACGGTAGCCACCGTACGTACCCAGCTGGCCACTCCCCTTACTTACGCTGAGAAGATACTCTACGCCCACCTGTACGACAGGGCAGCGCTGACCCGCTATACGCGTGGGGAAGACTACGCAGACTATCGGCCCGACCGCGTGGCCATGCAGGATGCCACGGCGCAGATGGCGCTGTTGCAGTTTATGAATGCCGGAAAAGACCATGTGGCTGTGCCTGCCACCGTACACTGTGACCATCTTATCAGGGCCGACCGCGGAGCCGCTCCCGACCTGGCCCAAGCCTGTCAGGAGAACAGCGAGGTGTACGCTTTTTTAGAGTCGGCCTCGCGCCGCTACGGCATAGGCTTCTGGCGCCCCGGGGCAGGTATCATCCACCAGGTAGTGTTAGAGAACTACGCTTTTCCGGGGGGCATGATGGTGGGCACGGATAGCCACACACCTAATGCAGGCGGCTTGGGCATGATGGCCATCGGTGTGGGCGGTGCTGATGCCGTCGATGTGCTTACCGGGCAGCCCTGGGAGCTCAAGGTGCCCCGTCTGATAGGCGTACACCTTACGGGTAAGCTCAGCGGATGGGCTGCGCCTAAAGACGTGATACTGTGCCTGCTCGGCATGCTTACCACCAAGGGCGGAACCAATGCCATCTTAGAGTACTTTGGCCCCGGCGTGGGCACCCTGTCGGCCACCGGCCGCGCCACCATCTGCAATATGGGTGCTGAGTTGGGCGCCACCTGCAGCCTGTTCCCTGCCGACGAGCAGACAGAGGAATATCTGCGCCAGACAGGGCGTGGGGAGATAGCCGCCATGGTGGCCCAGAACCGCACCGCCCTCTGTGCCGATGCCGAGGTATACGCCGCACCCACCCAGTACTTTGACCAAGTCATAGAGTTGAACCTCTCGGAGATAGAGCCCTCACTCAACGGCCCGTTTACCCCCGACCTGGCCACCCCGCTTAGTCAGATGACCGCCGAAAAGGCTCAGGCCAATGGCTGGCCCGTCCGGGTAGAGGTGGCGCTGGTAGGCTCGTGTACCAACTCGAGCTATGAAGACCTGAGCAGGGCCGCCTCAATAGCCCGGCAGGCCGCCCAGCTGGACCTGGAACCCCAGGCGCAGCTCATCGTATGTCCGGGTAGCGAGCAGATATGCCAGACGGCTGAGCGAGACGGGTTGCTCGATGACCTGCGCCGCATTGGCGCCGTCATTATGACCAATGCCTGCGGGCCCTGCATCGGGCAATGGCACAGGCATACCGATGATAATGAGCGAACCAATGCCATCGTGACCTCGTTTAACCGCAACTTCAGGCGGAGAGCCGATGGTAACCCCAATACCCACGCCTTTATAGGGTCGCCCGATATAACCATGGCCATGGCCATCAGCGGCCGGCTCGACTTTAACCCGGCCACCGACACGCTGGTCAACCGTAAGGGCGAGACCGTCAGGCTGGCCGAGCCCACGGGCGATGTGTTCCCCAGGGACGGCTTTGCCCCGGCCCCAGGTGGCCTAATACCCCCATCGGCCAGCGCAGCCGATGTTCAGGTGGTCATCCCCGACGGGTCTGAACGCTTGCAGCGCCTGGAGCCTTTCGAGCCATGTACCGAGACCCTGCTTACTGACATGCCGCTGCTCATCAAGGTGAGCGGTAAGTGTACCACGGACCACATAAGTCAGGCTGGTCGCTGGCTGCGCTTCCGCGGACATCTGGCTAACATCTCTGGCAATATGCTCATAGGCGCAGTCAACGCCTTTAACGGTCAGGCCAACGCCGTGATGGATCAGCTTACCGGCGCCTACGTGCCTGTACCCCAGGCAGCCAGCGACTACAAGCAGCATGGCCTCTACTCGGTGGTAGTGGCCGAGGACAACTATGGCGAGGGCTCCAGCCGAGAGCACGCTGCCATGGAGCCACGCTTCCTGCATGTACGTATGATACTGGCCAAGAGCTTTGCCCGTATCCACGAGACCAACCTGAAGAAGCAGGGCATGCTGGCGCTTACCTTTGCTGACAAGGCCGATTATAATAAGGTACGTGAGCGCGACAGGGTGAGCATATCGCTCGCCGATTTTGTTCCTGGCCGTCTGCTTACCGTCACTCTGATCCACGATGATGGCACTACCGACACCCTGCAGGCTCTCCATACGTACAACGAGGTACAGATTAAGTGGTTCTGGGCCGGTTCGGCGCTCAACTACTTAGGCAATAAGCACAATCACTGATAAAAAACTACCCATTATGGCTAAGATAACTAAGCAAGACGGTGTGCTGACCGTACCCGACATGGTTACCATACCTTATATAGAGGGCGATGGCGTGGGAGCCGAGATTACCCCCGTCATGCGCCGTGTAATAGACCAGGCTGTGGCTCGCGCCTATCAGGGCACGCGCCACATAGAGTGGCTGGAGGTACTGGCCGGTGGAAAAGCCCACGACCAGACTGGCGAGTGGTTGCCCAAGACCACGCTCGATGCCTTTAACACCTACTTAGTGGGCATCAAGGGTCCCCTGATGACTCCCGTGGGTGGCGGCATGCGCAGTCTGAATGTGGTCCTGCGCCAACAGCTCGACCTCTATGTGTGCCAGCGCCCGGTACGGTGGTTCCGCGGGGTAGACTCGCCGGTAAAGCATCCGGAGAAGGTCGACATGTGTGTGTTCCGCGAGAACACCGAGGACATCTATGCCGGCATAGAGTGGGAGGCTGGTACCGCCGGTGCCCGCCGGGTGTACCGTTTCCTGCACGATGAGATGGGCGTAGACCGTGTGAGGTTCCCAGAGACCTCTGCCTTTGGCATCAAGCCCGTCTCGCGCGAAGGGTCAGAGCGCCTTATCCGTAGTGCCATCGACTACGCATTGGCCCATGGGCTCAAACACGTCACCCTGGTACACAAGGGTAACATTATGAAGTTTACTGAGGGTGGTTTCCGCAAGTGGGGCTATGAGTTGGCCCAGCGCGAGTATGCCGATGCCCTGGCTAACGGTAGCCTGGTGATAGACGACTGCATCTGTGATGCTTTCTTGCAGAACGCGCTGCTCAAACCACAGAACTACAGCGTGATAGCCACCATGAACCTGAACGGCGACTATATCTCGGATATGCTGGCAGCCCAGGTGGGCGGCATAGGTATATCGCCGGGAGCCAACATCAACTACCAGACCGGTCACGCCATATTTGAGGCTACCCACGGCATAGCTCCTGATATAGCCGGAACCAACGTGGTAAATCCCTGCTCCATCATCCTGTCGGCCGTAATGATGCTCGACTATATGGGGTGGAGCGAGGCCGGTTCCCTGGTAACCCAGGCCATGGAGACGCTCTTCGGCCGCGGTGAGGCCACGGCCGACCTGGCCCGGTTTATGGCCCAGGGACAGGCATTGGGTACCGTCGAGTTTGGCCAGCATCTGATGGACGAGATAGGTAACTGAGTAACAACCGTACAGCAAACCGTAACAAGATGAAAAAGGAATATCTGATATACAAACTGAGTGACGAGGTAAAAAATGCCTGTAAGATACCCCTCGAATCGTTTCAGACCTACGGCGTGAAGCGTGGTCTGCGTAACGAGAATGGGTCTGGAGTACTGGTGGGACTGACCAATATAGGTAACGTGGTGGGTTATGAGCGTGGTGCCGATGGCGTGCTTACGCCTACTGACGGCAAGCTCTTCTACCGGGGCTACGAACTGAATGACTTGGTGGAGCCCCTGTTGCAGGAACGCCGGTTCGGGTTTGAGGAAACGGCCTATCTGCTGCTCTCGGGCAAGTTGCCCGACAAGGAGGAACTGTCGGCCTTTCAGAGTCTGCTCAACGAGAACATGCCGTTGGACCACCGTACCATCGTACACATCATAGATCTGGAGGGAACTGATATTATGAACATCCTGGCACGGTGCGTGCTGGAGATGTACACCTTTGACAGCAATCCAGATGACATCTCGCGCGACAACCTGATGCGCCAGTCGATAGAGCTGATAGCTAAGTTTCCCACTATCATAGCCTATGCCTATAATATCTACCGTCACTCGGTACAGGGGCGTAGCCTGCACATCCGCCATCCTAATGAGAACCTCTCTATCGCTGAGAATTTCCTCTATATGCTCAAGCACGACAACTATACTGAGCTCGACGCACGCATGCTCGACCTGTTGCTCATCATCCAGGCAGAGCATGGCGGAGGTAACAACTCGACCTTTACCGTGCGCGTAACCAGTTCGACCCGTACCGACACCTACTCGTCAATAGCCGCGGGTATCGGCTCGCTCAAGGGGCCTCTGCATGGCGGTGCCAACATCAAGGTTATTAACATGTTCCACCATCTGAAGCAGCAGATTAAGGACTGGGGCGATACCGATGAAATAGACACTTATCTTACCCGCATGCTCAATAAGGAGGCTTATGACCAGACCGGACTTATCTATGGCCTGGGCCATGCCGTCTATACCCTGAGCGATCCCCGTGCTGTACAGTTGAAGAAGTTGGCAGGCGAACTGGCCAAGGAGAAGGGGCGTGAGGAGGAGTATCAGTTCCTGCGGCGCATAGAGCAGGAAGGGATAAAACTCATATCGGCACGGCGCAAGTCTAAGAAACCGGTGTGTGCCAACCTGGACTTTTACAGTGGCTTTATCTATGAGATGGTAGGGCTGCCCCAGGAAATCTTTACCCCCATATTCGCCATGGCGCGTATCGTGGGATGGACGGCTCACCGTATCGAAGAGTTGCACTACGAAGGCCGCCGCATTATCCGTCCGGCCTACATGAACCTGTTAGAGAGCAAGGAGTATGTGCCCATCAGCGAGCGCTGACAACAGGAACCGTCATAAAGGCAAAGCCCCCGTACCGAGTGGTACGGGGGCTTTGTGTTGATAGGAAAGGGCCTGGCAGGGATACCCTGCTATGGTTTCTCGATGACCTGGAACTGGCCATTGCCCACTCCGGGCTGCATCACGACGGGGTAGAACTTGACGCAGACGGCCTTGTCGACCGTTATGTCCTGATGCGTGTCTTCTAACAGTCCGTTAGTCTTGTTGATACGGAATACCTGAATCTTGTTGTCGTCACGGCAGGCGCATAGCAGATAGTTGCCATTGGGCGTAATGCCGAAGTTGCGCGGGTGGAGACTCGTAGCCTGATAGCCCACGGGGCTGAGCATGCCCGTCTGGCGGTTGATGCTGAAGATGGCGATGCCATCGTTCTTCAGGCGGTTAGAGGCGTAGAGGTGGCGGCCATCGGGCGATATGTGGATGTCAGCGCTGCCATGCCCGCCCACCTTGTCGGCGGCAATGGTCTGTACCTTATGACTCTTGCCATAGCTCCAGCTGAACACGTTGATGCTGCCAGATAGTTCGCTGATAACATAGAAGAACCGGCTGTCGGGACTGAACACGATGTGGCGGGGTCCGGCACCAGCTTCTACCGTTCCGGCTACCCCCTGGTACTTTATCTCCTCCATGCCTGTTATCTCGTAGCGCAGGATGCGGTCGGCGCTGAAGTCGGTGGCCAGCACATAGCCGCCGTCGGGGGTAAAGGTGGTCATGTGTATATGGGCCTGCTGTTGATTGGGCATGAAGGTGCCACCAGTAGAACCCTTGAACTGCATCTTCATCTCACCTAAGGTGCCATCTAAGTTTACTGGGAACAGGCTCATAGACCCGCCGGTATAGTTGGCCGTAAGCAGAAAGTTGTCATTGGTCTCCACATAACAGGGGTCGGCTCCGTGGGTCTTCTGGGTGTTGAGCAGGCGCATGTGGCCCGTGGCGCTGTCAAAGGCGATGGCGTTGACAGCCGCCGTCTCATCATTGTTCTCGCTCACGGCATAGATAGTCTTGCCATCGGCTGCAACCGTAACGTATGAGGGGTTGGCTATGGTTAACGTGTCTGTCGGTGCCCATTTGCCAGTGGTCTGGTTAAAGTTGAAGGTGTATATGCCCTTGCTGCTGCCATTGGTGTAGGTGCCTACGATTAGCTTTATGTCATTCTGGGCCTGTGCTCCCATAACCGAGGCTCCTACGGCCATGGTCATAATGATACGCTTGATTCTCATCTCTCTATTTGCTTGTATTAATAGTCCTTATTATATATATTGTGATTACTCTTCTATCTCGGATATGGAACGCGCCATGTTGCCAAGCAGGTTGCTGATGGTCTCAAGCGGTGCATAGGCCACATAGCGCATGCACCGGCGTAGGTTGCGGAACAGGGCACGCGAATTGGTCTTGACAAAAATGGGCTTGTTGTCGCTTACCTGCCACTCCTCGTACTCTCTGTCGCCATGGTGAAGCGAGCGGTTGAGCAGTTGGCGGGCAGCCGGTTCTACGCGATGGACAAAGGGTAGTTCGTCTTGCTCAAAACCGAAGCCGGTCATTAGAATACATCCCTGGAGCTGGGCGATACGCTGCAGGTGCAGCCGACTGAGCCACTGGTCTAACTTGACAAAGTCGGCGCGGTCGCCCCGGGTGCGTAGGAAGACACCCAGACGGAGTAGCTGGCGGATAGATACATCGCTGTTGAGCATGGTGGTGATACACGCGATAATGATGTCTAACAGCTCGAGTGTATCGACCGATGTATCTATGGCGTGTAGCTCATCGTGACGTATCGCCTCTAACCTATGGTTAAGCAGCCGGTTGGCCAGTGACGGCCGGGTTGCGCCCGGGGCCGATGGGGTAGGGGGCGGGCTTATGTTGAACAGCTCGCGAGGTATCTCTAAGCCCGTATCGTACTGATGGCTGCGTAGGCCCTTGGTTACCGTATCTTCTACGTGGCGGTCTATGGCCATAGCCATAAGTCGCCGCCACTTGTAGGGCGACATGGGCTCTACGGCCACAAACTCGTTGAGGCCGCCAGACCGTATCAGACTGAAAAAGTTACGTTCGATAATATCCATCAGCTGTACTTTTTAGGTAGTCGTAGCAATATGGCCGCTAAAGCAGACAGCCCTATGCCCATGGGGTAATACAGGTAAGGTATTATCTGTACCGGACTGAGGTGAGCAAGTCCCGCGGCCAGCAGCATCTGTACTCCATAAGGAATAAGGCCCTGAACCACGCACGAGAACGTGTCCAGGATAGAGGCGGCCTTGCGGTTGTCTACACCGAAGCGGTTGCCAATCTCGTGGGCAATGCCTCCCACGGTAAGTATGGCTACCGTGTTGTTAGCCGTACATAGGTTGACCAGGCTTACTAAGGTAGCTATCGACAGTTCGGCTCCCCGCTTGGAGTGTACTCGGCTGGTGAGCCTACTGATGAGGTACTCTATGCCCCCCATCTCACTGATGAGTTCGAGCAAGCCCCCCGCCATCATGGCTATGATGACCAGTTCGCCCATGCCCGTAATGCCCTGACCCATGGCAGTAAGCCACCCGTACAGGTCGTAGGTGCCCTCTGCTATGCCTATGATGCAGCACAGCAGGATGCCTATGGTGAGAACCGCCATGACGTTCATGCCCATGATGGCTATGATGAGGACGGCTATGTAAGGGATAATCTTGACCATGTCTATAGTCGGGATGTGGGTAGGAGCCTGTATGCCCTGACCCAGGATGGTATATACGATGAGTAGCACTACGGCGGCGGGTGCCACGATAAGCGAGTTGACTCTGAACTTGTCACTCATCTTACAGCCCTGCGTCTGGGTGGCCACCACGGTGGTGTCGGATATAAAAGAGAGGTTGTCGCCAAAGTAGGAGCCACCCACTATCACTGCCACCATCAGCGCTATGTTGGAGCCCGTATCGTGGGCTATGCCAGCGGCTATAGGCACCAGGGCCACCACCGTTCCCACACTGGTACCGATGGAGATAGAGATAAAGCAGGCCGCTACGAACAGGCCCGGAAGCAGTAGGCTGGGTGGCAGGGTGTGCAGGGTCAGGCCTACTGTGGCGTCTATGCTACCCATGGCCTTGGCTGATGCGGCAAAGGCCCCGGCTAATACGTATATCCACAGCATCAGCAACAGCCGGTTGGAGCCGGCACCGCGGCTGAAGGTGTCTATGCGTCGCTGGAGAGGCTGGCCGCCCGAAATACAGATGGCATAGATGCTGGCTATCATAAAGGCCACCGTGATGGGCACCTTGTAGAAATCGCCCGCGATGACTGACAGCACTAAGTAGAATACGATAAATACGATAAGCGGTGACAGGGCAAGTAAGCCTTTCTTATTACTAATCATATTGATGGACTGATAATGGGCGGCGGGCGGTGACTGTAAGCTGCCCGCTTCCCTATACATTATTTATAAGTGCGTTGGTAGAAATCCATGTTCTCGCGGGTGATGAGCTCGATAGGCATGTAGTTGACGGGAGGCACATCCTTCTTGAGAACGATAGCGTTAAAGAGCGCTTCGAGGCAGAGGTACCCCTGCATGTAAGCATGCTGGGCGATGAGGAACGAGATAGTTCCCTCGCGCAGGCACATAGCATTCTTGTTGACCATATCGTAACCCATAATCTGCGTGTTGGTACGGTGGGAGAGGAGGAGGTAGTCGCCGATGATGTGAGCCTTTGAGTTGAAGGTAATGCAGTGGTGTACATCAGGGTGCCGGTCGAAGAAACAGTCCAGCAGGTGTGTGTAGAGCTTGTCATCGTCGTGGATGTCGATAGGCATATCCAGCGTGCAGATATGGATATGGGGATAGCGTTTTTCCATATAACTGCGGAAGCCCACTTCGCGGTTCTCTTGCTGGCGGCTTATCACCTTGCCGTCCTTGACCAGGCGGGTTATGGCAATCTCTTTCTCGTTATGGGCTATCAGCATCAGTATCTTAGCGGCAAAGTAGCCACTACAGAACGAGTCCTGCCCGAAGAAAGCCAGTGGATTGAGTTCTGGGATGAACGAGTCGAGCAGTACGAAGGGTATGCCCAGACCGTGCAGGCGCTCGGTAAAGGCCCGGGTGGTCTTGATAGCCGCCGGGACGATGATGATACCGTCGGGCTTGGTGTTCAGGCAGTGGCGGCATTGCTGGACAAACGACTCGTTAGAGAACCGGTCGTAATAGATAATGTGGAGGTGCAGGTGGAAGTCGCGTCGGGCTTCGCAGGCTTTGACACAGCCTTCGGCTATCTCCTCCCAGTAAGCCTCGGACTCGAACTGGGGCATCATAAGGATAAAGGTGTACTGCTTATTGCGGGCCAGCGCGCTGGCATACATGTTGGCGCGGTAGTCCATTTCCCTTAGGGCTTCCTCAACCTTCTCTCTGGCCGTCTGCGAAACGTTGGGCCGGCCGTGTAGCACCCTGTCTACGGTTCCGGCCGAAACCCCAGCCCGTGCAGCTATGTCTTTTATTCTTATCTTCTCTGCCATTATCTTATAAATCGCTGCAAAAATAGTAATAATTAATTAATAGAGTGAAAGCACAGCCATAATTTTAAAGCCCGTTGTCATTTTTTTCTTGAATTTGTTTCCCCATTATAGAAATAATGATTACTTTTGTTCATAAAAACAAGGTAATTAATCTATTTAAAGCATTAGAAAATGGCAAAAATTGTAACAATGGGCGAGATAATGCTAAGACTCTCTTCTCCTGGACAGAAACGTTTTGTTCAGAGTGAGTACTTCGATGTGGTTTACGGTGGAGGAGAGGCCAACGTAGCGGTAAGCTGTGCCAACTATGGCCACGACGCTTACTTTGTTAGCAAGCTGCCCGCCCATGAGATTGGCCAGTGTGCACTCAATGCTCTGCGCAGATTTGGTGTACATTGTGACTATGTAGCCCGTGGTGGCAACCGTTTGGGTATTTACTATCTGGAGAGTGGCGCTTCGATGCGTCCGTCAAAGGTAATATATGACAGGGCCGGTAGTTCGATGGCTGAGGCTGATGCCGCAGACTTCGATTTCGACACCATAATGAGCGATGCCGATTGGTTCCACTGGAGTGGTATCACCCCGGCCATCAGCGACAAGGCTGCTGAGCTTACCCGTCTGGCCTGTGAGGCTGCCAAGCGTCACGGGGTAACCGTGAGCTGCGACCTGAACTTCCGTAAGAAGCTCTGGACATCCGAGAAGGCACAGAGCATTATGAAGCCGCTGATGAAGTATGTAGACGTGTGCATCGGAAACGAGGAGGATGCCAAGCTGTGCCTGGGCTTTGTGCCCGAGGCCAATGTGGAGAAAGGCGAGACCGCTGCCGAGGGTTATTATGGCATCTTCAAGGGTATGATGAAGGAGTTTGGCTTCAAGTATGTAGTAAGTACGCTGCGCGAGAGCCTCTCGGCTTCGCACAATGGATGGAAGGCGCTGAGCTATGATGGCAAGGATTTCTACAAAAGTAAGCACTATGACATCCTGCCTATCATCGACCGTGTGGGCGGTGGCGACTCGTTCTCGGGTGGCCTCATCCATGGTCTTATTACTTATAATGGCGACCAGGCTAAGGCGCTTGAGTTTGCTGTAGCTGCCTCAGCGCTGAAGCATACTATCCCCGGCGACTTTAATATGGTAAGCAAGGAAGAGGTTGAGAACCTGGCCGGTGGCGACGCTTCTGGCCGTGTTCAGAGATAATATCATCAATTATGGCAAGATTTAACAAAGTACAAGTCATACAGGCCATGCGCGCAACGGGCATGGTTCCTGTATTTTTCAATAGCGACATCGAGGTCTGCAAGCATGTCATCGGCGCTTGCTATACCGGTGGTGTACGCGTGTTTGAGTTCACGAACCGTGGCGACTTCGCCCATGAGGTTTTCGGAGAACTGAGTAAATGGGTGGCCACGGCTTGCCCCGAAATGATACTGGGTGCGGGAACTGTACTGGATGCTGCCACGGCAGCCCTGTACATGCAGTTGGGCGCCAACTTTATCGTGGGCCCCAACTTCAACCCCGAGATAGCAACCGTGTGTAACCGCCGACTCGTACCGTACAGCCCTGGCTGCGGATCGGTAAGCGAGATAAGCAACGCGCAGGCTGCTGGCTGCGACGTGACCAAGGTGTTCCCCGCAGGTAATGTGGGTGGCCCCTCATTTGTCAAGAATGTGATGGCCCCGCTGCGCTGGAGCAACATCATGGTTACCGGTGCAGTAAGCCCCGAGGAAGAGAATCTCACCGCATGGATTAAGAGCGGTGTGCTCTGCGTGGGC
Source organism: Prevotella sp. (assembly GCA_022769285.1). GTDB lineage: Bacteria > Bacteroidota > Bacteroidia > Bacteroidales > Bacteroidaceae > Prevotella. The sequence continues at coordinate 76,430 of JALEKD010000005.1, forward strand.
ATGGGCAGCAAGCTCTTCCCCAAGGATGTAGTGGCTGCTGGCAACTGGCAGGCTATAACCGATAAGTGTGTAGAGGCTCTGGGCTATATCGCCAAAGCCCGCGGCTGATAGACAGAAGAAATAAGTAACAGGCTATAAGATGACATGATACTATGATGTGTAGTCATAAGTTTGGTGCTTATAGTCTGTGGTATTCTATTAACAAAGGCTTCACGATACTTGTTGCAGGTATCTGGAGCCTTTTTTGTGTTTGTGGGTGCCAGGATCATCACGGTGAGGTCGACAGGTTGAACGAGTTGTCGTATGACTATCATTACCGCAACCTGGACTCCACCCGTGTCTATGCAGAGCGTGCCCTGCGTAAGGCTGACAGCTACGATGCCGGCCGGGCCGAAGCCCTTAATAACCTGGCTTTTGTCAGCATGGCCCGTATGGACTACGACCGGGTTACTACACTCATCGGGCAGTTGAATCATGTTACCGACAACCAGGTTGAGCTGCTCGTGGCCGATGTCCAGCTCATGCGTCTCTGCCAACGCGAGTCGCATAACAAGGACTTCTATACTTACCGTGAGCGAGCCATACGTCGCATGCGCCGCATTGACGAGGAGCGCGACCTGCTCAATGCCCATCAGCGCCGCCGTATGGCCTATGCTTACTCTGAATTCTATATCGTTGCTTCTGTCTATTTCTATTATGTGGGATTGGCCGACCAGTCGCGCGAAGAGTTGAGCCGTCTGGCCAATAGTGACTATCTGGAGCAGGATACTGTCCAACTGCTCAATTACCTTTACAATGTCGGTTCTGGCGGCATCATCCAGGCCCCTACTACGGCTCAGGTCTATCAGGAAGAGTTTGAGCAGCTTATCCGCTGTTACCTCCTGGCCTGCCAGCAGCATATCCCGTTCTTTGAGGCCCAGTCTATGCAGGGCCTGAGCGAGCATCTGCGTACAGCCTCCATGCGTCGCCGTCTGATAGCCGACAATCCCCCGGCCATAGACATACTCAATGTCGATGATATGCCTGACTCGCTCTTGGCCGGCAACTTGGCCCTGCGGGCCCTCCATATCTTCCAGCAGTATGGCGATGTCTATCAGATATCTGGCTCATATCGTACCTTAGCCGAGTGTTACTGGGAGTTGCACGATTACCGTTCCTCACTCATCTGTTTGCAGCAGATACTAACCGCTGACACTGTTATACAGCGCGCACCAGACCTTGTAGCCTCTATACGGGAGCAGCTGTCGTTGGCCTATTCGGCCATTGATGATAAGCCGAACAGCGATTACAACCGAAATATCTACTTGGACATGCAGGAGCAAACCCGCCAGGACAGGCAGCTTGAGGCCAGAGCTGAGCAGTTGGGCAAGTCGTCCGAGCAGTTAAACATTATGATAGCGGCCATCATTTTCCTAATAGCCTTTGCCGTCACCCTGTTGGTGGTGCTCGACATCAAGCGGCGCCGTAATGACCGCCGCATGTCGGTAGACCGACTGCTGGAACCTCTGCGCCAGTGGAAAACCCTCAATGAGCAGCATATTGCCAGCCAGGAGGAAGAACACGAGGAGATAGCAGAGCAGACACAATTGGCGCAGTTGCATTTGCAACAGAATAGGGAGCGCTATTTGGAGCAGCGGGCCAAGTTGGCCCTGGTTACCAGTATCACTCCATTCATAGACCGTATCTTGCATGAAGTGCAGATGCTTAGGCGCGATGATGGAAGTACTGCGGGCAAGGCCGTGCGCCAAGAGCGTATCGCCTACATTACCGAGCTGACCGACAAGATTAACGACTACAACGCAGTACTGACTGACTGGATACGGCTGCGCCAAGGCGAGATTCACCTGCATATCGAGAGCTTCGCCTTGCAAGGCTTGTTTGACATAGTGGCCAAGGGCAAGATGGGATTTCGGTTGAAGGGACTTACCCTGATAGTTAAGCCCACGGATGCAGTGGTCAAGGCCGACAGGACGCTTACCCTGTTTATGCTGAATACACTGGCCGATAACGCTCGGAAGTTCACCCCAAGTGGGGGAACGGTCACTATCGAGGCCGAGGGCTATGCCAGCTATGTAGAGATAAGCATTAGCGATACGGGGATAGGCATGAGCGAGGAGCAGATGGCCCATATTTTTGACCATAAGCCCATCTCTGATACCCAGGACAATATACAGGAAGGCAAAAGCCATGGCTTCGGATTGATGAACTGCAAGGGCATCATCGAGAAGTACAAGAAGATAAGCCAGGTCTTTGCCCCGTGTGCCATTGGGGCTGAGAGTCAGGGGAACGGAAGCCGCTTCTGGTTCCGCTTGCCCCGCGGCATCGTCCGCCTGCTCCTTGTGCTGCTTGCCGTGGGCTATGGCAACCAGACCCATGCCGACAGCTGTCAGCAGAAGAGCCAGCGCTATGCTGACTCTACCTATTATTATAATATAGCAGGCCGGTACCATCGTACCCTGCAGATGGCCGATAGCTGTGTGTACTATCTTAACCGCCATTATGTCGAATTGGTACACGGCCGTGGTAGCCACGATACGATGAGCCTCTACGATGCCCGTCATGTAGAGCCCGCCGAACTACGTTGGTTCCGCCGCGGTGTCAGAGCCGACTATGCGGTTATTCTGAACATGCGCAACGAGGTGGCTGTGGCTGCCTTGGCCCTCCATAAGTGGTCGCTGTATGGCTACAACAATAAGGCTTACACCCAGTTGTTCCGAGAGCGTAGTGCTGACACCACTTTGGGCAACTACGTGCGGGTCATGCAGAAATCGGAGACCAACAAGAATGTTGCCATAATCCTATTGGTGCTGCTGTTGATACTGCTTTTCCCCGCTTATTACTTCTTCTACTATCGTTATCGGCTCATGTACCGTTTTTGTCTGGAGCGTATTCAGCAGATTAACCAAGTGCTGCTTAGCGATAGTACTCCCCAGGACAAGCTACAGCACATCCACGACCTGTGGGATAGCCGTCGGCTGCTGTTCGACCATCGCTTTGATGTCCTGGAGTCGCTTGTCAGTCAGATAGGCAGCGCCCTGCGGCAGCAGATACGCTTTGACAAACAGCAACGTAATAGTATCGAACTTGAACGCGATGAGCTCAACCGCCGGCAGTACGAGAATGGTCGCCTGCATATCAGTAACAGCGTACTCGACAACTGTCTCTCTACTCTGAAGCACGAAACCATGTACTATCCGTCGCGTATCCGCCAGCTGGTCGATGCCCGCCCATTAGACCAGCAAGCCCTTGAGGAGGTGGTGGCTTACTATAAGGCGCTGTACAGCATACTCAGTGCCCAGGCCATGCGCCAGACCGAAGGTGCCATACGTATTGACCGCGCCATGTGGCTCTTGCTGATAGAGGTGCTCAAGAGCCATAATGGCGGAGCGGTTACCTGGACCGTACTGCGGCGCGATGCTCATTACATCATAGTCACGGTTCCGCTGCCCGGTCTCAGTCTGACCCCTGTGCAGTGTCGCCAGTTGTTTACTCCGGCCACGGTAGACGTACGCTTCCTGTTGTGCCGGCAAATCATACGCGAGTTGGGCGAGAACACCCACGCTCGCGCTTGCGGCATTGAGGCGGTACCGGCCGAGCAGGGCATCGTGGTCAACATGGTGGTTCCCGCGGATACCGCGTTCTTCACCGAAGTTCACCAGAACCCTCACGGGAAGGCAGGTAACAATCATGAAAATTAAACAAATAACAGATATGGAAAAATTCAAAGTAGTAATAGTAGAAGATGTACCCCTGGAGCTCAAGGGCACAGAGGGCATATTCCGAAATGAGATACCCGAGGCCGAGATTATCGGTACCGCCGACAACGAGCAGGCTTACTTTAAGTTGATGAAGCAGCAGCAGCCCGACCTTGTACTGCTCGACCTGGGCCTTGGCGGTTCCACCACCGTGGGTGTTGAGATATGCCGGTACACTAAGGAGAATTATCCGCAGGTTAAGGTGCTTATCTTTACGGGCGAAATCCTCAACGAGAAACTTTGGGTCGACGTGCTCGATGCGGGTTGCGATGGCATTATCCTGAAGAGTGGCGAGCTGCTTACCCGTGGTGATGTGGCCAGTTGCATGAGCGGCAAGCGCATGGTCTTCAACCAGCCCATTCTGGAGAAGATAGTCGAGCGGTTTAAACAGAGTGTCGGCAGTTGCCTGATGCGTCAGGAGGCGCTGGTCGACTATGAGATAGATGAGTACGATGAGCGTTTCCTTCGCCATCTGGCCCTGGGCTACACTAAAGAACAGATTACCGCCCTGCGTGGTATGCCTTTCGGAGTCAAGAGCCTTGAGAAGCGGCAGAATGAGCTTGTCCAGAAACTTTTTCCACAGGGCAATGGTGGTATGAGCGTCAACGCCACCCGTCTGGTGGTGCGCGCGCTGGAACTTCGTATCCTTGACATCGACAACTTGCGTCCCGATGAAGAATAGTCTGCCCCGTATAGCCCTGGTGCTCTGCGTGCTGTGGGTAGTGCTGGTATTGCTGTCGTGGGTGCTTACTGCCGTGATGCCCAACATAGCTATGCGCTCCCTGCTCAGTGCCGAGGGCATACGCTGGTTCTTTGGCCACTTCACCCAGTCATTGGCCACGCCGCTATTGGTATGGTTAGTGCTGGGCCTCATAGCCTGTGGAACCCTGCGGGCCAGCGGCTTGCTTGCCCTGAGGCGCCCGTTAGGCTTCCGCGAACGTTTTGCCCTGCGGGTTGTGGCTGCCGAGGGAGCCGTCGTGGTGGTGATCATGCTCCTGCTTACCATGTTGCCCCAGGCCATATTGTTGAGTGCTACGGGGGGGCTGATGCACAGCAGCTTTGTACACAGCCTGGTACCAGTGGCGTGCTTTACCTTTACGGCCATGTCTGTTACCTACGGGGTTACCGTGGGCCGGCTACACGGGCTGGCAGACATCTTTGGTGCTATGGTGTCGGGTTTTAACAAGGCCGGTGTTTTCTTTGTCTTCTACATCCTGATAGCCGGCTTTTACCGCTCGGTGGTCTTTGTCTTTATATTTTAGGCGATTTCTGATACAAATATAGGTTGTACAGACAAAAAATACAGCTTTAAAGAGGGATGAATTGGCCGTTTTTTGTTAATTTTGCAAATAGAACGAAATAGAAAGCATAAGATATGAACGCACTTATTGGAATTTTAGCATTAGTAGTGCTGGCCCTCGTAGGTTGGGCTGTAGCAGAGTTTAAGAACAGATACTTCGGTTACACCGTTTCTGAGGAGGAGATAGAGGCCGCTCATCACGAGGCAGCCCACCGTAGTCCCGATGGTACCGAGATGAATATCAAGGACGTTATCAAGACCATCAGCACTAAGGGGTATAAGTCTGTCTGACCTCACGGTGTAGCTTGTTGTGGTTCCTAATAAGATAGGGCAAGGTCGTACGATATGTACAGCCTTGCCCTATTTGTGTATAGTGGCTTGCCTGCGTGTCTATTGGAAGTACTTGGCGTATAGTTGCTTGGATAGTGCCACTGCATCTTGCTTCTGCGGATACTCTATGGGCACTTGCAGTTCGCAGAACTTCTCCTCAAACTGATAACAGGTTTTGGCAAACTCGTCATCGCTGAAGTCCTTGCCCTGTTCACGGCAACTGATGGCCTGGTCTATGTACATGCTCCAGCGGGGCAGGTAGAAACTCTGCAGCAATCCGTCCCATGGGCGGCCGGCATAGTCGTTGAGTCCCGATAGGTTGTTGTTCCACAGGGTCAGTATGCGGCGGGCGTTGCGCTCGTAGTAGTTCTTTTCCTCCGGGGTGCGTCCCCATCGGCGCGCATCGTCTATCCATCGTTTCAGGGAGAAGGTAGGATGGCAGGCAGTAAGGGCAGCCTCGTCTCTCAGTACTTCTTTCATCTCTTTGCCTATACTCCTCATCCCCTGGAGGTCGTACACATCATAGGCCACACGGAATTTACGCCAGAGTACGTAGAAGTGCTCCTCCAGACACTGACGGCCCACATTGACAATGTCCATCTTAAAGCCATCACGGTCAGATTGCAGCTGCATGAGCCTGTGCCATATCTCGTTCTGCGCTTCGCGGGTAGGGGTACACTTGTCTCGTTTACCCATGCCCGGGCGCGACTCTACGAAAGTGTAGTTATAGGGTCGGGGCACATCGAGTACCTGTGTACAGTAGTCGTTGTACACCTTTCGGGCCGTGCTGTCTACGCGGCCCATACGCTGGTCGGCCAGCGAGTTGCGCCAGTCGGTGAGCGAGCCAGGGATGGCCCACGCCTTGTCGAACAGCATGCCAAAGGCAAACTGGTTTACGTCAAGGGCCTCCAGCGTGGCACCCACCCCCTTGAACCCAGGCCCAGCCTGAGCGTATGTGGTGTCTATATAGTGGTATATACGATCTGTGGGAGCCACCAGCCTGTTGCGCCCGCCGAAGTTGTTGAGGTAGCACCATACAAAGGGCTGTCCATAGAACGCCTCGGTGGTCTTCCACATCTGCACGTTCTCGCACCAGTAGTCCAGCATGATCAGCTTGTCCTGTGGCACACCCCTGAAGAGGGCTTTCAGCCGTTCGCCAGTCCATCCCGGCATGTACTTGTATGTCCAGCTCATCTGTAGCCATTTGGCCTGCTTGTCGGCAGTAGCCAATGACTCGTATATACTGCGCGACAGCATGCTCAGCGAGTCGCAGTTAAAGGTAGGCGGGTCTACTTCGTTGAACGGGTCGATGCAGTAGAGGTGGTCGGTGCCGTACATGCGGGTCTGTTCCTCAATGAAGGCCCGCTGTATCTTAGCATACATGGGGTCTGTGGCAAACAGGAAGTGACACCTGTAACGTTCGGGGTTGTTAAAGTGGCCCCAGTACGACACATCAGTGTACTTTAGTCCGGGTATTTTTTCTATTAGTTTGCCTGGTATGTGTCCGGCAAATCCCGAGAGGACTGGTGTCATGTTAAACTCGCGTTCGCGTGCCAGTATGCGTTTCTGCAGGGCCTGTTGCCGGTTCATCCAGTCCTTGGGCAGTGGGCCCATAAAACTGTCAAAGTTGCACATGCGGTGCCACCCCAGGTAAGCAGGGCCTGAGAAGAAACTGCGAATGTCCTCGTCGCTTAGTCCAAACTTCCGCCACACGTTATACCAGGTCGATTCCTGGCCAGTAAGCGCTAAAGGCATGTTCACACCGTTGAGGGCCATCCAGTCAATCATGTGCTCCCACTCGCGCCAAGTCCACCAGGGCATGGAGTAACCGTAAGTGCAGTAGTTGAGGAAGAAACGCATGGGCAGCCGCGCCTTGACGGTTATCTTGCCACTTACGGCAGGCAGCGTGGTCGGTATCTCGATGGGGTCGTCCTTGTACCAGGATATGGCGGTGTGGCAGTAGTTCTTCAGATAGTAGTTCAGTGCCATGGCCATGCTGTTGGCGTTATTGGCGCTGATGACAATCTTTGTTCCGCTACTTTCCAGGGTAAAGGTGTCGTGGCTGTCGGCTGTCTTCCTGAATACGAAGTGCTGCGCCTGGGTACCCAGGATGCGCTTGGCCAGTCCCATTGCCACACTGGTGTCGTTGGCAGCCATTATGGGTAGGGCCATCACAATCATTAGGGCCATAGCCCATAATCTTTTTCTCATGGTGTATTGTTTTAGGTGGATACTATAATCATCGGGGTAGGGGTGGGGGTTAGTCCTCAGCCTTGCCGGTGCCGTTCTTGCGTTCCAGCAGGTCAGGGCGCAGTCGCTTGGTGCGCTCATAACTCTGCTCTATCTCCCAGTCCTTAATCTTGGCTTCGTTGCCGCTTAGCAGGATGTCGGGCACGCGCCATCCCTTGTACTCTGCCGGCCTCGTATAGATGGGCGCCGAGAGCATATCGTCCTGAAAACAGTCTGAGAGGGCACTCTGCTCATCGCCTATTACCCCTGGCACCACGCGTACCACGGCATCGGCTATGATGGCCGCGGCCAACTCGCCACCGGTAAGCACATAGTCGCCTACCGAGAGCTCGCGGGTAATGAGATGGTCGCGTACGCGCTGGTCTATACCCTTGTAATGGCCACACAGGATGATGAGGTTGCCCTTGAGCGAGAGGTCGTTGGCGATGTGCTGGTCGAACTGCTCACCATCGGGCGAGGTGAATATCACCTCATCGTAGTCGCGCTCAGCTTTCAGGGCCGATATGCAGCGGTCTATCGGTTCTATCTGCATTACCATACCGGCAAAGCCGCCATAAGGGTAGTCGTCTATCCGGCGCCACTTGTCGTGGGTATAGTCGCGTAGATTGTGTAGATGTATCTCGGCCAGCCCCTTCTTCTGGGCACGGGCCAGTATGGACTCGTTGACAAATCCCTCCAGCATCTCTGGAAGCACGGTTATAATATCTATTCTCATTGCTATATTATATATAGGTATAGTGGCTCCCCGGATGAGCCATGCACTGATGGCGGGGGTGCCCGGAAAGCCGATGGGTATAATTATAAACAAAATTAGAGTTTTTTTTCCGTTTTTCTCTATACTCCCTTGATTTTTTATTACCTTTGTCCTTATTTTAACAACCATTATGAAAAAGAGACTATTTATCTTTGCCGCTGCCCTGCTGGCGGCTACTACTGGATTTGCCCAGAATGTGCAACTGCATTACGACCTTGGTCACAATCTGTATGACGACTTGTCGGAGCGTCAGAGCGTTACCACTACTATAGAGATGTTCAAGGGTGACAAGTGGGGCAATACCTACTTCTTTACAGACCTGGACTATCGTAGCGATGGTGTTATGGGTGCTTATTGGGAAATAAGCCGCGAGTTTAACATCAGCAAGAATAAGCAGTGGGCTGCCCACATAGAGTACGATGGTGGCGTGAGCACGGGCCGTGCCCAGAATAGTTATTATGGCAACCGTTTCCAGCAGGCCGTGCTGCTCGGTGGCGCCTGGAACTGGCATAACGCCAACTTCTCGCGTACCTTCTCGCTGCAGGCCATGTACAAGTATTACTTTAAGAACGCCACGACCGATGCCCGCCCCTTCAATGGCTTTCAGCTCACGGCCGTGTGGGGCCTGTCGTTTGCCAAGGGCCTGTGTACGTTCAGTGGTTTCAGCGATCTGTGGTACGATTCCCATGTTAATGGCAACCTTATCTTCATGAGCGAGCCTCAGTTCTGGTTCAACCTGAACACCATCAAGGGCTGGGACGGCATTAACCTGAGCTTGGGTAGCGAGGTAGAGCTGTCTAACAACTTCGTGTGGAACAACCGTGGTCAGAACAACAAGTTCTACGCCATACCCACTGTGGCAGCTAAGTGGACATTCTGACAGGGGGGCTTACGGTTAACATAAACAGAGGCGGCAGAGGTAGTAATACCCCTGCCGTCTCTGCCGTTAATACGGATAGATGGGTCAGATGGTCTTCGGGCTGTCGCCGTACCGGTCTATAAAGTCGTTCTCGCTCAGTATAGGGATGTTCAGTTCGTGAGCTTTCTTGTTTTTGGACGAAGCAGAGGTCACGTCGTTGTTGATAAGAAAACTGGTAGAACGGCTTACACTGCCCACCACCTTGCCGCCTTGGCTCTCGATGTACTTCTTCAGTTCGTTGCGGTTCTTGTAGTGGTGTACATCGCCCGTTACGACGAAGGTGAGGCCCGCACACTTGGTGCCGGCCACCTCGGTGGGAGCCTGCTGTACCTGTAGCTCGGCCATCAGTGTAGTGAGCGCTGTGTGGTTGGCCGCGTCATGAAACCACCTGACGATGGCGGCCGACTTCTCGGGTCCTATGCCGCCAATGTGGGCAAAATGCTCCAGGTCTGCGGTCTGCGTGGCCTCGTCTATGAGCGTGGCCAGTGGGTAGGCCCCCATGAGGCGCTTACACACATCGGCCCCGCAGAGGGGGATGGTCAGCGCGTAGAGCAGACGGGTGGCGTCTACCTGCCGGGCCCGCTCTATGCTGCGCAGGAGGTTGCTTACCGACTTGCGGCCAAACCCCTCCATCATGGACAGTTCAATGGCGTGGTCGCCCAGGTGAAACAGGTCGGCATACTGGCTCACCCAGCCCAGGTTGATAAACTTGGCCAGCGTCTGCTCGCTCATGCCCTCGATATTGACACCCGCCTTGGACACAAAGCGGGCAAACTTGCGTAGCTGCTTGGCCGGGCAGTGGCTGTTGGTACAGTGTAGGGTACGGGTGCCGCTCTCGCTCTCGGTAACGGTGGTGGGGGCCCCACACACAGGGCACTCGGTGGGTATGGCAAGCTGTCCCACGGGCTGTATGACGCGTATAACCTTAGGGATGATTTTGTTGGCCTTGATAACAGACAGCGTGGTGCCTGGGCCGCCTATGCCCAGGCGCTGGCACTCACTGATGTTGCAGAGCGAGGCCCGCCTTACGGTGGTGCCCTCTAACTCTACGGGAGCAAAGACGGCCACCGGCGATATGGTCGAGGCCGCACACGACCACTCGATGTGATCCAGCTGAGTGTCGGCACTCTCGTCCTGCCACTTGAAGGCAAATCCGGCGCGGGTGGCGTGATGGCCTGTAACAGAGCCTGTCTGGGCGTAAGCCGTGTCGTCGAAGGTGATAACCAGGCCGTCTACAGGAAATGGGTTGGCCTGCGAGGTAACCTTGGCCGTCCACTTGTCTATCTCTTCGTCTATATTGTCCAGTGTGGGGTGGGCTATCAGCTCGTGCTCTACGGTGCTGAACCCTAAGTCGGTAAGCCAGGCCATGCGCTCGCCCCACGATACGATGCTCTCGGGGGTATATACCAGCGTAAAGGGTATCCACTGGATATGGCGGCGGCGCACCTCGTTGACATCCTTGAGCGTGAGCGAACCCGAGGCCAAGTTGCGCGGGTTGGCGTACTCCTCATCGCTCTCCATGTTAAACAGCTCAAAGTCCTGGTAAGCTATGACGGCCTCGCCGCGTATCACTGTGTGGCCCTTGTAGGCTATCTGGTGCGGAATACCCGTGATGGCATCGGCCAGATGGGTAATGTTGGTACCCGTGTGTCCATTGCCACGGGTCACTACCTTGGTGAGAGTTCCCCCGTCATAAGTTACCACCAAGGTGAGCCCGTCCAGTTTCCACGAAATCCAGATGGGCCGTCCCTCGGCCCACCGTACCAGTTCTGCGGGCTCCTTGGTCTTGGCCAAGGACAGGGCCGGAAACTCGTGAGCCTCTTTCTGGCCGGCTATATTGTCTTCGGAAACCTTGTTGGTAGGCGAGTCGGGATAGGTGATGCCCGTCTTCTGTTCCAACTGCTTCAGCTGGTCAAACAGGGCATCCCATTCGTAGTCGGTCATCAGTTCGCCACGCCCGTTGTAGTAAGCGTCCGAAGCCTGGTTGAGCCTGGCTATCAGCTCCTGCATGGTTTTTAGGTCGTTGTACATAATCGGTAAGTATGTATGGTGGATGTATAGGGTTAGCGGAACAGCGTGTAGCTGGCATTGTGGCCCTGGCAGTAGGTGTTAACCAGGCGGATGATTTCCTCGGCATTGGCCCGCACGCGCTCCTCGTTGCCATCGTACCCGTTGATGATTACGGTAAGATGGGTGGTGCCCATGTCTATCTTGGTGCGCTCGTTGTCCGAGGTGGGGGTGCCTACGCCGCCCTGCGCGTCGCGGTACACGGGCAGACCCTCGATATTGATAGGACCGCGGCCAATGCCCTCGTAGGGCTCACCGGCACGGCCAACGCCCAGAATGAGCGTGCCGCCGACAAACTTGCCCGTGTCAAAACCGCCAATGCTGTAACCGTACTTGATACTGGCCAGGTTAATCAGGTCTACCAAGGTATTAATCTGGTAGAGGCTCTTGCCCTGGAGCATGCGGCGGATGAGGGCTTCGGAGGCAGGGCGATAGCGCGACGGATCCTTGCCACAGGCACGGTACACACGGCGGGTGGCGGCTATGCCGGGCTGATCCTTCAGTGTCTCGGTGGTAAGGGTAGCCCTGAAGGCATTGCCCAGCTGGTTAATCTCTTTCCACAGTCCCTCAGAGTAGGCTGTGTTTATCACCTGGGCATCTACGCAGGCCCCCACGAAGTCGGGGCACACGCTCTCTATCTCTTCTGATACGATAACTTTCATCTTGCTATACTTGTTGCAAATGATTTCTGATTGCGAAATTACGAAAAAAACGTCTATTGGCTTCATAAAATCAGGATAAAATACGGACCGGGCCCCTAAAGGCCATTGTGGTGCCTGTCGGGATGGTCTTTGCGGGGCTATCGGTGGCTAAGAGGGGCAGCGGGGTGGCCAAAGCGTTTTTTTTGTTCACTTTTTCGGTGGTACAGACCACAATCCGACAATTTTTGTTTATTTTTGTAGGCTGAAAGTCTTATCAGCCAACAGCCGCCAGGGCCATGGCCTGCGCTGAGGGGGGTGGGGCGTATATACATTAATATATATAAGAGCATACACAAGATGGTTATAGGAATAGACGTGGGCATAAGCACCACCAAGATAGTGGGCATTGATGCCCAGGGACAAGTGGTGTCGCCCATACGTATCAAGGCGACCGACCCAGTGACCTCGCTCTACGGGGCGTTCGGCAAATATCTGTACGACAATAAGATTAGCCTGACAGATGTAGAACAGGTGATGATAACAGGTGTGGGCGCGGCCTACATAGACTCTCCGGTCTACGGGCTGCCCACGGCCAAGGCCGAGGAGTTTCTCTCTGACGGACTGGGAGCCAGTTACGAGACGGGGCTGGACCGTATGATAGTAGTGTCGATGGGCACTGGTACCTCGCTGGTACAGTGTATAGGCGACGACATACGTCATGTGGGTGGCATAGGCGTGGGCGGTGGTACGCTGATGGGCCTTTCGCGAATAATGCTGAAGACCGAGGACGTACACACCATCACGGAGTTGGCCCTGCAGGGCGACCTGGCCAATATAGACGTGCAGATAGGTGACATAAGTCCCAACCCGCTGCCTGGACTGCCTAAGAACGCTACGGCCAGCCTGTTTGGCAACGCCAAGAGCAACGCCTCGCGCGAGGACATAGCCCTTGGTATCATAACCACTGTACTGCAGACCATAGGGTCGAGTACCATCCTCTCATCGCTGGGCAGTGGTATCAAGGAGTATGTGTTGATAGGCAACCTGACCCTCTTGCCCCAGTGCCGCGAGGTGTTTCCGGCCATGGAGAAGATATATGGCGTACGGTTTATCATACCTGAGTACAGCGAGTTCTGTACGGCCATAGGCGCAGCCCTGAGCTACAGCCGTGGCAAGAAGGCCAAGGCGTAAGTCGACTGCGGATACCGGGAGCGCAACGGCCCCGGTGAGTAAAGTAGAGATAACTGGTTAAATCAATAATAACAATGAAAAAGAATTTTTTGATGGTCCTGTTCCTGATGATGGCCTTGGTGGTCTCGGCACAGGATTTGGTGGTATGTAGTTACAACATCCGTAATGTTAACCGTGGCGACGACAAGAACGGCAACGGCTGGAAGACACGTTATGAGTATCTGTGTCAGCAGATAGAGTTTGAAGACCCAGGCCTCTTTGGCTGCCAGGAGGTTAAGAAGGAACAGCTGGACGATATGATAGCTCGTATGCCCGAATACGCTTACGTGGGCGTGGGCCGCGACGATGGTAAAGAGGGTGGCGAGTACTCGCCAGTATTCTATAAGAAGGACCGCTACGTGCTGTTGGAAAGCGGCACGTTCTGGTTGGCCGAAGACCCCACCAAGCCTGTACTGGGCTGGGACGCTGCCTGCAAGCGCGTGTGTTCCTGGGGCCACTTCCGCGACAAGAAGACTAAGCACACCTTCTATTTCTTTAACACCCACATGGACCACATTGGCGTTACGGCTCGCCGAGAGGGTGCCAAGCTCATTGTAAGCAAGATGCGCGAGCTTATGAAGAAGAACGACCCCGTTATACTTACCGGCGACTTCAACGTAGACCAGACCAGCGAGCCTTATCAGATGTTCACCAACTCTGGCTTCCTCACGGACTGCTATGTAGCTGCCCGCTACCGTTTTGCCACTAATGGTACGTTCAACGACTTTAACCCGCTTAATTGTTCAAGTAGTCGTATAGACCATATATTTGTGAGCAAGAGTTTCAAAGTGGACCGCTACGCCATCCTGACTAACGGCTACTGGGACGGTGTCAGCATGGACGCTGCCAAACCATCTGCCAACGCTCCTCTGGACGTGGTGCTTAAAGAGGGTGTACGCCGCAACCCGTCGGATCACTATCCCGTGGTGGCCAAGCTGAACTTCTAAACTATAGGAAGATATCATAAAAGAAAGGGAGATGCTCATACGGGCATCTCCCTTTGTCATTATGATGGGTTGGGGCGCTGGGGGACAGGCCCTGCAGGCCGACTTAGCTCAGCAGACCGCTCTTGCCTACAAAGAAGAGTAGGGCGTAGCCCAGCACCATACTGATAATACCCATGGTGAGGCCGGCCTTGAGCATGTCGTTCTGCTTGATGAGGCCGGTAGAGTAGGCTATGGCGTTAGGTGGTGTAGAGATGGGCAGGCACATGGCACTTGAGGCGGCCAGGGCTATGCCGATGATGATAGTAGAGGTACCACCGATGGAGCCGAGCTTGTCGCCCATGCCCGTACATACCACGGCTAAGATGGGCACCAGTAGGGCTGTGGTAGCGGTGTTGCTGATAAAGTTACTGAGGAAGTAGCAGATGATGCCGGAGATAAGCAGGATGGCTATAGGCGAGAACCTACCGAAGGGGATGCTCTCTATGGCGCGGTCGGCCAGTCCGGTGCCGTTCATGCCCAGTCCGAGCGCGAAACCACCGGCTATCATCCAGATAACGCTCCAGTCTATTTTCTGTAAGTCCTTGCCGGTAATGATACCGGTAAGGGCGAATATGCCCATAGGTATGATGGCCACGGTATTGGCATCGACACCGGTGACGCGGTCAAAAAGCCACATCAGAATGGTGACAACAAAGGTGATACATACCACCCACATGCGCCAACCATGGGCCACATGACCCTCAATCTTCAGTTCTATGGTTTTCTGAGTAAAGGGGAAGAACCAAAGGATGAGCCGCCAGCTGATAAGGAGAATGATGATGACCAGGGGGAACATGAGGGCCATCCACTGGCCGAAACTTATGTTCTGGCCCAGCTGCTCGTTGAGTGCCTGGATGGCTATGGCGTTGGGCGGGGTACCTATGGGCGTGGCCATACCACCGATGTTGGCTGCGATGGGTATGCACATGGTGAGGGCGATACGTCCCTTGCCATTGGCGGGCAGGGCGGCAAACACAGGAGTAAGGAAGGTAAGCATCATGGCTGCTGTGGCCGTGTTAGACACAAACATGGAGAACACGCCGGTGATGAGCAGGAAGCCCAGGAGCACATTCTTGCTCTTATGGCCAAAGGGGCGGATGAGGTTCTTGGCCAGCAGTACATCGAGGCCCGACTTGGTGGCGGCGATGGCTAAGATGAAACCGCCCAAGAAGAGCATGATGACGGGGTTGGCAAAGGTGGCCATGATGTCCTTGGCCTTGAGCAGCTCGCCAAAGGCTGCGCCCTCGCCCCGGAAGCAGGCTATGGAGTTGTCGGACAGCGTGAGGCACATCACCGATATAATGGCCAGCGAGGTAGCCCAGGCGGGAATGGCCTCGAGTAGCCACGACAGGGTGGCAAAGGCGAAGATGGCGATAACACGTTGCTGGATGACGGTAAGTCCGTCGATGCCGAACGCCGAGGTAGGCAGGTTCCAGATAATGGCGGTAACTACAATGATGGCCAGTAGCTGCCACACTTTCTTCATCTCAATCTGGTTGGAGAGTGAATTTTCTTCTGTCATAATTGTAATGTTTTTAGTTAGTATTCTGGTTGGTTATTATATCCGAGGGGCTGCTAAGGCTCTCTGAATGGTCGGTAGGTGTATCCTAAGGTGTAGGATGTATCTCCGAAGACTTAGAATGTACGTCCAAAAGTCTGGGATGGTGGCCGCGGCGGTCTTTCTGTCTTCTGATGGTTAACGTGGGTAAGCCCCAGAGCCTGTAGGCTGGATTAGTGGCTGGTAAGCCGGGTCTGTTCAGCAGTGGGGTAGGGGCTGGTGACACGCAATAGGGTAATGCTGGTGGTTTAAGGAACTAACGCCAGGTACAGCCCAGGTTAAGGTGGGTACGGCACCTGGCGTTAGGGTCATGATGAAATGGTCTATTGGATATTGGGCTCTTCGAGGTGCAGCCCTTTCTTCTTGTCAACCACCTTGAGCACCAGTCCTATAAGCAGGGCAGCTACTCCTAAGCCGGCCAGCATGACCAGCGGAGCGGTGTAGTTGAGCTGGGTGGCATCGGTTACGCCCTCGTTGGTCATGGTAAGTACCTTGCCGATGAGCAGGGGGAAGAGCCAGAGGCCGATGTTCTGTATCCAGAATATCAGGGCGTAGGCCGAACCGATAATCTTAGCATCAACGAGCTTGGGCACGCTGGGCCAGAGCGAGGCGGGAACCAGCGAGAACGAGGCACCGAGAATAAGGATAGTGACGTAGGCCACGATGACACCTCCTACCTGGTTGCCCTTGAACTCGGGCAGGATGAAGGCAAACGTGAGGTGGCAGGCGATGAGCAGCAGCGATCCCAGGACAAGCATGCTGGCTGCCTTGCCCTTGTGGTCAACGTAGTTGCCCAGTATGGGAGTGATACCTACGGCCAGCAGGGGGAAAACGGCAAAGATGGACTCAGCCGACTGGCGCATGTAGCCCATGTAGCAGTAGGTTATGAGAGCCACGATGGACACGGTGAGCATGGCGTACTTGAGCTGCTTGTTCTTCATAAAGTTGAACATGAAGGCAGTGGCGGCCACAACCAGCATGATGGCATACTGGGCGATGGTAACCGAGGTGGAGGCCCAGAAAGAGTCTGCGGGAACCTCGGTAAAGGTGAGGTTGCACTGGAGCATGTTCACGGCATACTTCTGGAAGGGGAATATGGCCGAGTAGTAAAGCACGCAGAGCAGAGAGACCAGCCAGAAACCGCTGCTGGTAAGTATTTGTCCTAAATCGCTTATCTTGAAAGGGTCGTCTTTTTCCTCGGCTTCGCCTGTCTGCTCGTCCAGCTTCTTATCCATAAAGAAGTAGACTATCAGCATGATGAGGGCGATACAGAGGAGTACTAGGCCGAAGGCCACTGAGCGCGACACGCTGACCACGCCGCCCAACTTGGCAAAGAAGGGCGAGAAAATCATACAGGTGGCTACACCCAGACGGGCCAGGGCCATCTCGGAACCCATGGCTAAGGCCATCTCGCGGCCCTTAAACCACTTGACGATACCGCGCGATACGGTAATGCCTCCCATCTCGGCTCCGCAGCCGAAGAGCATGAAGCCACAGGCTGCGAGCTTGGCTGAAGCAGGCATGCCCTCATAGAAAGGAGACACGCCGAGCTGCTCGAAGACGGGGATATGGTTGAGGTTATTGGTAAACCAGACTTCTAGGCTGCTGTCAATGAAGGCATCGCTGATGGCATACCACTTGATGATGGCGCCGATGAGCATGACGGCTCCCGACAGGAGGGCTGTGAAGCGTACCCCCATCTTGTCCAGGATAATGCCGGCAAAGATGAGGAAGAATACGAATACATTGAGGAATGTCTCGGAACCCTGCATGGTGCCAAAGGCATCGGAGTCCCATCCGCGCTGTGTCTGCATGAGGTCCTTGATGGGCGATAGAATGTCCATGAAGATATAGGCGCAGAACATGGCCAAGGCCAGCAGCAGCAAGGCTGTCCAGCGGAGTGCCGCTGAGTCGCGTAAGGTTTTTTGAACTGATTGATTCATAGTTTATGTTTATTGTATTTCTTATTTTTTGAGCCAGCGGTCGAGCCACGAGAAGAATGTGCGCTGCCAGAGGATGCCGTTCTGGGGCTTGAGCACCCAGTGGTTCTCGTCGGGGTACAGCAGCAACTCGGCAGGGACGCCTTTCATGCGCGCGGCATTAAAGGCACCAAAGCCCTGGTTGGCATTGATACGGTAGTCTTTCTCGCCGTGGATGCAGAGGATGGGGGTGTCCCAGTTGTCGACAGCTCGGTGGGGACTATTGGCGTAGGTGCGGCGGGCGCGGCCGGTCTGGTCTTTGTTCCAGTAAGCGTCATCGTATTCCCAGTTAGAGAACCATGCCTCCTCGGTATCGGTGTACATAGACTCCAGGTTGAAGGCTCCGTCGTGGGCAATGAAACATTTGAAGCGTTTGTTGTGGTGACCGGCCAGATAGTAGACCGAGAAACCGCCGAAACTGGCACCCACGGCTCCGAGCCTATCCTTGTCCACGTAGGGCAAGTTGTTGGCTGCGTCATCAATGGCGCTTAGATAGTCGTTCATACACTGGCCCGTCCAGTCGCCACTGACGGCCTCGTTCCACTCGCTGCCGAAGCCGGGGAGGCCGCGGCGGTTGGGGGCGATGATGACATACCCGTGGGCAGCCATAATCTGCATGTTCCATCGGTAACTCCAGAACTGGGAGACAGGACTCTGTGGACCACCCTCGCAGAAGAGCAGGGTGGGGTACTTCTTGGTGGCGTCAAAGTGGGGTGGCAGGATAATCCATACCAGCATGTCCTTGTTATCGGTGGTCTTCACCCAGCGGGGCTCTACCTTTCCGATGGCCAACTGGTCGAATATGTGCTTATTCTCATCGGTTATCTGGGTAACCTCGGCTTTCTTCTTCGGCGTGATAACGAAGATGTCGTCGGGGTGGCTCATGGAGTGGCGGGTAGCCAACAGCTGTTTGCCGCGGCCCATGAGCTGTACGCTGCTGTAGTCGTACTGACCGGTGGTGACCTGGTGTACCTGACCCGTCAGTGTGGTCTGGTAGATGTGGGTACAGCCATGCCATACGGCTAAGAAGTAGAGTGACTTGCTGTCGCTATTCCAGCAAAACTCGTCGACGTTGGTATCCAATGTCTCGGTTACATATTCTTTCTTGCCCGTAGACAAATTGTACACCAGCAGTCGGTTGCGGTCGCTCTCGTAGCCGTTGCGGGCCATGCTGAGCCATGCTATGCGGGTACCGTCGGGCGAGAAAGAGGGATTAGTGTCGTAACCCACATTGAGGTCGCCCTGCTGGTGGTTTACGGGCTGGTCCTTCATAGTCTTGGTGGGGTCGATGGCCGGCTCCTTGTAACCCTCAGGTTTGCAGAGGTTACGGGTGGTCTTGCTCTCGGTATCGTAGAGGTAGATGTCGGCATCGGTAGAGATGGCGTACTGCAGACCAGTGCGCTTGCGGCTCGAATAGGCTATCTGCTTGGAGTTGGGACTCCAGGCTATCTGCTCGATGCCGCCAAAGGGAGCCGTGGGGCACTCGTAGGGCTCGCCAGCCATAATGTCGGTACCGTTGTCTATCTGGCTGTCGCTGACCTGGGCCACGAAGGGATGGGCTATGCTCTCTACATAGTGATCCCAGTGGCGGTAGTTCATGTCGGTAATGAGACGGCCGGTGGCCTTGGGCAGGTCGGCAGGGTTCTGCTTGATGGTGCCGTGGTATGGTAGCGACTTGATGAGGATTACCTGCTTGCCGTCGGGGGCGAACTTAAATCCCTCGATGTCTATGTCTGAGTGGGTAAGCTGTTGTTTGTTGCTGCCGTCAGGGTTCATCTTCCAGAGCTGACCGTCGCAGAGGTAGGCTATCTTGCGCCCACCTTCTATCCAGGCTGCATCGGTCTCGCTCTTGGCGCTGTGGGTCAGGGCGCGCTTGTTGCTGCCGTCGCTGTTCATACAGAAGAGCATCTGGTGACCCTTATTCTCCTTAATGCTGTAGTAGCCCACCTGGTAAACTATCTGCTTGCCATCGGGCGAAGCCTGTGTCCCGCCGATGCGGCCCATGGCCCAGAGAGCCTCGGGGGTCATGGAATCTGAGGCGAGCTTGATGTCGTTCTTACCTATCATGGTCTGTGCGTTTGCAAAATTGCCGCCCATACTAAGGGCGGCAACTATGGCGATAGTCGTGGCTATATTCATTATAGTTTGTGTCTTTTACGTTCCAGTTCTTCGCGCTGCTTCTGCAGTTGTGCCTGCTGCTCCTGCATGGCCTGCAAGCGGGCGGCCAGACCTTTCATCTTCTGAGGATTATTCTGGTTCTCCTTGTAGCGGGCCTCAAGGATAGCGAGCAGTTTCTCGTCATTGGTAGTCTTACGAAGCGTCCACATGATGGCAGCCGAGAAGAACAGGCTGATAAAGTAGTAGAAATTCAGTCCAGCGGAGTAGTCGTTGAAGATAAAGAAGAACATGAGCGGCATGAGGAACATCATCCACTGCATCATCTTCATCTGTTCGGCTTGCTGTCCTACCATCTGGTCGCGCTGTTGGCGCATGGTCATCCACGAATAGAGCAAGTTGGCCACGCAGAAGAGGATACAGGTGAGCGACAGGTGGTCGCCTATCAGCGGCAGGTTATGGCTCCACTCGATAATGGGGTCGTAGGTCGAGAGGTCGTGCATCCACAGGAAGCTCTGACCACGCAACTGAATGGCATTGGGTACAAAGTTGAACATGGCAATCCAGATGGGCATCTGAATGAGCATGGGCAGACATCCCGAGAGGGGACTTACACCGTACTTAGCGTACTCGGCCATCATGGCCTGCTGCTTCTGCATCTGGTCTTCGGGCTTGTCGTACTTGGCAGTGGCTGCGTCGAGCTTCGGTTTGAGCACGCGCATTTTGGCGCTGCTCATATAGCTCTTCTTGACCATCGGGAAAGTGATAACCTTGAGTAGCAGGGTGATAAGGATAAGCACTACACCCATGGGGAACAGGCGCGAGAGCCAGTCGAATACGTATATGGTAAACCAACGGTTGATAATGCGGAACAGAGGCCATCCCAGGTAAACCAGTCGCTGAAGTTCCAGATCCTTGTGGAACGTGCTCTCTTTCTCAACGCTCTGCAGAAGACGAAAATCGTTAGGGCCGTAGTAGAAATCGAACTCAGAGGGCTGCTTGCCATTGGGGTCGAAGAATGTTTTCATCTTGGCCTGGTAGTTCTTCAGGTATCCCGAGCCTTTCTCCTGCGGTATTGAGGTCATCAGCGCATTAGATTGGAAGTCGTTGCGGGCTATCATGACGGCAGAGAAGAACTGATTCTTGAAAGCAACCCAGTCTATCTTGTCCTCGACAGGGTCGTCAATCTTTTCTGAGGTCTCACTCAGGTAGTCGGTGCCACCATCAGTTTTGTGGTAGGTAAGTGTGGCGTAGCGGTTCTCAAAGGTAAAACCGCGCTCCTGCTGGCGACACTTCTCCTGCCAGTTGACGTCCATCGTATTGGTGTTAGGGGCGAAGAGACCACCCATGCCTTGAACAGAGAACTGCATGTGGAGCATGTAGTCGCTACCCAGGCGGTAGCTTAGGACAATGCTCTTGTCCTGGCCAGCCCAAGCCGTGAAGACAACGGTAGAGTCAGTAACCTGCGAAGGCTCGAAGTACAAGTCCTGAGTAGAGATGTTGGCTTCCTTGGCTGCTAAGGTGTAGTTGAGACTCTGGTCCTTTTGGTCAAAGAGCACTACGCCCTGGCGCTCGTTGATATTATCCTTATAATTCTTGATAAAGGCTTTCTCAACAGTGGCACCCTTGCTGTTAAGGGTGAGCTCTATCTGGCTGTTCTTGAGCACTATATGCTGCGGAACGCCTTGCAGTGCCTTATGGAAAAGGGCGGTAGTGTCCTCGATGGTCTGCTGGATGACCTTGGCTTTCTGGGCCTGTATGGCAGCAGCCTTGGCCTTGTCCATCTGCTTCTTGGCAGCTTCCTGCTTGGCCACCTGTTCCTGCTGAGCCTTGACCTCTTCGGCAGAAGGCTGGCTCCACCAGGTGAAGCCTATGAATACGATGGCAATCAGTATTAATCCGGTTATGGTGTTCTTGTCCATTGCTTATTTCTTGTTCATTATGGCGTGTTTCACGAAGTCTACGAAGAGCGGGTGCGATTTCAGTACCGTACTCTGATACTCGGGGTGATACTGTGTACCTATATACCATTTCAGACTGGGTATTTCAACGACTTCAACGAGGTCGCTCTCTGGGTTGCGGCCTACGCACATCATGCCGGCACGCTCAAACTGAGTGAGGTAAGCGTTGTTGAACTCGTAGCGATGGCGATGGCGCTCGCGGATGTTCTCTTTCTTATAGATGTCGAAAGTGCGGGAACCCTGGCGTAGTACGCACTCGTACTGGCCGAGACGCATAGTGCCACCCATGTTAGTGATGTTCTTCTGCTCTTCCATGATGTCTATCACGTTGTGGTCAGTCTTCTCATCCATCTCACGGCTGTTGGCATCGGCATAGCCCAGAACGTTACGGGCGAACTCAATAACCATCATCTGCATACCTAAGCAGATACCAAAGGTAGGGATGTCGTGGGTGCGAGTGTAATGGGCCGCAATGAGCTTGCCCTCGATACCGCGCTGACCAAATCCAGGACATATCATAATACCATCCTGTCCTTTGAGCAGTTCAGCTACGTTCTCCTCGGTTATCTTTTCTGAGTTGATATAGTTGATAATAACCTTATGGTCGTTGTAAGTGCCGGCCTGCGACAGGCTCTCGCGGATACTCTTGTAAGCATCCTGTAAGTCGTACTTGCCAACAAGACCGATATTGACCGTTTCGGTGGCTTTCTTGCGGCGCTCCAAGAACTGGCGCCATGGTCCCAGGGCGGGCTTCTCGCCTATTGGCTCTTCTACTTTACGAAGGATGGCAGTGTCGAGACCCTGATCCTGCATGTAAACAGGTACTTCGTAGATACATGACAGGTCTTCGCTCTGGATTACGCAGTCGAAGTCAACGTTGCAGAAAGCGGCTACCTTCTTGCGAACCTGGTCAGAAAGATATTTCTCGGTTCGCAGAATTAGAATGTCGGGCTGTATACCCACACTCTGCAGCTCCTTAACGCTATGTTGTGTTGGCTTGGTTTTCAGTTCGCCTGCTGCCTTCAGGTAGGGTACATATGTAAGATGTACGTTGACCGCCTGCTTGCCCAGTTCCCACTTCATCTGTCGGATGGCTTCCATGAACGGCGCACTCTCTATGTCGCCGATGGTGCCGCCTATCTCGGTGATGACAAAGTCGTAGTGATAACGTTGCCCCAGCATCTTGATATTGCGCTTGATTTCATCTGTAATATGGGGAACCACCTGAATGGTCTTGCCCAGATAGTCGCCGCGGCGCTCTTTATCTATTACGCTCTTGTAGATGCGTCCGGTAGTCATAGAGTTGGCCTTGGTGGTCTGTATGCCCGTAAAACGCTCATAATGTCCTAAGTCCAAATCGGTCTCCATGCCGTCGGCAGTGACGTAACATTCGCCATGCTCATAAGGATTAAGGGTACCGGGGTCGATGTTGATGTAGGGGTCAAACTTCTGGATGGTGATGTTGTAGCCTCTTGCTTGAAGAAGCTTACCAATAGACGATGAAATAATTCCTTTACCAAGTGAAGAAACTACACCGCCTGTCACAAAAATATACTTTGTTTCTGCCACGACTGTGTAAATTAATTATACGTTCAAGATGCAAAATTACAATAATAAAATGAACTCTGCAAAGAAAAAACTACCTTTTTATCGCAGCCTTAATGGCTTTGGTGGATAAAAGGGAAGTGGCTCTGGGGCTGGTACTTGATATGGAAATGGGACGGCTGATGGTTTGCTTGGCCGGGGAGATGAAAAAACTTCGTGTTTTTCTTTGTCCTATTGGCTGTTTCTACTACCTTTGTACCGGTAAAATGTATATATAAATTAAGGTATGAGGATAAAATCATTGACAGTCTTACTGGCTGGACTTATGGGCGGAACCCTGATGGGCATAGCCCAGCCCCGTGCGCATGTAGGGCATCGGTTGTCGCACACCACGAAGGACATCGTAACTCAATATATGGACTCGCTCACTCAATTCAAGGCTCATCAGGACTCTATGGATATTATTGGGTTTGCCCCCGCGATGACGGTATCTGCCTCGAAGCCTTTGGGCATAGAATATAATACGCTGTTTATGCCGGCGACATTCTATAAGGGGGTGCCCCACCGTTTCTTTGACCTGAATAGTACTACTACCGAACTTGATGAGGCTTTGTTAGACCTGTATCTGTATCGTCCTGACTTAGTGGTGAGTACCGAGAGCCAGCTTGGTAAGGCTGGGGATATACGCCAGCCCGTTACGGTCAATGTAAACCATGCTCCGGAGATTGTGGAGAAGGTGGCACCGAAGCCAGAGGATGCCACGGTGACTCCTATGGACTTAGTGGTACTGAAGCCCAACTTCTGGAATTATTCGGGCGATTACTATCTTCAGTTTCTGCAGAACTGTATCTCGTCTAACTGGTACAAGGGTGGCGAGAGCAACTACTCAATGGTAGGGTCGCTCACGCTCAAAGCTAATTATAATAACAAGCAAAAAGTACGCTGGGACAACAAGTTGGAGGTTAAGTTGGGCTTCCAGACCTCGCGTCAGGACACGCTCCATAGTCTGAAGGTAAGCGAGAATTTGCTGCGATTAACCAGTAAGTTGGGATTGCAGGCCACCAAGCGCTGGTATTATACCGTGCAGATGGTGACGTACACTCAGTTTATGCGCCAGTGGAAAAGTAATTCTAATACGATTACTACCGATTTCCTAGGCCCGCTCAATGTCAACGTATCTATCGGTATGGACTATAATGCCAACTGGTTCAAAAACCGTCTGAAGGGCTCGATACACTTGGCCCCATTGGCATATAACTTCCTGTATGTCAATCGTGTAGAGCTGGCCGGTCGTTACGGTATCGATAAGGGTAAGCGCCAGTTGCATAACTTCGGTTCGCAGTTTACGATCGATATGAACTGGAAGTTCTCTGACAATATAAGTTGGAAAACTCGCCTCTATGGCTATACTACCTATGAGCGCACCGAGTTGGAATGGGAGAATACCTTTGCTTTCCGCTTCAACAAGTGGATTTCGAGTAACATTTTTGTGTACCCACGCTTTGACGATGCTCGCACACGCGACGACCATCATGGATACTTCCAGTACAAGGAGTATGCCTCGTTAGGGCTTTCCTATTCATTCTAACTGCCAGGCCTGAGGAGGTAGGCCTCTGCCAGTCTCTTAGAGTCACCCTTCTTACCGGGTTTACGAAAGGGCGGATAGCGGGTGTGGACAGTTAGCTTATTATTATAAAGATGGATAGGGGGAGCCGTTCCCAGCTAATCATTTACAATCTTAGGAAGACAAAAACGCTCCTATAACCCTGCGAGGGATATAGGAGCGTTTATTATGAGTCTATACAGGGTGGCCAAAGACCTGGCTCACCGCTGGTTGTTACTTCTTGTTCAGAGCGAGGTCGATAGCTACGGCGATAGCTACGGTTGCACCTACCATAGGGTTGTTACCCATACCCAGATAGCCCATCATCTCTACGTGAGCAGGAACTGAAGAAGAACCTGCGAACTGAGCGTCAGAGTGCATACGGCCCATGGTGTCGGTCATACCATAAGAAGCAGGACCTGCGGCCATGTTATCGGGATGCAGGGTACGGCCCGTACCGCCACCAGAAGCTACAGAGAAGTAAGGTTTGCCTGCTGCCAGACGCTCCTTCTTATAGGTTCCGGCTACAGGGTGCTGGAAACGGGTAGGATTGGTAGAGTTACCAGTGATAGACACGTCAACATTCTCGCGCCAGAGGATAGCTACACCCTCGCGTACATCATCGGCACCATAGCACTTAACCTTGGCACGGGGACCGTCGCTGTAAGCTATCTCGCGAACCACGTTAACCTCACCGGTGTAGTAGTCAAACTTGGTCTGTACATAGGTGAAGCCATTGATACGGCTGATAATCTGTGCAGCGTCCTTGCCCAGGCCGTTGAGGATAACGCGCAGAGGCTTGCGGCGAACCTTGTTGGCCATCTCAGCAATCTTGATGGCACCCTCAGCGGCAGCGAATGACTCGTGGCCGGCCAGGAAGGCGAAGCACTCAGTCTCCTCGCGCAGCAGACGGGCGGCCAGGTTGCCATGGCCAAGACCTACCTTACGGTCATCGGCTACCGAACCGGGAATACAGAAACTCTGCAGACCGATACCGATGGCCTCGGCAGCATCAGCAGCTGTCTTTACGCCCTTCTTGATGGCGATGGCTGCTCCACAAACATATGCCCACTTGGCATTTTCGAAGCAGATGCGCTGGGTGTCCTCACACATCTGGTAAGGATCGACACCGGCTGCCTCGCATATCTCGTTAGCTTCCTCTACGCTCTTGATTCCGTTGGCGTTGAGGGCTGCCAGTACCTGCTTCTCGCGGCGCTCCTGGCTCTCATAATTTACTTTTCTAATCATAGCTGTGTCTCCTCCTTACTTATTCTTTACGTGGATCTATAGATTTAACAACGCCCTGTTCTGCGGTGGTACGACCGTAGCGGCCGGTGAACTTCTTCACAGCCTCATTGGCGTCCATACCAGCCTTGATGGCCTCCATCATCTTGCCGAGGTGTACGTACTCGTAACCGCAAACCTGGCTGTCCTTGTCAAGGAACATGCGAGTGATGTAGCCCTCTGTAAGTTCCAGGTAGCGAGTACCCTTGGCTACGGTACCATAAAGAGTACCTGTCTGCGAACGCAGACCCTTGCCCAGATCCTCAAGACCAGCACCGATAACGAGACCTCCCTCAGAGAAGGCGCTCTGACTGCGGCCGTAAACAATCTGCAGGAAGAGTTCGCGCATGGCTGTATTGATAGCGTCGCACACGAGGTCTGTGTTCAGAGCCTCCAGGATGGTCTTACCGGGCAGTATCTCTGACGCCATAGCAGCTGAATGGGTCATACCGGTACAGCCGATGGTCTCGACGAGACACTCCTGAATTATGCCCTCCTTGATGTTGAGCGAGAGCTTGCAGGCTCCCTGCTGGGGGGCACACCATCCCACACCGTGGGTATAACCTGAGATGTCCTTGATCTCCTTGGCTTGAATCCATTTTCCCTCTTCGGGGATTGGAGCTGGTCCGTGGTTGGGACCCTTGGCGACAACGCACATGTTGTCTACTTCCTTAGAATAAATCATATCGTTAAAAACTAATACAGTAAAAATGTCCTTACATATCTTGACGGCTTCACCGTTAACGGGCGATATGCCCAGCTTTTCATTGCGCAAAGTTATAAAAATCTCAGTAAACTACCTAATAATGATGATGCTTTTTTGTGTCGCTCTAAAGTTTTTTAACCCCCTCATCATCTTTTCTGGCTATTTTGCCATTCTTACTTGACAATTACCTGCGGCTCGCTCACAGACAGCCATTATCGCTGTAACTATGAGGGCCGTCGGGCAGCTTTTCGCGCAGGCAGATGGCAGTGTGCCTATATATTATAAAATAGGTGCAAATGGTGTTGGGAATGATGGACGATGGCTATTAATTGTAATACGATTGTAATGTGGTCTTAATAGGTTCGTAATATGGGGGAGCTACCTTTGCCCACAGTTAAAAATAAGGATTAATACGAACTGAATTATGAGTGCTATTTATCTGCTTATCGTCGTGTTCCTGCTCTGCCTGGCCGTCTTCGACCTCTATGTGGGCGTGAGCAACGACGCAGTAAACTTCCTCCAGTCGGCTGTGGGTGCCCGGGTGGCCACGTTTCGCACCATTTTGCTGGTGGCGTCCCTGGGAGTCATTATCGGAGCTGTCATGTCATCAGGCATGATGGATGTGGCCCGCCACGGCATCATGCTACCTACCCACTATGCCATGAGCGAGGTGATGGTGGTCTTTCTGGCCGTAATGGTTACCGATGTCATTGTGCTGAACGTCTTCAACTCGCTGGGCATGCCCACCTCTACCACCGTGTCGCTGGTGTTCGAGCTCTTAGGCGGTGCCTTTGTGCTGTCGCTTATCAAGATGGCGGCCGACCACCAGCTGGTCATCAACGACCTGCTCAATACCGACAAGGCGCTCAGCGTTATCCTGGCCATCTTTGTATCGGTGGCCATAGCCTTTGTCTTCGGTGTTGTGGTACAGTGGCTTACACGTATAGTGTTCACCTTTAAGTATAGCCGGGGCGGCTTGGTGGCTGTGGCACTCTTCGGTGGCGTGGCCTTTACCATCCTGTCTTATTTCATATTTCTCAAGGGACTGGGGGCTTCGCCCTATATACCTGCCGATGCCCGTGTGTGGATAGACGGGCACATGCCCCTGCTGATGGGCCTTACCATGGTGGTGTCCACGGTGCTGATGGGCGTGCTCCACGGGTTGCATGTCAATGTGTTCCGCATCGTGGTACTGATGGGAACATTTGCCCTGGCCATGGCCTTTGCCGGTAATGACCTGGTCAACTTCATCGGTGTGCCCCTGGCAGGCTTAGATAGCTTCATGGACTACTATAACCACGGCCTGGCCCAGGGCATAGCGCCCACGCACTACATGATGAAGTCGCTCATGGAGCCGGCCACCACACCGCCCCTCTTCCTGCTCATAGCCGGTCTGATTATGATAGTGGCCATGGCCACGTCCAAGAAGGCGCAGCGCGTGATACAGACCTCGGTAGACTTGTCGCGCCAGGACGAGGGCGAGGAGATGTTCGGGTCGTCTCGGGCTGCCCGCGCCATAGTACGTACCGTGCAGACGGTGGCCGACAGCGTGGGTAGCGTTACTCAGCGCATACCCCTGATACAGCGTATGAGCCAGTGGATAAACAGCCGGTTTGCCCCGGTCGACGTGGCCGATGGCGACAGGGCTGCTTTTGATGTGGTGCGTGCCGCCGTCAACCTGGTGCTGGCCTCTATGCTCATCACCATAGGTACCAACTATAAGCTGCCGCTCTCTACTACCTACGTTACCTTCATGGTGGCCATGGGTAGCTCGCTGGCCGACCGGGCCTGGAGCCGCGAGAGTGCCGTGTTCCGCATTACGGGTGTGCTGTCGGTCATCGGCGGATGGTTTATCACAGCTGGTGTAGCTTTCATGGCCTGTGCCTTAGTGTGTGTGGCCATGTATTACGGCGGACTGGCCGTGCAGCTGCTGTTCATCTGCCTGGTGATTTACATCCTGTTCTGCTCGGGTCACGACAAGGACAAGGGCGCTAAGGACAACGAGGGACGCGACCTGTATAGGCTGATGATGCGGGCCCACGAGCCTGAGATAGTGTGGGATTTGCTGAAGAAGTATGTGCGCCAGACGCAGAGCGCCATGACGCAGATAGCGCTGAATGAGTACAATCAGTTGTTAGACGGATTTGAGAACAACCGGCCGGCCCCTTTGCGGCGTGTACAGCGCCATCTGCGCGAGGCCAAGGATCGGGTGCGCTGCGTGCGCAAGCAGCAGTTGTTGGCCCTGCGCCGCATACCGGTCGAGGTGGCCATGGAGCGCAACACTTGGTTCCACGTGGGCATCAATGCCAGTCAGCAGTACATCTACTGCCTGCGGCGCATGCTTGAGCCGGTCAAGGAGCATGTAGATAACAACTTCACACCGTTCCCCCAGTATCTCCGCGACGAGTATCAGCCCATCAAGTTTAAAATTGTAGAGCTGATGCGCGACACCGAGACTCAGATTTCGAGCGGCCGCTTTGACCGTTACCGCGACACGCTGGCTGCGGCTGACAAGCTCAAGGACGAGTTGTCTGTTTACCGTCACCGCCAGATTGACCGTTTACAAGGCATTAGCGACAACGGCGCCCTCCAGGTGGCCCTGCTCTATCTGAACGTGCTCCAGGAGAGCCAGCAGCTGCTCAGCAACATGCGCCACCAGCTGCGCGCGGCCAAAAAGTTCATGGAGTAAACAGCCCATCATAGTTAACGTTATTATAGGTAATCGATACCATGGGGTACCCGGCTTCCGTGCGCGAAGTGGGGTGCCCTTTTTCTTGGCCCATGGCCGATGGGGGATAGGCAGGATGGCTCCGCTCGTCTTGTGGTCATCGCCCCCGTCCTGGTGACTTCTCCCAACTACCCCTCCGTCCTTCTCGGCTCCGTCCGAAGACTTAGAGTGTATATCCGGAAGTTGGCGATGCACATCCTGGGGCACAGAATGTACATCCCAATTCTTCGGACGGATCCCGTGGGGGCGAGCGGGAGGGTGTGGGGTGGTCGGGCGCGTGGCGCATAGCTTATCAGGGTTTGGCAGGGTACCCTGTGCCCATTTTGCCATCTCCATAGGCCATCTATGGGGCCTTGTCCTACTTGCCATCAGGGTGGCGGGTTAGGCCCTGAGAGTAAAAATTGCCCTGCGTGGGGCGATTTTATGATTAATCATAGTGTGTATTTGCCCAACTTGCACTACCTTTGTACCATGCTGACGGCGTTGGGACGGCCCTTTGTGGCCATAGCCCGTGCGTGAGCGGCAGCTAACAACACTAATGATATAACCGATGAAGACAACGGCATACCTTCTGGCCCTATGGGTACTGACGGCCTTGTGCGGGTGCCACGGCGCTAAGACCGACGACACCGCGGCGCAGCCCGTAGACACGGTTCCCATGATGGTGATGCAGATACAGCAGTGCTCGCGCCTCTATACGGCCGAGTACAAGGTGCGAAAGATAGTGATGCACAACGATGAACGGGCTCTCCGTGGCCGTCTGATGGGGCGCGACTTCAGTCTGACGCTTCCGGGCGGCACCCGCGCCGTAGCCATCCCCATTGACGCCACGGTCAAGGCGTATATAGACTTCTCGCAGTTCTCGGCAGCTAATGTGAGCCGGCATGGGCGGCGGGTAGAGATAACCCTGCCCGACCCCGAGGTGGTACTTACCTCGACCCGGATAGACCACGATGCCGTGCGGCAGCATGTTCCCCTGCTGCGTAGCCGCTTTACCGATGCCGAGCTTACCGCGCTGGAACGCCAGGGCCGTCAGGCCATCGTGAAGAGCATCCCCGACTTAGGCATCGTGACCACGGCGCGCGAGAACGCCGCCTCGCTGCTCATTCCCATCATTGAGCAGATGGGGTTCAACCGCGACGACATCACCATTACCTTCCGCAAGGATTTCGGGCCGGCCACTATCCTCAAACAACTCACTCAAATTCATTCAGACCATGTTACAGCACAATAGAAAGCGCCCCTCTGACCTGGGCCGTCTGCTGCGGCTCATCCCCGTCAATGCCTGGATAGCTGCCTTTACCGTCGCTATCGTAGCGGTGGCTGTCGTGGTACTTGTCATGTGGGTGCGCCGTGGCAACGAGGTGAGCACCGCCCGCGTAGCGCATACCACCATTACGCCCATGCAGGTGCGCTCCATAGAGCGGATAGGCCAGTGGGAGTTCTTGGCGGTGAGCGATGAGGAGATAGTAGACACGGTGAGCCGCGGGTTCTTT
The DNA here is from genome assembly GCA_022769285.1 of Prevotella sp. Taxonomy (GTDB): domain Bacteria; phylum Bacteroidota; class Bacteroidia; order Bacteroidales; family Bacteroidaceae; genus Prevotella. The sequence continues at coordinate 107,637 of JALEKD010000005.1, forward strand.
GGCGACAGCGAGTTAATACGTATTTATTATGGCACGCTTCGCTTGGGCATCGATTTGACCCACGCTCGCCCCGGATGGATAACCATGGACGGCGACACGCTGCGGGCGGTGCTTCCGCCGATAACCCTGCTCTCGCCCGACTTCATCGACGAGGCTCGCACACGTACCTTCTATGAGGATGGTAAGTGGACACCAGCCGACCGCAAGCAGCTCTATCTACGGGCGCAGCGGGCCATGAGCCGTAGGGTGATGAGCCGCGAGAACATAGAGAGTGCCCGCCGCACGGCTCTGGCTCAGGTAGACAAGCTGCTGCGGGGCATGGGCTTTGACAAGATAAGCATACGGTTTGAGGAGGGGGCGGCCCGATAGGCCGCGGCCCCCATCTTCTTACTGGCAGATACGACAAAGGCTCCCTTGGGTGTAAGGGAGCCTTCGCTGTATCTCTCGGCAGGCACAGGGGTCAGATGTAGTATTCGGCGCTGTCTACCAGGCCAGCCCTGAAGGCGTAGCGTGTAGCCTCGTGTACATTGTTAACGCCCAACTTGCGGAAGATGTTCTTGCGGTGGGTGTTTACCGTGTGGAAACTGGAGCACCGCTTCTCGGCTATCTCGCGCGTGGTGAGTCCCAGGGCTATGTCCTTCAGTATCTCGGTCTCTGTCCGGGTCAGTTTTACATCCTCGGTCTTTTCGGCTACAGGTGCTAACAGCATCTCGGTGGTGCGCCGGCAGATGAAGCGCTGTCCCTGGGCCACCAGTTGTAGCGCCTCGCGTATCTCTGACAGCGGCGACTCCTTGAGGAGCACGCTGAACTGATGGTTACTGGCGGCCACTATCTTGACAAAGTCTATGCTGAGGTCTTCGCTGAACAGAATCCACGATGACAAGGGGAACCGCTGACCGAGAATGAGCAGCTCGTCGGCATCATTGATATCAAAGAGGGTATAGTCCAGTATCACGGTAGCCGTAGGGGTGGCTTTGAGCCCCTCTATCACCTCGGCCTTGTCCTCAGTTACCTTAAATGGGTAGCCAGCCTGGGTACATAGGTACATCAGGCCGGCCTGGGTAATTCCCTGTTTGTCTGCAAGCAGTATTTCCATTTGTTTGGGTGCTATTAAGGTTGTTTTCTGTGTATGTGGAGCCATGGGGCCAAGGGCCCCGATGGCTCTGTCAGAACGACATGGCGAAAGTAAATCGTACGCCGTTCTTCTTGACGTCACGGTTGTTGAGGTAATTCAGGCGGTGAACGAAGTCTACCCCGAAGAACTTGAATATATTGTGTACGCCAGCCACTATCTCCATGTAGGGAGTCTTCTTGTCCATGATATAGCTGTCGCGTGGCATCTCAAAGAGCATCGGGTCGCCTTGGTTCTGGGCCAGGGTGGGATTGTTCTTATCCGTGAGTGTTCCAAACATGCCCTTGAAGGCTACGTATTCACGCCATTTGAGCCGCTTAATGAGTGGTATGCGGTTCAGTAGCTTGCCGTTAAGATCCCAGCAGATAGCCCAGTAGGCATAGCGGTCGCTGATAAACTCCATATTGCGCATCATGGAGAATGTATTCTCAAGCTCGAAGAACGATACGTTTACCGGTGGCATAATCAGCAGTGGGAACGGGGCCTTGCTCCACTGGGCTCCGCCCTTCAGGTGGTTATCTATATAGCCCCAGCTGCCCAGCCAGAAACGCTTGTAGATGCCTACCGTGGTGAGGTTGAGCTTATATTGGCCACCGAGGAAGTTCTTCAGACCGGTGGTATGGCTTACGGTAAACTCGGGAGCGTCCAGGTTAACCGGCCAGCGCTGTTGCTTGGTGTTAATGTAGGTCTGTCCCGGGCAGTACTTGATGCCTACGGTCAGCTCGGTGGTCCGTATCTTGTTCACCATGCTTCCGTTGTCTACATGTCTAAAGTATAGGTCGCCCGCAGGTTCATTGCTTTCAGCCTTGATTTCCGTGTTGAATCTCAAGCCCCAGTCTGTCTCGTAGTTGAAGGCCAGCCGCTGTCTATTGTAGAAGTACATCTGCTCAACCTTTTGCACGCGGAACGCCATGAACATGTTGTCCTTGTTGTGGATAAGGTATTTGTCAGCCGGAGACATCACGTCGCGCGCCGACTCGAATATGATGTTTCTCTGAGGGAACTCGAACGGCACATTTTTCTTCTTGTTCAGTGCGTAGGTTATCTCTGAGCCGTAATAGTGGTTCCCGGTCTTGGTGCCGTAGGCATAGTAGCCGTTCCAGAACAGGTGCTTGTTCAGGTTGGCCGTCGTACGGCCGCTAACGCGTAACCGCAGTCCGTCAACGAAGTTACTTGACACCACCGTGTTTACCGGGCCAAAGTCAAACTTGCTTCCGTTCTTCTTGCTGCTGGTCTCTACATAGTTCTCTAAGAACGCCTTGATGCCAAAGAGTATCCACTTGTAGTTCCTGGACTGCTCCATGCGGTGGATGAAGGCATCCATCGACGACTCGCCCTTAGTTAGCTCCACCGCGCGGTACTGCTCCCAGAAGGCGTCGTCTCTTATCATCGCGTCGGCTTCATGCCGCGACTTGGCCTTACCCTTGAACAGCTTGCGGGGCAGCTCGTCAAAGGCATAGTTGCTCAGCCGGGTGTTGCGGATACACACGCACTTGGTAGCCTTGGATATGATGCTCAGTTCGGCTATCATGTCGTCGGTAGTGAGTACCCACTCGCCATCGGGGAGCTTGGTGTACTCTTGTACTATCTTCAGGTCGTCTATGAAGTTGACATCGCTGCGCTTGGGGATGGTCAGGTTGCATTTCTTGACATGCAGCGACGAGTCGGCCAGTACATACAGCTCGCCCCTGAAGCCAAAGTCTTGCTGATTGTTCGGCAGAAACTGCAGGTGATAGCACAAATCACGGTCTACATAGACCGTATCTTCGATGTAATAACGGTAGAAGGAAATGGCTGTCTCACCGATAGGCGATGGGAAGGGGTACTGCAACAGGCGGACGTGGTCATCGTATATGTCTACATCGGTAAACACCTCCTTGAGCATGGTGTTGAGAATATCGCCAGTTTGCAGCACATTGTTAATTCCGTCACTGCGCTGGCCCTTGATGATGGTCTTCTCTGTGCGAGGGCTCTTACGGTATATCTGTTGGGTCACGGTTTCGTCAACCGATATGGGCAGCATGCGCTTTTGGGTAAACGGATTGGTCTCGACAAAGTCTACCAGCCATGGCGACCGCTTGAAGAGACCCTGCTCCAGGTCTTTGTCGCTGAGGTCGTTAAGGCCAAAGGTGATTTTCTGGTACTTGTTGTACTGGAAGTAGTCGTGGTTCTCCAGCTTGGTACGTTTCTTGGCGGCAATGACGCGCCGCATAAGCTCCACGGCAGGATTGTCCTTGCGGCGGTAGCGTGCGCGGCGGGCCTTGATGGTTACCTCATTGATACTGCGGGTCGCGCTCTTCAGCTTGATTACTATGTGGGTGGTATTGGGGGTGATGGCTACTGTGGCAGGAGTATAGCCCACCGAACTGATGGTCAGTGTCCATCCGTTGTGGCGCTCTATACTGAACTTGCCGTCACCGTCGCTCGACACGGCCATGTGCTCTCCTTTATAGGATGCGCTGGCATAGGGAATGGGCCCCCCGTCGTCGGCATCTATTACCTCACCGGTAATGTTCTGGGCCGATAGGGTGGTGAAGACAAATAAAAATAATAACAAGGGTATAACCCTTAGAGCAGAAGATATGATAGCTCTCTGTCTGATGTCATCCATTTCGTCAAGAATAATCTTTTGGATTGCAAAGTTACTTAATAAGTTGCGAGGAGAGAAAACTTTTTTACCTTTTTATGTTTTTTTCAGTCGTTTGAGCCACTCTTCAGAGAAAAATCACTACTTTTGCACCCATGAAGGCACGATTACCGTTTTTTGCCACCATGATAGGTAGTGGGTTTGGCAGTGGCTTTTGGCCCTGGGGGCCTGGCACGGCCGGGGCTTTACTGGCTACAGTTGTATGGATAGTTTTGGGACTGTGGCTCCCTGCCACTGCGCTGATGTGGGCTACCCTGGGCCTGTGCGTGGCGTTCACCATAGCCGGAACATGGGCCACGGCACGTCTGCAGTCTTACTGGGGCGACGACCCCAGCCGCGTGGTGGTTGACGAGATGGTGGGCGTGTGGGTGCCGTTGGTGGTGTGTCCTCACGGCAGCATCGCCTATGCCGCCGCAGCCTTTTTGCTGTTTCGCTTCTTCGACATTCTGAAGCCCATGGGCATCCGGGCGCTCGACCGGCGGGTGGGGGCGTTCTGGGTGATGGCCGATGACCTGTTAGCCGGCATCTACTCGCTGATAGCTATTATTATAATAAGGTGTATCTGAGATGGCTGGCCTGCGACACTCAATCCTGACATTCTGCAAGGCCGAGACCTCGGCTATGGTAGCTTCGGTGGCCGACTTCGGGCTGACCGTCCTGCTGACCGAGGTGGTGGGTGTGTGGTATGCCTATGCTACCCTGATGGGCGCGGTTACCGGGGCTGTCATCAACTGCTGCGTTAACTACCGGTGGGTATTCTCGGCTGCCGGGCTCAGCAAGTGTGGCGTGGCCCTGCGTTACCTGGCTGTCTGGATAGGCAGCATAGCGCTCAACACCACGGGCACCTACCTGCTCACCGAACTCACGGGCATCAACTATATCATCTCCAAGATTGTGGTGGCCTGTCTGGTGGCCACACTCTGGAATTACCAGATGCAGCGTGTCTATGTTTTTCAGTCTAAGAGACGTAATTGATACAAGATATGAACTACAGAGATTTTTTACAGAAACTTATTTATGTGGTTATCAACCCAATTATTAAGGCCATGATAGCCATAGGTATTACCCCTAATGTGGTTACCACCATAGGGTTTGTGGGCAACCTGGTGGCCACGGGCCTGTTCATAGCCGGAGGTATAGCCCTGCAGGAGGGCGATGCTGCGGGTGGCATGGCGCTCATCGGGTGGGGTGGTTTCACCATTCTCTTTGCCGGGTTGTTTGACATGATGGATGGGCGGTTGGCTCGCATGGGCAACATGTCCTCTACCTTTGGCGCCCTGTGGGACTCTACGCTCGACAGGTACAGCGAGATGGTCTCGCTGTTCGGCATTTCGGTCGTATTCCTTAACGCGGGCTGGTTCTGGACAGGCATTGTTACCTACGCAGCTATCCTGGGTTCGGTCATGGTGAGCTATGTGCGCGCCCGTGCCGAGGGCTTGGATATTGAGTGCAAGGTGGGCTTGCTGCAGCGTCCCGAGCGCGTGGTCATCACCGCTGTGGTGGCTATGGTGACTGGCTGTACGGGCAACCTGTGGTGGTTGGCTGGCGGTATGGCCGTCATAGCCCTGTTGGCCAATATGACGGCTTTCTGGCGGGTAGCCCATTGTTACCACGAGTTGGCTAAGCACGACAAGAAGTAACCCTGCTATCCTTACCGTGATGTTCAGTATATACATTATTATATTATATATAGTACTGATAGCCGTCCGCCCAACGCGTAAGGTGGCCTTGGCCCTGCTGCCGTGGGCCATCTTTGCCTGCTCGTACGACTGGATGCGGCTATATCCCAACTATAAGGTCAACCCGATAGACGTGGCAGGCCTGTATGGGGCTGAGAAACATCTTTTTGGTATCACCCTGGCCAGTGGGACGGTGCTTACGCCTAATGAATACTTCGCCTTGCACCACTGTGGCGTGGCCGACATCATGGCCGGCTTCTTCTACCTGTGCTGGGTGCCTGTTCCGTTAGGCTTTGCGCTCTATCTGTACTTCAGCCGGCAGTACCGCGCCTACCTGCGGTTCTCGATGGCTTTCCTGCTGGTCAATCTGTTAGGCTTTTGTGGCTACTATATACACCCTGCAGCCCCACCATGGTATGCCATGGAGTATGGCTTTACGCCAGTGCTCCACACGCCGGGCAACGTGGCTGGCCTGGGGCGCTTCGATGCCCTTATGGGCATACCCGTGTTCCACGCCCTGTATGGTAAGAACGCCAATGTCTTTGCCGCGGTACCTTCGCTCCATGCCGCCTATATGCTTATAGCCACGGCATACGCTGCCATGAGCAGGCAGCACCGTGGGGTGGTGATAGTCTTTGCCCTGATATGTGCCGGTATCTGGTGGACGGCCGTATATACGGCTCACCACTATATCATTGATGTGCTCTTAGGTATCATGACGGCCTTGGTGGGTATGGTGCTGTTAGAGAACGTGCTGCGACATACGGCGGTGGGTCGACGGTTCTTAGATAGCTACGTCAGACTGATAGCGCGGTGTTCCGTTGCCGCCTAAACGATAACAGCACCTATGCCCATTGCGGGTACAGGTGCTGCTGTGTTTAGAGAGATAGTATGTTTATTTGATAAAGTTCAGATTATGGGCATGGATGTCGCCCGAGCCCTTGCAACTCTTGTTCAGATGTCTGAGTGTGCCGCTGAGGCTGATGTCGCCCGAGCCGAAGACTTTGCAGTTGACGGTGCCGCACTGGTTGAGATGGAGGGCTATGTCGCCCGAACCGTAAACTTCGGCATTGGTCGTGGTCACTTTTTCTTCATTGATTTCTATGTCGCCCGACCCGCGTATAGAAATAAGCGACTTGGCACAGCACAGCTTGTCAACCTCTACATCGCCCGACCCGCGCACATCCAGTGTGAAGTTGTCGCAAATGACGTTTCTCAGATCTATGTCGCCCGAACCTACCAGGGTTACCGCCAGGTTGTCGCTGTCTATCTTCCTGGGGGCCTTGAAGTCGCCGCTGCCCTGTAGGCGTATCTGGGTGAGGTCTGGCGAGGTTACATACACTTTCACATCATCGTCCGAGGAACCGAACTTGAAGCCAAACGTACCCCCTCGGGCACTGGTCTTGATGACCAGGGTGCCTTGTTCTACCGTGGTCAGGATGTTGTCTACATCGCTGGCCTTTCCTACCACCTTGACGCTTGTCGTGTTGCCCTGGGTGTAGATGACATCGTTGCTGCCTATCAGCGCTATCTTGGTAAAGTTACTCACCCGGCGTACCGAGGTCTTGTTTTGTTGTATGGAAGTGGGATCGGGGTCATTGCTTGCCATCGCGGTGTTCTTGGTCGAAGCACATGCCATTAGCGTGAGTGCTGTCAGAATAATCAGTTGTTTCATAATGGTACTTTGTTTCTGTTGTTATTTGTCTGTTAGACGACGTGGGTCGGCCAAAAGTTGCAAACGGCTCACTTTTTTCGATATTTTTTTCGTTGGTGGCCCTAAAAGTCCCTCTTCCGCGTTATTGATAATAAAAAAGGTGGCACCCCTGCGAGCGCCACCTTTACTATGATTAATCCGATTGTTATTCGGGTATGTTCTTGAGTATCTCCAACAAGTGGTCCCATACCATCTGTACGGTAGGAATGAGCAACCGCTCGTCGGGCGTGTGTACATAGCGCAGTGTAGGCCCGAAGCTCACCATGTCGAGTTCCGGATAGCGCTCTGAGAACAGGCCACACTCCAGTCCGGCGTGGATGCCTAACACTTTGGGATCCTTGCCAAACAGCTTGCGATAGGCTGCCACGGTTATATCTACCAACTTGCTGTTGGGGTTCATCTTCCAGGCGGGATAGCCGTCGGTCGTCATAACCTTGGCGCCAGCCAGACGATAGGCCGCAGCCACGGTGTTGCACATATTGTCCAGGTTGCTCATCACATTGGAACGCTGCGACGACAATACCTCTACCTGGGTGTCTGTGGTCTTTACGGCGGCTACATTGCTCGATGTCTCTACCAGCCAGTCCAGTGCCTCGTCCTGGCACATGGCAAATACGCCATTGTCTACAGCCTGCAGGGCCAGCACGATGTTGATGCCTACCTGAGCGGGGATAACCTGGGTGGCCTCGGTGCTTGCCAGGCTGAACTTCATCGTGGTGTCAGTAACATGATACTCATCCTCTACCTGGGCCACGAATACGTTGAAGTCGGCCTTGATGGTTTCCTTGTCGGCAGCGGGTATGGCGAATACCACCTTGCCGTCGCGGGGGATGGCATTGTGCAGCTTGCCACTGTTAAATGAGGCTATGCGCAGGTCAGTCTTGGCCTGTACGTTGTAGAGGAACCGCGCGAGCAGCTTGATGGCATTGGCGCGCTTCTTGTTGATATCGTCGCCAGAGTGGCCGCCCACCAGGCCTTTGACCGAAGCCTCCATGAAGAAGTAGCCAGCAGGTGCCTCTTCGCGCACGAAGTCGAATGTGGCTACCGTGCTACGTCCGCCGGCGCAGCTTACGAACAGCTGTCCCTCATCCTCTGAGTCCAGGTTGATAAGGTACTGCCCGGTCATAAAGCCCGACTTCATGCCTATGGCGCCGGTAAGCTGTGTCTCCTCATCGCGGGTAAATACGCACTCGATGGGGCCATGTTCTATATCATCGCTGTCCAGCAGGGCCAGTTCTATGGCACAGCCTATGCCATCGTCGGCTCCCAGCGTGGTACCCTTGGCCCGCAGCCACTCACCGTCTACGTAGGTCTGTATGGCGTCCTTGTGGAAGTCAAAGTCTACATCTACCAGTTTGTCGCAGACCATGTCCATGTGGCTCTGCAGTATCACCGTCTTGCGGTTCTCGTATCCGGGAGTAGCCGGCTTGCGTATCAGCACATTGCCAGTGGCATCTACCTGAGTATCCAGCCCATGCTCCTTGCCAAAGTTGGTCAGATACTCACTCATGAGCTCCTCGTGCTTCGAGGGGCGGGGGATTTGATTGATTTTAGCAAACTGCTCGAACACGCGAGCGGGTTTTAGTTCTACATTACTCATTTTTATGATATTTTATTTTGTCTTTTAATCTAAAAACGCTACCTTTGTCCACAGAATGGTGTCAAAGAGATACTGCAAAATTAAGGAAAATGATAGAAACTCTACTCATAACCGTGTTAATAATTGCTATTGCAGTGGCATTATTATCCGTTAAGTTGATTTTTCGCCGCAACGGCTCGTTTTCCTCGCAGCACATACACGACAGCAAGGCCATGCGCGACCGGGGCATTCACTGCGTGATAGACCAGGATCGCGAGGCGCGTCGCCGGGGTGGTGCTTGGTAGCAGGGAGTACACCTTATTATATATAGAGACAATAAACACAAAAGGATATATGAAGAAAAATCTGATGAAAACCATGGCGGCAGTGGCAATGCTGTCGCTTACGATGACTGCTTGTAACAAGAGTAATCCGCAGCAAGACGAGAAACAGCCTACAGCTGCCCCTGGCAGCTTGAAGATAGCCTATGTAGAGGTAGACTCTATCATGTCGCAGTACAAGTTCTGCAAGGACTACTCCATGATACTTCAGAAGAAGGGACAGAATATCCAGAACACCCTGATGGCCAAGCAGCAGCAGTTGCAGGCCGCCACGGCCAACTTCCAGCAGAAGCTGCAGCAGAACGCCTACACCCGCGAGCAGGCCGAAGGCATCCAGGCTGGTCTGCAGAAGCAGGGTGCCGACCTTGATGCACTCAACCGCCGTCTTACCAACGAGTTTCAGGTAGAGACTGATAAGTATAACAAGGCCCTGCGCGACTCTATCCAGCATTTTTTGGTGGCTTATAATAAGGACAAGAAGTACAGCCTGATACTGAGCAAGGCTGGCGACAACCTGCTGTATGCCGACAAGGCTTACGACATTACCAGCGAGGTAATAGCAGGTCTGAACAAGGCTTACAAGTCTACAGCCGCTACTAAGGCTGCCACCGACGAGGAGAAAAAGTAAAACGATAAGGCCGTAGCCACAGGCGATGGCCGCCCAGTTATAACGGAGTACGCAGAGCGAGTCGCCATGGGCGCCGGCTTTGGTACTCCGCTTTTTTATATCATTCTGTCTATGACACGTAAGGAACGCTATGAGCGCATACTCGCTTACTTTGCCGCCAATCAGCCCATGGTGACCACCGAGCTGCAGTTTGGCTCGGCCTTTCAGTTACTGGTGGCCACTCTGCTGAGTGCCCAGTGTACCGACAAGCGTATTAACCAGGTTACCCCGGCCCTCTTTGCCCGTTACCCGTCGGCCCGCGAGATGGCCGCCGCCGAGCCCGAGGAGGTGCTGGCGTACATCAGTTCGGTAAGTTACCCCAATGCCAAGGCCGCCCATCTGGTGGCGATGGCCCGGAAATTGATGAGCGACTTCGGAGGCGATGTGCCGTCGGACAGGGCCCTGCTGATGACGCTGCCCGGTGTGGGCCGCAAGACAGCCAATGTCATCCAGGCCGTATGGTTCGGCAAGCCCACCTTAGCGGTAGACACCCATGTGTTCCGGGTAAGCCACCGGCTGGGACTGGTAAGCCGCACGGCCACCACGCCCCTCAAGGTAGAGCAGGAACTCATGCGCCACATTCCCACCGACCAGGTGCCCGACGCCCACCACTGGTTGCTGCTACACGGCCGGTATATCTGTAAGAGCGCCCGCCCTCTGTGCGATGAGTGCCCGTTCGACAGTTTCTGCCCCAAGCTCTTGGAGCAGTCTAAACTATAAATCACGTAAACACAATGGATGCAAAGAGAATTGTAAGTTTCCTCACCCGAGTGGCGCAGAACAACAACCGCCCCTGGTTTCAGGAACATAAGGCCGAGTTTGAAGCCTGCAAGGCCGACTTCGAGGCAGGCATTACCCAGCTGATAGCCACGCTGGCCACCATGGACCCCGAGGTGGCCCACCTCACCGTGCGCGACTGCTGTTACCGTTTCTACCGCGATACGCGGTTCAGTGCCGACAAGTCGCCTTACAAGCGCCACTTCGGTGCTTACATCTGTGCCCACGGCCGCAAGGCCCTGCGCGGGGGCTACTATGTACACCTGCAGCCCGGCCACTCCTTTATAGCCGTGGGGTCGTACTGGCTGCCCACCCATATACTTACCTCGTGTCGCAACGAGATAATGGGCAACATAGACCAGTGGCGCCGGGCGGTAGAGGCAGGCGAGTTTGTCAAATTTTTCGGCTATCCGGGCAACGGTGTTATGACCGATGACGAGCTGTCGGCCAAGGGTTTTGGCATCGCGATGCTCAAGACGGCCCCCAAGGGCTTTCCCCGCGACTACGAGTATATCGACTATTTGCGTATGAAGGACTATTGCTGCTGGATGCGGGTGCCCGATACGCTGTTTGACGCTCCCGACTGGCAGAGGCAGCTGCTCCGCTACTTCCGCGTGGCGAAACCCATGATGGACTTTATCAATGCCGTGGTAGACGACTACGAGTAGCCGCCCGGCAGCCGCCCGTGGCTCCGTCTGAAGACATAGAATGTATGTCCTAAGTTCAGAAATATACATCCAAGCGTTTAGTATGTACAGTCTAAGTCTTCGGACGGAGCCGTGGAAGGCTGAGTAAGTTGTTGGGGCCATCGCGCACACGGCGATGGCTCTCTTTTTTCCCTTGTTCATCCACCTCCTGTCTCCCCACGAAAAACTCTCTGCTCGTAATGACGGCTCCCAGACTCGTAGAGGTGACTTCTAAGTGGCCAGGAGCCGTCATGAGCACCACAGAGACGGCTCTGGATACCTGGTGGGGCATGGCCCCATGGTGGGCTATCCACTTGCAATCTGTAAGTTGCCATAGAAAAATGGAAAAAACTGTGATTTTTAGTTTTGTGTATTCGATTTTTTGCTAAATTTGCACATGTTAGGTTACGGTTTGGCCCTTTGAGTTCGCTCGCGGCCGTCGGCCCTCCTGACGCAGCCCCAGACAGATGGCTATACGGCCACAGACGACCCATCACCGCCATGGCTGCCATCATCCTGGCCTTAGACACGAAGCATCTTATTATCTATTAAACATTTAAAAATCATTACCATTATGAAAATCGGAATCCCAAAGGAAATTAAGAACAATGAGAACCGGGTGGGTATGACCCCCGATGGCGTGGCCGAACTGGTAAAGCATGGGCACGAGGTGTATGTACAGCATACGGCTGGCGAGGGCAGCGGGTTTGCCGACGCGGCTTATGAGCAGGTGGGCGCCACCATACTGCCTACCATCGAGGAGGTGTACCAGGTGGCCGAGATGATTATCAAGGTCAAGGAGCCTATCGCCCCAGAGTATTCGCTGGTGCGCAAGGGTCAGTTGCTCTTTACTTATTTCCATCTGGCCTGCGACAAACCGCTGACCGACGCCATGCTGAAGAGAGGCGCGGTATGCCTGGCGTACGAGACGGTGCAGACGGCCGATAACCGCTTGCCTCTGCTGGTGCCTATGAGCGAGGTGGCCGGACGCATGGCTGCGCTCAATGGGGCTTACTATCTGCAGAAGACCAAGGGCGGCAAGGGCAAACTGATAGGTGGCGTGCCCGGAGTGAAGCCGGCCAAGGTGCTGGTACTGGGTGGCGGCATCGTGGGCGAGGCTGCCGCACGTATGGCGGCCGGCATGGGTGCCGATGTGTACGTTACCGACATCAACCTGGCCCGCCTGCGCCAGCTCGATGCCGAACTGCCTCCCACGGTACACACGCTGTACTCGACGGAACACAATATACGCAAGGAGCTACACGATGTAGACATCGTGATAGGCTCTGTCCTGGTGCCGGGCGACAAGACACCTCATCTCATTACCCGGGCCATGCTCAGCGAGATGGAGCCGGGTACGGTGCTGGTAGATGTGGCCATAGACCAGGGCGGCTGCTTTGAGACGTCGCACGCCACTACGCACAGCGACCCTGTCTATGTGGTAGACGGCATCGTTCATTATGCCGTGGCCAACATTCCGGGTGCCGTGCCCAACACTTCGACGGCTGCGCTTACCAATGCCACGCTGAAGTATGCCCTGGCTTTGGCCGACAAGGGCTGGAAGCGTGCCTGCAAGGAGGATAATGCACTATATAAAGGCTTGAATGTGGTAGAAGGCAAGGTTACCTACAAGGCAGTAGCCGATGTGTGGGGACTGGATTACTCGGCTGCAGTGGTAGACTGAGTGTGAGTGGCCTTCCACCACGCTGTTAACGATTTCCGGCCCGCTACGTACGTATTGGTAGTTGGGTCGGAAATTGTTATTCCTGAGAATGTATTAATGTCTACCGTGGATAAGCCCCCGTTAACCTGCGACAGGTTGGTGTATATCTTGGGCGTGTGTACATGGTAAGGTACCAGTCGGGCGACCATTGCGTCAAACTGGCTGACATCAGCTGCGTCGCACAAGTGGCTGATGTAGCTGCCCATGTCAAAGAATATGGTCTGCCCCATACCGTCGAGCTTCTGTAAGCGGTTCTCCTGCGTGGGGTCAAAGGTGTAACGCGCGTTAAAGGTGCGCATCAGCTGGGCCATGGCCTCTGTCTGCTGGCAGTCTATGACCGACAGGGTGCCGTAGGGGTAGGTGCCATGACTATAGTAGCTGTAGAAACCGTTGACGATGGCCTCGTAGTTGGGCGTGGTGGCACACAGATAGGGCCAGATGGTCCGGTAGGGCAGACCGGCAGCCATAATCTCGCTGGTCGACGCGATGAGGTAGTGGGTTACGTCCTTCAGGTCGTAGGCCACCTCGATGCCAGCCATATAGCAGTCGTCGAAGGCTATAAACTGCATCGGCATGGCCGCGCGGGTAATGCCGTCGGCCAGGTCGGCCAGGTCGGCCTGGAAGCGGGCCTCCGTTCCGCCAAAAGCGCGGGTCTTGTAGTAGCCGGTAAGGCCCCGGGGCAACCAGCCGGTACCGTGGCAGCCTATAATCATGGCATAGGTATCGGCCTCTGCATGCGTGCGCACGTCGCCCAGTATGCCGGCTATGCCCGCAGCAGTCATGGCGTCGTAGTCGGCATAGTGTTTCAGCGTGTCGCGGGTGCAGGCTTTGCCCGTGTACCTTATCTCTATCAGCGCGGCCCTCGTGGGCGACTGCGCGATGTACACTAACAGCCGGGTACGGCCCAGGCCATGCTGTCCGGCAATGGCTGTCTCCATATCCTGTATATTGGTACTGAAGTAAGTGTACAGGTTGTGCGTATAGGGCTTCTCGGCCCCCGAGGACCAGGGCATAAAAACAAAAAGCGTTTTCTCGGTTGACCGTGTGGGTTCAGACCCGTTGCTGCTGCAACTCACGACGACTAACGTGAGTACGGTCAGCACACAGTAACCGAGAAAACGCTTCATAGTGATGGTTTTTTATTTCTTTCTGAGTTCGGCTATCGACTCTTGAAGGGCTGCTATCTTTTCTACAGAGTCGCTTTCCTTCTTGCGCTCCAACGCTACGACAGCCTCGGGGGCATGGGCAACAAACTTCTCGTTAGATAGTTTCTTGCGGACACCTGCCAAGAAGCCTTCCAGGTGCTTGAGCTGAGCCTCGGCCTTGGCTATCTCGGCCTCTACGTCTATGAGGTCGCCTAAGGGTACGGCATACTCGTGGGTGCCTATCATAAAGGCGCTGGCGCTGGCATCCTTCTCGCTCACCACCTCGATACTGCTTAGGTTGGCCATCTTGGTAATCACGGCGTTGAAGTCGGTATAAACGTTGTCACCCACGGCTTGCAAGGTCAGGGCCTCCTTGGGGGCAATGTTCTTCTGGCTGCGCACCATGCGCACACCGCTGACTATCTGCTTGACCTCCTCCATCTGGCTGATAAGCGCGAGCTCGGCCTCGGTGGGTGCCTCCATCTTCAGGGCATCGCGCATGATGCTCTCGCCCGGCTTGCGGTCGTATATGTGCTGCCACAGCTCTTCGGTAATAAACGGCATGAAGGGGTGCAGCATCTTCAGCAGTGTCTCGAAGAAGCGCAGGGTAGCGTCGTAGGTCTGCTGGTCTATGGGCTGTGCCTCGCCGTTCACGTAAGCAGGCTTTACCATCTCCAGGTACCAGCTCGAGAACTCGTCCCAGAACAGGCGGTACACGGCCATCAGTGCTTCAGATATGCGGTACTTGCGGAAGAGGTCGTCAACCTCCTCATTGGTCTGCTTGAGCTTAGCTTCAAACCACTCGGTGGCTATGCGGCTGGCCTCGGGCTGCTCACCGGCGGCCACGTTCCAGCCCTTAACCAGGCGGAAAGCATTCCATATCTTGTTGTTGAAGTTGCGGCCCTGCTCGCAGAGACTTTCATCGAACAGAATGTCGTTACCTGCTGGTGCTGAGAGCATCATGCCCATGCGCACACCGTCGGCGCCAAACTTCTCGATAAGTTCGATGGGGTCGGGAGAGTTGCCCAGACTCTTGGACATTTTCCGGCCGAGCTTGTCGCGTACAATGCCGGTGAAGTAGACGTTCTTGAAAGGTATCTTGCCCATGTACTCCTCGCCCGCCATAATCATTCGGGCCACCCAGAAGAAGATGATGTCCGGGGCAGTAACCAGGTCAGACGTGGGGTAGTAGTATTTTATCTCCTCGTTACCTGGGGTGTTGATGCCATCGAACAATGAGATGGGCCAAAGCCATGAGGAGAACCATGTATCCAGTGCATCGTCGTCCTGGCGCAGGTCGCTGGCCTGCAGGTTGGCGTTGCCGCTCTGCTTGCGGGCCAGTTCCAGGGCCTCCTCGGGGGTCTCGGCTACCACATACTGCTCTTCGCCATAATAATAGGCCGGTATGCGGTGGCCCCACCACAGCTGGCGCGATATGCACCAGTCCTGTATGTTCTCTAACCAGTTCTTGTAGGTAGCCTTGTACTTCGCCGGGTAGAATTTCATCTCACCATTAAGTACGGGGGGGAGTGCTATGTCGGCGAAATGCTGCATGCGGAGGAACCACTGGAGTGAGAGGCGCGGCTCAATGGCTGTGTCAGGATTGCGCTCGGAGTAACCCACCTTGTTGTTGTAGTCTTCGATACGCTCCATGAGGTCGGCAGCCTGCAGATCCTTAGCTATCTGACGACGGCAGTCAAAGCGGTCCATGCCGACATAGAGGGGCGATGCGTCAGAGATGGTGGCATCGGCATTGAATATATCAATAGTCTCCAGATTGTGGGTCTTGCCGAGCATGTAGTCATTGGTGTCGTGGGCTGGGGTAACCTTCAGACAGCCCGTACCAAACTCGATGTCTACATAGCGGTCTTCTATAACGGGAATGGCACGTCCCACGAGTGGCACGATGACCTTCTTGCCTTTCAGCCACTGGTTCTTGGGGTCTTTGGGGTTGATACACATAGCCGTATCGCCCATGATGGTTTCAGGACGGGTAGTAGCTACCACGGCGTAGTACCCTTTGTCGTCCTTGTGGATGACATTGCCCTCACCGGCGTTTTCTACGTCCGAGCAGTCGCACTCAGGGGCTATATAATATTTAAGGTGGTAGAGCTTGGACTGCTCATCCTTATACACCACTTCCTCATTGCTCAGCGCTGTCTGAGCCTTGGGATCCCAGTTGACCATGCGCAGTCCGCGGTAGATAAGTCCCTTGTTGTATAAGTCCACGAATACCTTGATAACGCTTTTCGAGCGCTTCTCATCCATGGTGAAGGCTGTACGATCCCAGTCACATGAGGCACCCAGGCGGCGCAGCTGCTTGAGGATGATGCCTCCGTGCTCGTTAGTCCAGTCCCAGGCGTGTTTCAAGAACTCCTCGCGGGTCAGGTCGTGCTTCTTGATGCCCTGGGCAGCAAGCCGCTTGACCACTTTGGCCTCAGTGGCTATCGAGGCGTGGTCAGTACCGGGCACCCAGCAGGCATTCTTGCCCTCCATGCGGGCTCGGCGTACCAGGATGTCCTGTATGGTGTTGTTGAGCATGTGTCCCATGTGCAACACGCCGGTCACGTTAGGTGGGGGAATAACGATGGTGTATGGTTCTCTACCGTCTGGTTTGCTATTGAACAGCTTATTGTCAAGCCAGTACTGATACCATTTTGACTCCACTTCTCTTGGGTCGTACTTACTTGCTAATTCCATATTTATTGATATCTATAAATTCTTTATTAAAAAACATTGCAAAGTTACTGATTTTTTGTGTAAATTTACTTACTTTTGCAAAGAAATTATTGAGTACAATGAATAGCAGAGAGAGTGTCATAGAAGCATTTGGGCGCCTATTGGATGTTCAGAAGAGGCTTTGCAAGGAATGTCCGTGGGACAGGAAGCAGACATTTGAGAGCTTGCGGCCCAATACGATAGAAGAGGTGTTTGAACTGGCCGACGCCCTGGCCAAAAAGGATATGCACAACATTATGAAGGAACTGGGCGATGTGATGGAGCACGTCTTGTTCTATGCCATATTGGGCGCTGAGGCCGGCGAGTTTGACATGGCCGACGTATGTACTCAAGAGGCGCGCAAGCTGATGTTCCGCCATCCTTTTATCGACTGGACGGGATGGCCCGATGACCCTAAGGCCGATGTCGTGGATGCTCCGGCTGACAGCGAAGCCGTAGAGCAGACCTGGGAGCAGATTAAGCAGAAAGAGAAAGACGGCAACAGGACAGTCCTCTCGGGTGTGCCCGACGCTCTTCCATCTCTTATCAAGGCTTATCGCATCCAGGACAAAGCCCGTAATGTGGGTTTCGACTGGCAGCGCCGTGAGGACGTGTGGGATAAGGTGCGCGAGGAGATGGCTGAACTCGAGGTAGAGTTAGCTAAGGGCGATGGCCCCAACTCTGAGAAAGAACTGGGCGATTTCTTGTTCAGCGTGATTAACGCAGCACGTCTTTATCATCTTAATCCAGACAACGCGCTGGAGCAGACCAATCAGAAATTTATCCATCGGTTTAACTATGTGGAGCGCAAGGCAAAGGAGAGAGGTAAGGAGTTAAAGGATATGACACTTGGAGAGATGGATGCGCTCTGGGACGAGGCTAAGCAACTTGAGAAGAGATAAGATACTATATATATAATAAGGTGTAGACCCCTGCGGGTCATGGATAGAAGATTCGTGGATGTTACAGATATTAAGGAGAATATAACTATGCGAAAATCAGTAGTTTTGGCCATGTTGGCTTTAGTCTTGGTAACCATGGCGGGTTGCCATGGCAATAAGACGGGCGACGGTGCCCAGCTGGCAGACAGCACAGAGGCCACCGTGCAGCCAGATACCACCGTCTATGGCGTCTGCGGAACAGGAACGTCTATGCACACGTTAGAGTTGATAACCGATGAGGGCGACACGTTGACCTACCTGGTTGACGTAGACTCCGAGGATGAAGTGGTGAAGGGCGGCATGTTAGCTGGCGACCGCATGGCTGTTGTGGGAGCCAAGGACGGCAACGGCGAGTTGGTGGCCACCCAGGTGGTGAACCTCACCACGCTTTTAGGTAGATGGACCAGTATAGACAAGAACTTCGAGATACAGGAGGGTGGGGTCGTAGAGTCGAGCGTAAAGGCCGAGACACATCCCTGGACATCCTGGAAGATATACAATGGCAACCTGTTGCTCAACCGCGATACCTTCAACGTGGTTCAGTTGGGTGCCGACAGTCTTTATCTGGAGAACGGCGAGGGCATCTACGTCTTCAAGCGTCAGCAGGCTACCCCCGAGCAGTAAGGAGAACGTCATAACATAGCTGATAGTGGAACCCTTTAAGATATACATACTGGGCTGTGGCAGCGCGCTGCCTACGCTCCATCACAATGCCTCTTCGCAGGTGGTGGAGATACGCGAGAAGATGTTTATGGTCGACTGCGGCGAGGGCACGCAGATACAGCTGCGCCGCTCCCGCATCCATTTTACACGCATAGGCTGTGTCTTCATCTCCCATCTTCATGGCGACCATTGCTTTGGCCTTATCGGTATGATTTCCACGTTCGGTATGTTGGGCCGGACGGCCCCTCTGCATGTCTATGCACCGAAGGAATTAGGCCCCGTGCTTGACATGGAGATGGCCGCCTTTTGCACGGGGCTGGGGTTCGAGGTCATCTTCCACGCCGTAGACCCCACCGTGTCGCAGGTGGTCTACGAAGACCGTAGCCTTACCGTTTCCACCATTCCCCTGGATCATCGCGTGCCTTGCTGTGGTTACCTTTTCCGCGAGAAAGCTATGCTCCCACACATCCGCCGTGACATGATAGACTTCTATAAGATACCGCTCTGCTATATCAACAATATCAAGAACGGGGCCGGATGGACTACGGCCGATGGGGTAGAAGTGCCCCACGAGCGGCTTACCGTGCCAGCCGCCCCCCCGCGTAGCTATGCCTATTGTAGCGACACGCGCTATATGCCTGGGTTGCATCGCCTGGTACGGGGTGTCAACGTACTCTACCACGAGAGTACCTACGACGACTCGTGCCGTTCCCGCGCCCGGCTCTATTACCACAGCACTGCACGCCAGGCTGCCCAGGT
Source organism: Prevotella sp. (assembly GCA_022769285.1). Taxonomy (GTDB): domain Bacteria; phylum Bacteroidota; class Bacteroidia; order Bacteroidales; family Bacteroidaceae; genus Prevotella. Next base: position 126,808 of record JALEKD010000005.1, read on the forward strand.
GGCCCATGATGCAGGTGTCGGCCTACTTCTCTTAGGTCATTTCAGTGCCCGTTATGACAACGAAGCCTCTATCTTAGACGAGGCCCGCAGTATCTTCCCTGATTCCGAACTTTGCAATGAAGGTAAAGTGATAGATGTTAAATAGTTTTAACGCTGAGATGATTTGTAGCCGACTGGTGGCCCTCTTTGCATTATTTTCTCTATTTTTGCAGAAAATAGGCATCACCCCAGCCATTAGAGCAAGCTCTTGGCGCTCGGTTCGCACTATTTTTGCAGAAAATAGGCATTGCCTCGGCCATTAGGGTCAGTATCAATGGCTCAGTATATGCAGCCAATAACAGATAGATAACAGAAAAGCTTATGACAAAAACTATACTTGCTACAATTATAGCCACATTTGTAACACTCGCCATTCCCGCTACGGCATCGGCTGTACCTGCTGTCGAAATCGTAGAGGCGGGCATTTCGCAGGTTTCCATCATTTATGCTAACTCAATACTCCGCGTTACTGGCGCCGAGGGCGAGACGCTTCAGATTTACAACGTTACCGGTGTGCGGGTAATGAGCGTACGTGTAGAGGGCGACGATAAGCGCTTCGAGTTGAACTTGCCTAAGGGATGTTACATCGTGAAGGTAGGAAAGTATGTTCGCAAAATCTCAGTTAAGTAAGTCGTTTTGCAGTTTACACGGGTTGCACTTTGTCTGATAGTGTGGGTACTGGTCGTGGCAGCCTGCCACGATGGGGTGCCCAATCCCAACCGTAATCTTACCATGGCGGCGTTTGCCCCCATGCGTCAGGCCGATTACATCATCAGTCCCCACCGCGTGCAGTCCCAGATTGCCAGTCTGATACACGCTGACGGCGACACCCTCACGGCCGATTATTTTACCCGCGGTTACTACGCACAGGGTGGGCGTATGATCTGGATAGACCGCAGCGGCATAGACCACCGTGCCGATATCCTGCTCACTTATTTAGCTGCTGTCGACAGCCTTGGATTCAGTCCGCAGAAGTTCCGGGTGGGGCTTATGCGCGAGGACTTGCGCCGTCTGCGCCAGTTAGACTTTGACACCCTGCATACCATCAGCAAGACTATCGGCCGATTAGAGTACAATCTTACGAAGTACTACCTGCGCTATGCCTTGGGCCAGCGCTTCGGCTTTGTCAACCCACGTTTTCTGTTCAACCGCGTTGACCTGGTCGATACCGCCCGTGTCTCAGCCGGTTACCGCACCCTCTTCGCCGTGGGCATGGACACCCCCAGTGCAGCGTTCTGCCGTGGGGCCATCGCCAAGGTGGCTCACGACAGTGTGGCCGAGTTCCTCCGCGCCATTCAGCCTACCGACGAACTCTACTGCCAGTATCGCGCCATGTTGCACGACCCCGCCTTGACGGCCCGTTACCACTCCCAGATACTGGTTAACATGGAGCGCAGCCGCTGGCGTACCCACCGATCGCCCAGCGAGTACCGCAAGTATGTGGTTGTCAACATCCCCTCATTTACCCTTACCGCCGTCGATGGCGACCAGCGTATGCAGATGCGTGTAGGCTGTGGCTCGCTGGCGGCCAAGACCCCCCTGCTGTATAGCGACATCAAGCGTATGGACATCAACCCTCAGTGGATTATGCCCAAGAGCATTGTCCGTCAGAGCGTGGCCCGCCATGCCGGCGATAGTGGCTATTTTGCCCACCATAATTATATTATACGCGATCGCAAGAGCGGCAAGACCCTCAATCCGCTGCTTGTGTCGGCCGATATGCTGCTCTCGCCGTCTGTCTCGGTCATTCAGCGTGGTGGCGAGGGCAACTCCCTCGGCCGTATCATCTTCCGTTTTGACAACGCTTTCTCTGTTTATCTGCACGATACACCCTCGCGCAGTTTCTTCGCACGCGATAACCGGGCCGTCTCTCATGGCTGTGTGCGTGTAGAGCGCCCCTACGACCTGGCCGTGTTCCTCCTGGAGGACAAGAGCGACCGCCTGAAAGCCAAGATACAGTATTCTATGACGGCCCGCCTCTCAGCCGACCGTGAAGCCGACCAGCATCCCGATACCCTGCAGCGCCGTCTCCTCATCGGCTCTCAGCGCGTAGACCCCACGGTTCCCCTCTTTATTACCTACTACACTCTCTATCCCCGCAGTGGTGGCGGCGTGTGCAGTTATCCCGACGTGTACGGTTATGACGACCTTATCATCAAGTATCTGAGCAATTACCGATGACCATAGATGACAAGGACATAGTGAAGATGCTCCGTGCGCCCGAAACGCGCCGCCAGGGCTTTGCCTGTATGGTTCGTCAGTACAGCGAACTGCTGTATTGGAAGATCCGTCACTTCGTGCTCTACCACGACGATGCCGATGACATCCTCCAGAATGTCTTCCTGAAAGCCTGGACAAACCTCGACGGGTTCAAGGGCGATGCCAAACTCTCTACCTGGCTCTACCGTATAGCCGTCAACGAGTCGTTAGACTTCCTGCGGCGGCAGAAGACCACCCTACAGGCCGACCAGGACGTGTCGGTGGCCCAGCATCTGATGGCCGACGACTACTTTGACGGCGATGCTGCCGAAGCCCTGCTCCAGGAAGCCATCGCCACGCTGCCCGAGATGCAGCGCGCCGTCTTCGTGCTACGCTACTATGATGAGATGAAGTACGCCGACATCAGCAAGATATTCGACCGTACTGAGGGAGCCCTCAAGGCGAGTTACCACATAGCCATGCAAAAAATATCTGAATATATTAAGTATCGGAATTAAACTTTCCCAGATAGCAATCGTCATAATATTAAAAGTAATGAATATGAGCGAAATAAATCTGAACGACATGAAGCCCCGCGCAGGCCGTAACCCCTTTACGGTTCCTGATGGCTATTTCGACCATTTCGCCGATGAGTTTGTGGCTAAGCTCTCCGAGCAGCCTCAGGTGGCGCGCCCACACACCACGTGGTGGCACCGCTATCGTTACTGGGTGGCCACGGCTGCCTGCGTGTGCGGCCTGGTAGGTGGCACGGTGGCTTTCCTGCATCGGGCCGAGCCTGCTGCTCAGGTGGTGGTTACCCATGCCAGTACCACGGCCGACACATTCGACCAGATGACCGACTATGCCATGTACGATAAGGGCGATATGTATGCCTCGCTATATGATTATTAACTGATAAGCGTATGAAGAGATACATTCTGATACTATTATTGGGCATGGTGATGGCCACGGCTGTTGCCCGGCCCCGCAACAGGGAATTTAACCCTAAGCGTTTCCAGGCCGAACTGGAGAGTTTCATCGCCAACCGTGCCGGCCTTACTCCCAAGCAGGCTTCCCGCTTTTTTCCCCTGTTCCGCGAGATGCAGAAGAAGCAGCGCGTGCTGTTCACCGAGATGCGCCAGTACCAGCACATAGACCTCAGGGACGAGGCGGCGTGTGCCCGGGCCATCCAGCGCATGGACAATATAGATGTACAGATACGCACCATACAGATGGAGTATCATCAGAAGTTTATGGCCATACTGCCCGCCAATGTAGTGATGAGGATACTGCGGGCCGAGGACATGTTCCATCGTATGGCGTTCCGTCGCGCAGCTAAGCGCGAGTGTCCGCCCGACCACTAATAACGTCGGGGCCTTATATAACGGTTTCAGCCGGTAGCGTGGGTGTTACGCCCGTTGCCGGCTGAAACCGTTTTCTCTTATTCCTGTATTCCTTATTTGTGTCCGTGGGGCCGGGGGCGTGGCCCCGGTGGTCGCGGTGGGGCCAGGAGCCGTTGCGGGCCCTGCCGTTGTGGTTCCGGGACGCTATTGTGTGGTTACCGCGGTAGCCTTCAGTCTCAGTGCCGGCACCATGTGCGACAGCTGTTCTATGCGGGCCGTGTTGGGCAGACTCCTGTCGGCCCTGTAGTAACTCAGTGCACTCTCCATGTACTCGTAGGCACTGGGCCAGTTGGCCATGTTGATGTAGCAGAACCCCAAGCGGTACAGCGCATCGGCCTTGTCGGCTCCCCGCCGTTGCAGTGTGGCCTGCTCGTAGTAGGCCACGGCCCTGTGCCACAGGCCCTCATTGAATAGACTCTCGGCACACAGCCAGCAGTACACCGACAGTTCCTGCGGGCTGAATGGCGTAAGCTGGGGCAGGGTGGTTTCTAAGTAGCGGGCCGCCTGTGGGTAGTTGCCATCGTAGTAGTAGCACACCCCTAAGAACGCTCTGAAGCGCGGGTTCAGCGTGTAGGTGCTGTCAAGTCGGGCCAGGATGAGCATACACTCGTGGTACTTCTCAGTCTGAAAGTATTCGAGGGCCCGGTTAAGCTGTTCCTTGTCCGACAGCTGTGCCCGGCAGGCCGTGGTGCCCAGGGCCACCCACATCATTAGGGCCGTTAGGGCTCTGCGCAGTACAGAGGTCATGGGGCGGTATAGAAGTCGATGACCCGGCTGATGGCCTGCTGGCAAGCCGGGCAAAATTCGGGGTTCTCATTGGTACGCATGCGGCAGTCGGGATAGGCGCGGTACACCCCCTTCAGGCTGTAGCCCGCTCCCTCGTAGAAACCGGCCTTAGGGTCGCGCCCTATCAGGTTCTCCCATTTGTGGTGGAAGTCTACCTTGGTCGTCAGGTTAGCTTCCCAGGGCTCTATGTCGTGCGGGTACATGGGCAGTTGCTCGAAGTCGTAGGCATACTCATCGCCCAGACCGGCAAAGCTGTGGCCAAACTCGTGTACCACCACGGGGCGAAACTGCGGATGGTGGGCCATGGCCAGGTTGTATGAGTTGAGGATACCCCCACCGCCATAGTGAGGCGTGTTGACCAGTACGATGATGTGCTCGTACGGAGTACCGGCCAGCCAGTCGTGCAGGGCTTTCAGGTGCAGCGTAGTAAGATAGCGCTCGCTGTAGAAGGTGTCAAAATGGCTGCTCAGGGCGGTGCGCTTCCATATCCCCTTAGACGGGATGCTAGTGCCGCTGTCGGTCGAGGGGCTCTTTACGGCGATGATGTTGAACTGCCCGCGTCGGCTCTTAAACGGCTCGTGGGCGAAGATGGCCTCCATGGCCGTGCGGGCATCGCGTACGAAGGTGCCCATCTCCTCCTTGCGGTAGCCCTCGGCCACAAAGGCTATGTGTATGCACCGCGCGGTGTCCTTGGCCTGGGCCAGCGTGGTGTAGGGCGTGGGGTGGGTGCCTATGTGGCGTATCAGTATGTCGGTGGGGGCCAGCATGTGGGTATAGGTGGCTATCACCTCGCGGCGGTTGTTGCGCAGGTCTATGGTTATATCCACCGTGTCGCGGGGCATGGGCACTAAGAACACATTCTCAAACGACCGCTCTTCGCCCCGTGCCTCGGGGTAGGTGAGCCACTCCTGGAAGAGTGTCGAGAACGAGTTGCGGTACAGTGTGCGGCGGCTCCGGTGGTCGCGTACGGTTATCTGCCCGTTGCCCTCCATGGGTAGCTCGGCCAGCCTGGTTCTCTTGCCATACCAACGGGGGCTCACACTGGCTTGATCCAGGGCTATCAGTTGGTGGGCCGTGTTGCCGGCAAAGATATAGTCGAGTCGCAGCGTGCGGTCGGTAAAGTAGGTGCCAAAGTCTTGCGCCGCGGCCATCATACTGATGCTCAGAGCGAGTATGAGTACTATCTTTCTTCTCATCATCGTGGTGTTTTTATCTTCTTTCGTTCTTCCATGTGGCAGCGTAGAGTACCGTGCTGAGTATCACCGCCACCAGTCCTGTCAGGAGCAGTGTGTCCTTAATCCACGGGTTACCTATCATATAGGCTGCCACAAAGCAGGCCATGCCCGCGCCCATCACATAGGGTGCAGCTGTCAGCATGGGTTTATAGTTTATCTTCTTCATATCTTGTAGGGTTGTTGTGGGGTGTGGGCCGACCGGGCATTATGAACTTGTTCATATTGCCGAAGTGTCGCCTAACTTCTACAAAGTTAGTGCAAATCGCCTGGATAACGGCAAAAATCGTCTAAAAACGCCCCAGAGTGGTTAATGAGTGTTAAACTCATTGATAAAACGCCCCTATTTACGTTTATAAGATAACAAGCAGCCCTACGCATGACCGATAAAGAGTTTACAGAGATAGCCCCAAGTCTGAGCAGCGCCGCCCTGCATGCGGCGCAGACCCGCGGGTTAGTCGTGGCCGAGGCCGAGGATGTGGCCCAGGACACCATGATGCGTCTGTGGGCTCTCCGCGACAGCCTTAACTCGGCCGAGCATGCCCGGGCCATGGCCATCATCGTGGCGCGCCACCGAGCTTGCGACGGGCTGCGTGCCCAGGCTACCGTGAGTCTCGATGCCATGCCCCAGGGCATACACTTAGAGGCGGCCACTGCTACCGACAGGGCCTTAGAGACCACCGAGGCCGACACCTGGCTGCAGCGTAGGCTCAATGCGCTGCCCCCGTTGCAGTATCAAGTGCTACACCTACGCCAGGTAGAGGGCAAGACCAACGGTGAGATAGCCACCATACTGGCCATACCCACCGCATCGGTGGCCACACTCCTGTCAAGGGCCCGCCACAAGTTGCTTGAACAGATTAGACGACGTAACAGACATATATAAATATAATAAGGTATAGACTATGTACAGCGAAACATATATCAGACAGCTCATAGACCGCTTTATGGACGGCACGACCACGGTCGACGAGGAGCGGCAGATAGCCCAGTGGTTTGCCAGCCATCCGCAGGTGCCTGCCGACCTGGAAGACTATCGCCAGATGTTTGCCTACTTTGCCCAGGGCATGCCGCTCGGTGCGGCCGACAGCCCGGAGGCATCACCCGTCCTGCACCCAGTGTCGCGGCGGTGGTCGGTCAGCCGGTGGGTAGGCACATTGGCTGCCGCCTGTGCCGTGGTAGCTCTGGTTATGGCCCTGTGGCCCGTTGCCCCGTTGGCTGATGTAGCCGAGGGTGTGGCTGCTCCCGTCGCCCTGCAGGCCGACACGGTGGTCGGTGGGGTAGAGGGCAAGGCCCAGCCGGTAGCGGCCGACAGTACGACCAGCCCCACCCGTCG
>JALEKD010000008.1 GCA_022769285.1 Prevotella sp.
ACAAGTGGCACGACGTAGTGGTGTACACGGGCGCCATCACCACTTCGACAAAGTTGAAGCTGACCTGCATGTTCGAGGGCTTCCTGATAGACCTGTTCAAGGTAGAGACCAGTCCCTCGATGGTAGTAGTGCCTACTCCCGAGTTGCCTACGCAGGCTGATGGCGTATCATTTACCGCCAGGTGGAAACACGAGACCTCTTCGGCCGACTACCTGCTCGACGTTTACTCTAAGGCAGCCAACGGCGACAAGGAGTATGTACTCCGCGACGAGGTGATTAAGCCCTCGTCTTCGTATGCTGTAAACGTTGCCAAGAAGGTTACCGGTCTCGATGCCACCAAAACTTACTACTACACCGTGCGCGGCCGCAACAAGGCCGGCAACGTGTCTGACTACTCGGACGAGATACGCGTCATCAAGGTGCTCGAGAAAATCGATGCCCCCAAGGCCACCGCTGCCACCAACGTTACGGCTACCAGCTTTACCGCCAACTGGGAGGCTGTGCCCGACGCCATACGTTATGCTGTAACCCTGACCAGCATTGAGACCCTCAAGGCCGATACCCGTGTCAAGGTTATCAGCGACGACTTTGCCAAGGTTACCGAGGGAACTTTAGAGAATATCGAGTTCGGCCGCTCGCAGGAAGAACTCGACGCATACACCCACAACCCAGGTTGGTATGGCGTGGCCCACGGCTTCGCAGCCGGCTATATGGTGCTGGCTCCTTACTCTGGCTCGGCCACGCTGACCACCCCCGAACTGAACCTTACCTCTGACAACGGAGCCTTTACCCTCAACATCAAGATGGCCGAGGGCGCCTATGGCCGGTTCTACAGCGGCGGTAAGGCAACGGTCAATCTCTACAGTGAAGACCCCAACGTCGACGGTTTCAAGGGCACCCCTGTCGAGACTAAGACCGTAGACCTTGCCAAGGACGACTTTGACACCTATACTGTCAGCTTCAGCAAGGGGGCAGCTACCTCGTATGTGCAGATAAGCTACGAGAGTACCGACAACCGCAAGTTTTTCATCGACGAGATGAGCATCGAGCAGAACAAGAAGGCAGGTGAAAAGGTGTCAGAGGTAATCTCTGTAAACGAGACCGAGGCCACCCACTACGACTTCAGCGTGGCTGCGCCCAAGGACAATGTGGTCTACTCGTACTATGTTAATGCCATCGGCGAGACGGTAGACGGTGGCGAGGCCGCCGAACTCTACTCTAATATATCTAATGTAGTAGAGGTGGCCCTGGGTGGCACCGACGGCATAGACGGCGTGGCCGCCAGCCAGGCTGTACGTGTGAGCGCCCAGGGAGGCACCATCACCGTAGAGCTGCCCACCGCCGGCCGCATAGCCGTGTACGACCTGGCCGGCCGACAGCTGACCCAGGTAGCCGGAGTGGCCGGAGCCAACACCCTCAGCGTGGCCACAGGCCAGGTGGTAGTGGTGCGCGCCGCCGGACGTGCCGTCAAACTGGCCCTCTAAGCAGATAACATCCATGGTGGCCCGCCCGCACAGGGTATGGGCCACCTTATTATATATATAGATAGATGAATCGTAGATTTATCCTCATGGGGCTACTCTTAGTAGCCGTGGCCAGCCAGTTGTTGGCCAGTCCTGTAACCGCCTCGCAAGCCGAGCAGGTGGCCCGCGCCTTTATGGCCCGCAGCCACAAGGCCGCCGGTGCCGTGCGCATGCACCGCCTGGCCACCGTGGCCGCCGATGGCCCCGCAGCTGCCGACCAGCAGCCCTACTATGTGTTCAATGCCGACAACGAGGGCGGCTTCGTCATCGTATCGGGCGACGACCGCTTTGCCAATGTCATCGGCTATGCCGACCATGGCCACTTCACCCTGGACCAGGCACCCTCGTCTCTGCGCGCGTGGATGGCTCTCTACGCCCAGTACGTGCGAGCCTACTGGCAGACCGACTCCCTGGCACAGGGACAGCCCGCCAAGGCCGGGGCCACCGTGGTGGTTAAGCCCCTCTTAGGCGATATGGCCTGGGGCCAGGACGCTCCCTTCAACGACCAGTGTCCCACCTATACCGACGGGGGCACCACCACCCACTACTACACGGGCTGCGTGGCTGCTGCCGCTACCCAGATTATGCGCTATCACCGTTACCCCGCCCAGGGCACGGGCCAGAAGTCGTGTGTCGTCAAGGGCTTCACCCTCAAGGCCGACTTCGGCGCCACCACCTACGACTGGGCCAATATGCTGTCTTACTACGAGCGTGGCGGTCAGTTCACCCAGGCCCAGCGCGACGCCGTGTCGACCCTTGCCGCCCAGTTTGGCGTGGCTGTCGAGATGGAGTACGAGAAAGCTGGCAGCGGCGCCTCGCCCATGATGGTGCCCGGTGCCCTGCGCCGCTACTTCGGCTACGACCGCGGTGTCACCCTGCGTAAGCGCGCTTACTACGCCACCGGCGAGTGGATGCGCATCCTCAAGGCCGAGCTCGATGCCGGCCGCCCCGTGTACTACGGTGGAGCCAGCGATGCCGGCAGCGGCGGCCATGCCTTTGTGGCCGACGGCTACGACAGCAACGACTACATACACATCAACTGGGGCTGGTATGGCACCAGCAACGGCTACTTCCTCGTTAACCGCCTCAATCCCGGCGACCTGGGCGAGGGTGGCGGAACGGGTGGCTACAACCGCGACCAGGAGATGGTGACCGGTATTCAGCCTCCCACGGGCGACAGCAGCAGCGATGTGTGTCTGCCCATCTACGGCGCGGCCCGTCTGGGTTACACTGACTACGGCGGCAACCGGTTCTCGCTCATGACGATACTGGAGAACCTGGACACAGAAGCCTTCAGCGGCCTCTTGGCAGCCGTGGTTACCCAGAACGGACAGGTACTCAAGGTGCTCAAGAGCGAGCCTCTCACCATAGCCGCCTACGCCAGTGGCAAGTCGGGCGTGGCCTATCCCACCATGCGCGACATCCAGGCCACGGCCGACGGTCTGGCCGACGGCGACTACGCCATCTGCTTAGCTTACAAGGCCGATGGTGCCCACTCGTGGCAACTGGTACGCCACGCCATGGGCTTGCCCCGCCAGGTAGACATGACCGTGGCCGGTGGCAAGGTTACCGTGCGTGGTGCCCATGCCATCAGGCCCCGTGTAGAACTGCTCGAACCCATCACCGCCGATAACGATATCCATGCCGGAGGCTCGGCCCTCTTCCGTCTGCACCTGCGCAACAACAGCACCGACGTAGACCTCAAGGAGATAACCGTCTGTCTCACGTCGACGGCCGACCCCACCGTCAGCCTAACCTCATCGGCTAAGGTAGATGTCTATAATGAGAGCGAGAAGACCGTGACCGTGCTGGCCGACATACCCGAGAGCGTGGCCGCCGGTACCTACGAGGTTACCGCCTACGAGAAAGGTTATGCCGATGCCCTCTTTGACGACAGCCAGGTGGGTCGTACCCGTGTAGAGGTGCTGCCCGTTACCACGCTGCCCGTGCTGAGTCTTACCCAGCCCATAGAGTGGAGCGCCAGTGGCGGTGCCGCTGCCATAAAGCAGGCCGACATGCTCATGTTAGGCATGGCCGTGCGCAACTATGGCGCGGCGGGCAAGGTGGGCATAGTGACCCATCTGCAGGATATCAGCGATGCCTCGCGCAGCTACGTGTTCCGCCAGGTTGATGCTACCTTCGCCAAGGGCCAGGCCCAGAACCTGACCACCGGGCGCTACCTCAACGTGGACCCGGGCACGTATCAGATAACCGTGTCGGCCATCGCGGCCGACGGTACCGAGCTGGCTGTACGCCAGCCCTCGGCTCCCGTTACCGTGACGGTAGAGCCCAATGCCGACCTGGCCATCACGGTGAAGAGCCTGACCCTTCCTACGGTGCTCACGCCGGGCAAGCGGGTGAGCGGGCAACTCGTGGTACACCTCAATACGGCTTACAGCGGCTATGTGTGTCTGCGCCTGCGTGCCTTTACCAATGCGGGTGGCGAGATGGTGCTGCTGAAGCGTGTCAGCGGGGCTCAGGCTGGCGACGACGTGGCTCTCGACTTCACCTACAATTCCTCCTTGGCCTTAGGTACCTACATGCCGCTGGTAGAGTTCAAGAATGATGCCGGCAGTTATGTGGGGGCCAACGGGTTGGCCAACTACTACCGCATATTCAGCGTGGTAGATGCCACGGGCATAGACACCGAGGTGGCCCAGCGCGACGTGACCATCGCCGCCGACCTGTCGGGCAACGCGGTGACCATCGCGGCCTGTCCCGGAGTGACCATTAGCCGCGTAGTGATGACCGCTGCGTCGGGCACCGTGGTTTGGGCCGGTCAGCCTACCGATGGCCGTATCGACATGACAGCTCTGCCAGCCGGCGTGTACGTGGTCAGCGTGTACACCAACCGTGGCGTTACCACCCGCAAGGTGATGCGTCGCTAACCAGTGCCGTCCCTATATGCCGAGGGGCCGTGGCTATCAGTAGCTTCGGCCCCTCGGTGCGTATGGCGGTGGCCGCTGCTCGCCCTGTGGCCCCTCGGTAGGGCAGAGTGGCGGCTCGCGCGGCGCTGGCTACCGTCGCCATCTATTTTTAAAATATAATAAAAATCGGAACCGTGGTAATAAAAAACGTGGTTTATTCGTTTATTATCAATTTAATAGCTATCTTTGCATGGAAATTTAAAAATAGCTCATTTTCGACCGCTATGAGTAGGAAGGGAGGGATTTTTAGATGCAATTAAAATAATAATAAATTTTTAGATGAACGTAATTACGAAAACAGTTCAATTGCCAGATGGAAGAGCCATCTCAATTGAGACCGGAAAGGTTGCAAAACAGGCTGACGGTGCCGCTGTCCTCCGTATGGGCAACACCGTGCTTCTCGCAACTGTTTGTGCAGCTAAGGACGCAGTTCCGGGTACAGATTTTATGCCCTTGCAAGTAGACTACCGCGAGCAGTACAGCGCTGCTGGCCGTTTCCCCGGCGGATTTACCAAGCGCGAGGGCAAGGCGAGTGACAACGAGATACTGGTTTCGCGACTGGTGGATCGCGCGCTCCGTCCCCTCTTTCCATCCAATTATCACGCCGAGGTGTATGTACAGGTCATGCTGCTCTCTGCCGATGGCGTAGACCAGCCCGACGCGTTGGCCGGCTTTGCCGCCTCGGCCGCCATGGCATGCTCAGATATCCCCTTTGAGCACACCATTTCCGAGGTTCGCGTAGCTCGCATTAATGGTGAGTATGTTATTAACCCGACCTTCCAGCAGATGGAAGAGGCCGATATGGATCTCATGGTGGGTGCCACCAAGGACAACATTATGATGGTTGAGGGCGAGATGAAAGAGGTGTCCGAGCAGGACCTCATCGGTGCCCTGAAGGCTGCCGCCGAGGCCATCAAGCCTATGTGCGAGCTGCAGGACGAGCTGTCTAAGGAGCTGGGCACTGACGTGAAGCGCGAGTACTGTCACGAGGTGAACGACGAGGAGCTGCGCGAGCAGATCAAGAGCGAGCTCTACGCTCCTGTGTACGATGTCAACAAGCAGGCTCTGGAGAAGCACGCCCGTATGGACGCTTTCGACAAAATCCTGGCTGACTTCCTGGAGAAATACGATGCCGACCATGCCGACCTGACAGCCGACGAGCTGGAGGAGAAGCACGCCGAGGCTACCCGATACTATGACGACGTGATGCGCGACGCCATGCGCCGTTGCATCCTGGACGAGGGTAAGCGTCTGGATGGCCGTAAGACCACCGACATCCGCCCCATCTGGTGCGAAGTATCTCCCCTGCCCATGCCTCACGGCAGCGCTATCTTCCAGCGTGGCGAGACCATGTCGCTCTCTACCTGTACGCTCGGTACTAAGCTCGACGAGAAGTTGGTCGACGATGTGCTGCAGCGCGGTTATCAGCGCTTCCTGCTCCACTACAACTTCCCGCCGTTCTCTACAGGCGAGGCCAAGGCCCAGCGTGGTGTCGGCCGTCGCGAGATAGGTCATGGCCATTTGGCTTGGCGCGGTCTGAAAGATCAGATACCTGCCGACTTCCCCTATACAGTACGTCTGGTAAGCCAGATACTGGAGTCTAACGGCTCATCGTCTATGGCTACCGTATGCGCAGGTACCCTGGCTCTTATGGATGCCGGCGTGCCTATGAAGAAGCCCGTTTCGGGTATTGCCATGGGTCTTATCAAGAACCCCGGAGAGGACAAGTATGCCATCCTGAGCGATATCCTCGGCGACGAGGACCACTTGGGCGACATGGACTTCAAGACCACCGGTACCAAGGACGGCTTGACCGCCACCCAGATGGATATTAAGTGCGACGGACTGAGCTTCGAGATTCTGGAGCAGGCTCTGATGCAGGCCAAGGCCGGTCGCGAGCATATACTGAACTGCATGATGGAAACCATCAGCGAGCCCCGCGCCGAGATGAAGCCTCAGGTACCACGCATCGTGGCCTTTGAGATTCCCAAGGAGTTCATCGGAGCCGTAATAGGCCCGGGCGGAAAGATAATCCAGCAGATGCAGGAAGATACCAATACCACTATCACCATCGACGAGGTCGATGGCGTAGGCAAGGTACAGGTTTCAGCTCCTAACAAGGACGCCATCGATGCCGCACTGGCTAAGATTAAGGCCATCGTAGCCATCCCCGAGGTGGGCGAGGTCTATGAGGGTACCGTGCGTTCCATCATGCCTTACGGATGCTTCGTTGAGATTCTGCCGGGTAAGGATGGACTGCTGCACATCAGTGAGATAGACTGGAAGCGCCTGGAGACAGTCGAGGAGGCTGGCATCCACGAGGGCGATAAGATTAAGGTGAAGCTCTTGGAGATTGACCCCAAGACTGGCAAGTACAAGCTGTCGCGCCGTGTACTGCTCGAGAAGCCCGAGGGTTATGTGGAGCGTGAGCGCCGTCCGCGCCGCGAGGGCGACCGCCGTGGCCGTGGCCCCCGTCAGCCTCGCCGCAACGACAGTCACGACAACGCCGCTGCTAACGATGCTCATGAGTAATCGCTGAGCAAACCGTATAACTACCGAAGCCGTCACTTCTGCAATAAAGGAAGTGGCGGCTTTTTTGTGGCCGACTTTGAAAATTGAAAAGTAAAAGAGTAAAAAGGTAAGAAGCTCTGGCTGCGAGGCTGATGGATAGTTCACGTGAGGGGTGGGGGCTGCGTGCCAGCTCGTGCGGGCAATGCGCCACCCTGTGCGGGCAATGCGCAAGCCCGTGTAAGCAACGCGCGCTGCAGGCGCAAAAGTATAAAGCCTGGGGTGCTCTCCCCAGGTACTTAGCCCCCAAGCTATTTACGCACTATAGGCGCAAAAGTAGCCGTAGGCGTTGCTTCTGTGAGTTTGTCCAGATGCTTGAGACGCAGGTGATTTGAGCAATGTTTCGCCCGAAATGACCACGGATTTTCCCGCGGTCAACCTCCGTGTTTCAAAAGACCGACATTTAGATTTCTAATGACGGCTTCCAGCTCGCTAAAGACGGCTCCGGGAAGCATAAATGTCGGTTTCCACAAAATGGGTGATAATTCCCGCGGTTGCGGAGAGGTTCTCTGCTCCTGCGCTCCTTGTCTGCTAATTTGCTCTTGCCATTGGGGCCACCGTGGTATCTTACCTGTCGAAGCTCCGTAATACTCGGGGCGTACGCAGAAGTGCTGACGTAGTTGCAAAAAGCCTGCTAAAGTTTGGCAATGACAATGAAAATCTGTACTTTTGCAATAAAATAGGTGGCGCTGTGGCCTTTCGGGTATGCCGGAGGCGTGGGCTTGCCTATTTCTACGATAAAATAGAACCTAAATGATGAAACTTTTGCTAATGGTGTTGGCCACGGTGTGGTCAACCATGACCTGGGCTCAGGCAGAGCCTACTTACTCAACCACATTCAAGTACGATAAGCGAGTACACGACTTCGGTACCATTCTGGAGAAGAACGGCAAGGTGTCGCACGTGTTCACCTTTACCAATACGAGCGCCTTGCCGGTGGTGATAAGCGATGTAAACGCCTGGTGTGGCTGCACTACGGCCGAGTTTACCAAGACCCCGGTGCTGCCGGGTAAGAAGGCCGAGGTAAAGGTAACCTACAACCCCTTCTCGCGTCCTGGCAAGTTTAGCAAGGAGATAGTGCTGAACCTCAATGGAGGCCGCAACTATACTCGGGTATGGGTGAAGGGCAACGTGGTGCCCTATCGTCATTCCGTAACTGAGGACTATCCCTACGCCTTTGGCTCCGGTCTGTATATGGGCTACAAGGTCTACGCCTTTCCAGGTCTGCGCGCCGGCGAATCGTACCAGATAGAACAGCGCCTGTCTAACGAGACCGACAAGCCCATGACGATAACATTCGAGCGAGTTCCCAATAACACCGTGCTCAAGATGCCGGCATCCATCAAGCTGAAGCCCCGCGAGCGCACCACGTTCAAGGTGTCGTACCGAGCCCCTCGCACACATACGCGCGCCCGTACTATTACTATTAAGGTCAGGGTGAATGGCAAGGAGGTGATGCCCCTGCGTGTAGACTGGTACGCCCCGTCCAGATAGACCATAAACTTAAAATCATCTATAATGAGCATCAAGCACTTATTACTCACCGTCCTGGTGGGCACGCCCTCGGTGGGCCTGCTCGCCCAGACAGCGCCCCCAGCTCCCATTGCCCCGGTTCCCACCAAGTACCAGGTGGCCTGGCAGCAGCTGGAGACCTACGCCTTTATACACTTTGGCCCCAATACCTTTAATGACCGCGAGTGGGGCTATGGCGATGCGCCCCTCAGCAGTTTCAACCCCACCAGGCTCGACTGCGAGCAGTGGGCCAGCACCCTCAAGGCAGCCGGTATGAAGGGCATTATCCTTACGGCCAAGCATCACGACGGCTTTTGCCTTTGGCCCACCAAGTACACCGACTACAGCGTGCGCAATACTCCGTACAAGGACGGCAAGGGCGATATCGTGGGCGAACTTGCCGCAGCCTGCCGCAAGTATGGTCTCAAGTTCGGCGTCTACCTCTCGCCCTGGGACCGTCACCAGGCTTTCTACGGCACACCCCTCTATCGCGAATATTTCTATGCCCAGCTCCAGGAGCTGCTCACCCAGTATGGCGACATCTTCGAGGTGTGGTTCGACGGAGCCAACGGCGGCGACGGCTACTATGGCGGTGCCCGCGAGGAGCGCAAGATAGACCGCCGCACCTATTACGACTTCCCCCGCGCCTGGCGGATGGTATCGCAGTACCAGCCACAGGCTATCATCTTCTCTGACGGAGGGCCTGGCTGCCGCTGGGTGGGTAACGAGGAAGGCTACGCCTTTGCCACTAACTGGTCGTTCCTGCGTAGTAAGGACGTCTATCCTGGCTACGACAAGTACTGGGAGCTGCAGCAGGGCCATGCCGATGGCGACGCGTGGGTTCCGGCTGAGTGCAACACCTCTATCCGTCCCGGATGGTTCTACCATGAGAAGGAAGACGGCCGTGTCAAGACCGTCGACCAGCTTGCCGACCTCTACTATCGCAGCGTGGGTCACAATGGCACCTTCCTCCTCAACATCCCCATTGACAAGGAGGGCCGCATCCACCCCATCGACTCTGCCCGTGTCATAGCTTTCCACCAGCGCATCGCTGCCGAACTCCGTACCAACCTGTTGCAGCACGCCCACATCACGGCTAACAACGTGCGCAGTAAGCAGTTTGGTACCTGCAATCTTACTGATGGCTCCTATGACACCTATTGGAGTGTGAGCGACGGCACCCGCCAGGCCGAGCTCACCATCAAGCTGCGCCGGAGCACCCGGCTGAACCGCCTGCTCATCCAGGAGTACATCCCCCTGGGTCAGCGTGTACAGCAGTTCAGCGTGGCTTATCGGCAGGGTAAGCAGTGGCAGCCGCTGTCGGTGGGCGAGGAGACTACCACGGTGGGCTACAAGCGTCTGCTGCGGTTCGACACCATTACGACCGACGAGTTGCGTATCACTTTCCAGAAGATGCGTGGCCCGGTATGTATCAATGCCCTCGGGGCCTATCTGGCCCCCGTGGCCAAAGGCACTGGTGTGCAGAAGAAAGAAGAACTGACCAGTCTGCCCTATACCGCTACGGCCGAGGGCATGGACCAGGTGGTCTTCGACTTAGGCGGCAGCCATCAGGTGCGCTCCTTCTACTATCAGCCCATGCAGGGCGACAGCCGTCAGGGCTTAGTGGCCAACTACGCCATCTATGCCGGCAACGATAAAGACCATCAGCAGCTTGTGGCAAGCGGCGAGTTCTCGAACATCCGCAACAACCCCGTCATGCAGGAAGTGTTCTTTACCCCTACCAGTTGCCGCTACCTTACCTTTAAGGCCACCCGCATGGTCAACCCCGGCGACAAGATGGCCTATAAGCAGATAATCATCAAGTAATAACCCCCGATAAGCAACCATTATATGAAACGTGTCATCCTTTCGGCCGCCCTGGTGTGCCTGGCCGGCCTGGGCGCTTATGCACAGAAGCGCCTCCCTTATCGCGACGCCTCGCTCCCTGTCGAGCAGCGCGTTGGCGACCTGTTATCGCGCATGACGTTAGAAGAGAAAGTAGGCCAGTTGCGCTGTACGCTCGCCTGGAACTACTATGAGATAAAAGGAAACAAGGTCGTACCATCGCCCGAGTTTGTCAAGGACTTAACCGAGGGCCACATAGGCATGCTGTGGGCCACCTACCGGGCCGACCCGTGGACCCGCAAGTCGCTGGTCAACGGACTTACTCCCACGCTGGCCGCCAAGGCCGGCAACGCGCTGCAGAAGTACGTCATAGAGCATACTCGCCTGGGCATACCTCTCTTCTTGGCCGAAGAGGCACCCCACGGCCACATGGCCATTGGTACCACGGTGTTTCCCACGGGCCTGGGGCTGGCCGCTACCTGGTCTACCGATGTAGCCGAGGCCATGGGCCGCGTCACCGCCAAGGAGGTGCGCCTGCAGGGAGCCCATATCAGCTACGGCCCGGTACTCGACATTTCGCGCGACCCACGCTGGTCGCGTGTCGAGGAGAGCTATGGCGAGGACCCCGTACTCACGGGGGCCATCGGAGCCGCCGTGGTGCGTGGCTTAGGCGGCGGACAGCTGTCTAAGCCGTACAGCACGCTGGCCACCCTCAAGCACTTCATCGCCTATGGCACCACCGAGGGCGGCCAGAACGGCAACCCCTCTATCGTGGGCCAGCGCGACCTGTTGCAGACATTCCTTCCCCCGTTCCATAAGGTGATAGATGCCGGCGCCCTGTCGGTCATGACATCGTACAACTCGCTCGACGGCATTCCCTCGACAGCCAGCGACTATCTCTATACTGACATCCTGCGCCGGCAGTGGCACTTTAAGGGCTTCGTGGTGTCCGACCTGTACAGCATAGACGGCATCTGGGAGACCCACCACGTGGCGGCCAGCCGGCAAGAGGCTGGCACCATGGCGCTGAGGGCTGGCGTAGACGAGGACTTAGGCGGCAAGGCTTACGCCGAACTCATTGACGCCGTACACAGAGGCTTGGTGAGCGAGGCGATGGTAGACACCGCCTGCGCACGTATCCTGAGGATGAAGTTCGAGATGGGCCTGTTTGAGAAGCCTTACGTGGATGTCAAGGCAGCCGCCCAGGTGGGCAGCGCCGACAACGCGGCTGTAGCCCTCGATGCCGCCCGCAAGTTGGTAACCCTCCTGAAAAACCAGGCCGGAACCCTGCCCCTGCGTAAGGATGTCCGCGTGGCCGTAGTGGGCCCCAATGCCGACAACGTGTACAACATGCTGGGCGACTATACCTCTCCCCAGCCCGAAGGCAAGGTCAAGACCATCCTAATGGGCATCCGCGACAAGGTGGGAGCCGACCATGTGGAGTACGTCAAGGGCTGTGCCATCCGCGACACCCTCCATACCGACATCCCGGCCGCCGTGGCTGCCGCCAAGCGGGCCGATGTGGTGGTGGTGGCCGTGGGCGGTTCGAGCGCACGCGACTTTAAGACCAGTTATAAGGCCACGGGAGCAGCCGAGGCCGACATTACATCAGTAAGCGATATGGATAGTGGCGAGGGATATGACCGCGCCACGCTCTCTCTGCTGGGCCGACAGCAAGAGCTGCTCGCGGCCCTGCGCCAGACCGGCAAGCCGCTCGTGGTAGTGTACATCGAGGGCCGCCCCCTGGACAAGTCGTGGGCTGCCGCTCATGCCGATGCCCTCCTCACGGCCTACTATCCCGGTCAGGAGGGTGGCCAGGCCATTGCCGATGTGCTCTTCGGCGACTACAACCCTGCCGGCCGCCTGCCTATCTCTGTTCCCGTGAGCGAAGGCCAGTTGCCTGTGTACTACAACAAGCGCGCCCCTAAGCCCCACAACTACGTCGAGATGTCGGCAGCCCCCCTCTATCCCTTTGGCTATGGCCTCAGTTATACCCGCTTCGCCTATAGCAACCTGAGCATTACCCCCCAGGGCAGTGATTATCTCGTGTCGTTCGATGTCCAGAACGTGGGCGACCGCGACGGCGAAGAGGTGGCCCAGTTGTACCTGCACGACCAGGTGGCATCGGTCTCGCAGCCCATGCTGCAGCTCCGCCACTTTGCCCGGGTAGCCATTAAGAAGGGTGCCACCTGTCGGGTGTCGTTTACCGTTACCCCCGAGGACCTGAGCATCGTGAACCGCGATATGCAGACCGTGGTAGAGCCCGGCGACTTCGATGTTATGGTCGGCGGGTCGTCCGATAACCTGCCTCTCCGCGGTGTTATCACCGTCCGTTAACCCCTTTTCACCGGCAACGCCCCCCTCGGCCCATGTTATCATCATGTCGGTCAGTCGATTTGTAGCCAAAGTTCTTGGCGTTGTCGGTGAAAAGTCTTAACTTTGTCCTGTTAAATAGGAATAAATAATGTCATGAAGAAATTATCAGCCCTTATTATGCTGCTGGTGGTATGCCTTACCGCCTCGGCTCAGTACGCGCCGTCGCCCGAGATTATCAAGGCGCGCAAGGAGTTCCAGGATAACAAGTTCGGAATCTATATCCACTGGGGCCTCTACTCCATGCTCGGCAATGGCGAGTGGGTTATGAGCACCCGCAACATCAATTACAAGGAATATACACACCTGGCCGACGGCTTCTATCCGTCTAAGTTCAATGCCGAGGAGTGGGTTAAGGCGTTCAAGGCCGCCGGGGCCAAGTACATCACCTTTACCACCCGTCACCACGACGGCTTCTCGATGTTCAAGACCACGGCCAACAATTATAACATTGTCGACGGAACCCCCTTCCACCGCGATGTACTCAAGGAGCTGGCCGATGCCTGCCAGAAGTATGGCATCAAGCTCCACCTCTACTACTCGCACGTAGACTGGTCACGCCCCGACTATCCCCAGGGATGGAGCGGCACCGGTGTGGGCAAGCCCACCAATCAGGCCGACTACGACCACTACCTGGCTTTTATGAAGCACCAGCTTACTGAACTGCTTACCAACTATGGCCCTATCGGTGCTATCTGGTTTGACGGCTACTGGGATCAGAAGAACAACCCCAACTTTGACTGGAAGCTCGACGAGCAGTACAGCCTTATCCACCGTCTGCAGCCTGGCTGCCTGGTGGCCAATAATCACCATAAGGCACCCAAGCCGGGAGAAGACCTGCAGACTTTCGAGCAAGACCTGCCCGGACAGAATACGGCTGGCTACTCTAAGGGAACTGTCATAGGCCAGCTGCCGTTAGAGACGGTGATGACCATGAACAAGGTTTGGGGCTACGACATTACCGATAAGAACTACAAGAGCGCCACCTATATCATCCAGCACATCATCAAGGCTGCCGGCAACAACGCCAACTATGTCATCAACATCGGCCCGCGTCCCGACGGCATGCTGCCTGTCGAGGCCGTCGAGCGCCTCAAGGCTATCGGCGACTGGATGGGCAAGTATGGCCAGACTATCTATGGTACCCGTGGTGGTATCGTGGCTCCCCACGACTGGGGCGTTACTACTCAGAAAGGCAACACACTTTACGTCCACATTATGAACGCTAAAGACCGTGCCCTCTTCCTCCCCATTACCGACCGCAAGGTGGTAAAGGCATGTATGTACGACGGCAAGAAGCCCGTAGCGGTGTCTAAGAACAAGTTGGGTGTCACCCTCGAACTTCCGGCTGTGCCCAAGGGAATAGATACAATCGTAGAACTCACATTAAAATAAACTCAACAAACAAATCAAGATTATGTTAGGACTTGGAATGCAGGAAATCCTGATCATTGCTTTTGTAATCCTGCTGCTCTTTGGTGGCAAGAAGATTCCTGAGCTGATGAAGGGACTGGGTAAAGGTGTTAAGGGATTTAAGGATGGTGTAAATGGTATCGAGGAGGAGATAAACAAGCCTGTCGAGCCTAAGAAAGATACTACCGCAGGCACCGAGAAGAAGTAGGCAAACCGCTTCTGGATACCCCATATACAGCAACAGCCCGAGACACCGCGTCCCGAGCTGTTGCTGTATAAGCCCCTGCCAGCAGGGTGGGTGTGGGGTCAACGCGCCTCTTGCAGGCGGTAGCCGATGTACTTGCGGTCTATGGTTACCACCGTACAGGGGCGCATGGTGTACGATGTGGGTGCCGCTGCCCGCTGTATATGGTAGGTTACGCGGAGCGTACTGACGGCTCCCAGCGCGCTAAAGGTGGCTCCCAGGATTGAAAAGGTCGGCCTCTGCAGATGGGGAGGCTTTTCCCATTACCCTGGGGTGCCTTTCGGGGCTTCCTACTCTTTTGCCGTTACTCTCGCTTACTGACAAAAAACCATGAAATAATGATAAAACGCTGGCTGGCAATGAAAATAGTGCCCCAATCGTTGGCCTAAAATAAAAATATTGGCTAACTTTGTGACCATCATGAAGAAGACTGTATTTACATTGCTATTAGCTACGCTTTCGCTGAGCCTCAGTGCTGCGAAGGTGATTACTTCAGCGTCTATCAAGCTCGTTGCCGACGGCAAGACGCTTAACACTACGGCTATCCAGGGAGCCATCGACCGCCTGTCTAAGAAGGGTGGCGGCCAGTTAGTAATCAGCAAGGGTGTGTACCTTACCGGGGCCATCCAGATGAAGAGCGGGGTAGAGCTCCGGTTGGAGCGGGGTGCCGTGCTGTTGGGCAGTACCAATCCCGACGACTACTACCAGCTCCAGGTGATGGGCGATGGCGACGTGGTGCGCAAGGATAATTCTAAGTATGGCCTCATCCTGGCTCAGGGAGCCAAGAATATCAAGCTCACGGGCGAGGGCGTTATCAACGGGCAGGGCCAGGAGCTGGCGCTCACCATCGACTCGCTGGTAAAGTGTGGTGTCAAGAAGGACCCCAACTACAGTACCCGTCTGCGCCGCCCCAGCGAGATAATGCGCCCTAAGCTCTTTTTCTTCTCCGAGTGCGACGGTGTAGAGATTAGCGGCCTGCACCTGCGCAACAGTGCCTGCTGGGGCCTGTCGTTCGATCTCTGCTCTAACATGAAGCTGCATCATCTGGACATCTATAACCGCGCCTACTGGAATAACGACGGTATAGACATGACCGACTGCTTCAACTCGTCTATCACCAACTGCCGTATCAATTCGGCCGACGACGGCATCTGCCTGAAAAGCTACCACAAGAAGGGCGACAGCCACAACCTGCGCATAGACAGCTGCGAGATACGCAGCTCGGCCTCGGCCGTCAAGTTTGGTACCGCCACGTGGGGCAACTTCCGTGACATCACCATTACTAACATCAAGGTGATAGACACCTATCGCTCGTGTATCGCCATTGAGAGCGTCGACGGTTCCAAGATAGAGAATATCGTTGTCGATGGCCTCCAGGCCACCAATACGGGTAACGCCATCTTCGTTAAGTTGGGCAACCGCGCCAACAACGACCAGGGCTACATCCGTAACATTGTGCTCCGCAACATGGACATAGAGCTCGCGCTGGGCCGTCCTGACACCGAGTACGACCTGCGCGGCCCCTCGGTGAGCTACTTCCATAACCCCTTCCCCTCGAGCATCACCGGCTATCCCGGTCATGCCGTCCAGAACGTTCTCCTGGAGAATATCAAGATCAGCGCTCCTGGCCGTGGCGACAAAGGCATGGCCTACGTCAAGCCCGATGAGGTTCCCGAGAACGAGAACCACTACCCCGAGTTTACCATGTTCGGCGAGCTGCCTGCCTGGGGCTTCTTCCTGCGCCATGTCGACGGCCTCACCCTGCGCAACGTGCAACTCACCCTGCGCGCCCGCGATTTCCGTCCCGCCATCGTCCAGGACGACGTGCGCGGCTACAAGACCGAGAATCTGGACATCGTGCTGCCCGCCAAGAAGCACTGTGGCAAGTGCCAGCATGGCGAGTAACTGGATAAATCGTAATCAATAAATACATTATGAAGATTAATAATAAACTGTTTATCATGGTGGCCCTGCTGGCCATGGGCTCTGTGGCCCAGGCTGCCAAGACTATCACATCGTCGGCCATCAAGTTGGTGCCCGACGGCAAGACCGTGAACACCGCCGCCATCCAGCGCGCCATCGACGACCTGTCGCGCCGTGGCGGAGGTACCTTAGTGATACAGCCCGGCCGGTATGTCACCGGCACCATCGAGATGAAGTCTAACACCGAGCTCCACCTGGAGCAGGGCGCTACCCTCTTAGGTAGCCTGAACCCCCTGGACTATATCGACGTTACCCAGCAGGGTGCCGACCGCTCTGATCCTGCCAAGTTCAACTATCTCAGCCTGGCCCTCATCGAGGCTTACCAGGCCACTAATATCAAGCTCACCGGCCAGGGCACCATCGACGCCCGCGGTTGTGAGGTGTCGTTAGCCATCGACAGTCTGCACAAGGCTGGCGTGCGTAAGGATCCCAACTACTTTGACCGCCTGAACCGTCCCCGTGAGGCCATGCGCCCCAATCTGTTCACCATCAACGGCTGCGACGGCATTGAGGTGTCTGGTCTCCGTCTGCGCAACGCTGCTTGCTGGGGCCTGGTTTTCTTCCGCTGTAAGAACCTCAAGATAGAGCAGGTTGACGTACACAACCGTGCTTACTGGAACAACGACGGTATCGACATCGTAGACTGTCACCATGTTGTCATCCGCGACAGCCATGTCGACGCTGCCGATGACGGCATCTGCCTCAAGTCTGACAAACTCGAAGATACCAACGACGATATCCAGGTATATAACTGCTCGGTAGAGAGCTCGGCCTCGGCCATCAAGTTTGGTACCAACTCGGCCGGTGGCTTCCAGAACATTACCATCCGCGACATCAAGGTGAGCAACACATTCCGCTCGGCCGTGGCCATCGAGGCCGTTGACGGAGCCATCGTGCGCAATGTACTCATCGAGAATATCCAGGCCCTCAACACGGGCAACCCCATCTTCATCCGTCTGGGACAGCGCCATGCTGACCGTCGGGCAGCCGTTATCGACGGCGTTACCATCCGTAACATGGTATGCGAGGTGCCTTTCGAGCGTCCCGATGTGGGCTACAAGCTACGTGGCCCCATCACCAATACCATGCGTAACCCCATGCCGTCGAGCATCGTAGGCATCCCCGGTACCAAAGTGCGCAACGTGACCATCGAGAACGTCACCCTCATCTATCCCGGTGGTGCCGACAAGGGCCTGCGCTACATCCCCATGTGGGAACTTGGCAAGATACCCGAGCAGATAGACCGCTATCCCGAGTTTGACATGTTTGGCGAGCTTCCTTGCTATGGCTTCTATGTTCGCCACGCCGACGGCATCACTTTCCGTAATGTCAACTTGCTTCTGCGTAACGATGACTTCCGCCCCGCTTTCGTCCTCGACGACGCCAGCAATGTTAAGTTTGATAATGTCACCTACCCCTTCGGCAAGAAGAACAACCAAATATACGACTCAGCTAAGCAATGAACAGACTATCGTCAATAGCCCTTGGGGCCAGCACCTTGGTCCTGTCGCTCATGGTGTCCTCGTGTGGCCGTGCCCCCCAGCTCAGCGCCGACAATATCGACACGGTGCTGGGCCACATGACCCTGCGCGAGAAGATAGACATGGTGGTGGGAGCTGGTAACGAGACCTTCACCGGCTATGGCAATACCAAGAAGTTGGTGCCCGGCGCTGCCGGCACCACGGTGCCCATACCCCGGTTAGGCATCACCCCCACGGTACTTACCGATGGTCCTGCTGGCCTGCGCATCGACACCATGCGCGAGGGCCAGTCGCGCCGCTACTATCACACTGGTTTCCCCATTGGCACGGCCTTGGCCTCGTCGTGGAACACCCAGCTCATCCGCGAGGTGGGCTCGGCCATCGGCAACGAGGCTCACGAGTATGGACTCGACCTTATCTTCGGCCCTGGCATGAACCTGCACCGCGACCCGTTGGGCGGCCGCAACTTTGAGTACTTCTCCGAGGATCCCCTCCTTACTGGTAAGATGGCTGCCGCTTATGTCAACGGTATTCAGAGCCAGCATGTGGGTGCCACCCTCAAGCATTTCGCCGTTAATAACCAGGAGACCAACCGCAAGGATGTCGATGTGCGCATCGCGCAGCGTCCACTGCGCGAGCTCTACCTGCGCGGGTTCGAGATAGCAGTACGCGAGTCGCGCCCATGGTCGGTTATGAGCGCCTACAACATGATTAACGGGCAACAGTGTATGGAGAGCCGCGACCTGCTCACCACCATCTTGCGTGGCGACATGGGCTTCGACGGTTTTGTCGTGAGCGACTGGGCTGCCCCGGGCTGGCGCCAGTCGGGCCGAGAGATATGGGCAGGCAACGACCTGTTAGCTCCAGGCTCCGAGCAGCAGCGCCGCGAGATACGTAGCGCCATCAAGGACGGCTCGCTGTCGCAGGCAGCTCTCGACAGCTGTGTGCGGCGCATGCTGCAGTTTGTGGTGCGCTCGCCGCGGTTTGCCCACTATGCCTATAGCGAGAACCCCGATCTCAAGGCTCATGCTGCCAAGTCGCTCGAGGCTGCCGAGGAGGGCATCGTGCTGCTTGAGAACCGCGCCCAGACCCTGCCCCTCACCGCCCAGGTTAAGCGGGTGGGCATGTTCGGCATCTCGTCGTACAACTTCATATCCGTGGGCACTGGCTCGGGTAACGTCAAGACTCCCCATACCGTCAACCTGGTTGAGGGCTTCGACCATGTGGGCATCCAGGCCAATCCCGACCTGTCGCGCCATTACCGTCAGATTATCAGCGACACCATCAAGAGTCGTGCTTACGACCCCTTAGGTTATGCGGCCATCCCCGAAGTGTCCATCGACTCTACCGTTATCAGCCAGAGTGCTCAGGCCGACGATGCCGCTATCATCACCATCGGCCGCAGTTGTGGCGAGGGCGCCGACCGCCTGGCCACTACCGAATTTAACCTGTCTGAGGTAGAGCATAGTCTGATAAGTCGTGTGGCCAAGGCTTTCCACGCTGTAGGCAAGCGTGTGGTGGTGGTGCTCAATGTGTCGGGCGTGGTCGAGGTAGACTCCTGGCGTAATCTGGCCGATGCTGTGGTGCTCTCGTGGCTGCCTGGTCAGGAGGCCGGCGATGCCGTGTGCCGTGTGCTGGCCGGTCGCGTATGTCCGTCGGGCAAACTCACCATGACTTTCCCTGTGCGCTACGAGGACTGCAGTACTCATGACAACTTCCCCTATGACTACCACGGCCCCAAAGCCATCGGTAACTATCCCAAGATACCCCGCAATCCGGCTATCAAGAACGTCCACTATGTAGACTACCTTGAGGGCATGTATGTGGGCTATCGCTACTTTGACACCTTTAATCGCCCTGTGGCCTATCCTTTCGGTTATGGGCAGAGCTATACCCACTTTGACTATGCCGATGCCAGCTGCCGTATGCAGGATGATGGTAACTTCAAGCTGAAGGTTAAGATAACTAACAGTGGCCAGTATGCCGGCAAGGAAGTAGTACAGGTGTATGCCCCCGTGCCCTCGTTGCGCCACCAGCTGATAGCTTTTGGCAAGACGCGGCTGCTCCAGCCAGGCGAGAGTCAGACACTGGAGGTGACCTTTGCGCTGCGCGACATGGCTTACTTCGATGAACAGGAAAATGCTTGGGTGCTGGATGCCGGCGATTACCCCTTAGAGGTGGCCTCTAACGCACGCGACGTGCGCCAGACGGTACACGTACGGACATCGTCGCGTATGATATTGGGACGGGTGTCGACTGCACTCAGGTAGCGACGGTCGCGGTGTGTGCCGAGTAGGTCCTGTCCTACTTCCTGACCTCTATAACAAGAGCGGGGAGACAAAACTATCTGTGGTCTTGTCTCCCCGCTCTTGTTAGTATGGTATGTGTATGGGCTACGGCTGCTGATACACTCCGTGTGTTTTGAGTGGCTCGGCGTGCAGACTGATATACGTGTGCTGGCCGAAACGCAGGCGCAGCCGTTGCTCTATATTGGAGGCATGCTGATGAGCATCGTAGAGCGTAATGTTGCCCGGCATACGCAAGTGCATCTCAATAGACATCTGGCTGCCTATGCGGCGGGTGCGCAGGTGATGTATGCCGCTCACCGAGGGTTCACTCTCGGCGATGGTTGTTATCTCCTGCTCTATATTGGCCGGCAGGCTCTTCTCCAACAGTTCGTCGGTGGCCACCGTGATGAGCTTGTATGCTGTACGTATGATAAACAGGCTTACCACCACGGCTGCTATGGGGTCAAGTACGGCCCAGCGGTTGCCTAAGATGATGGCACCGCCAATGCCCACGGCTGTGCCTATACTGGAGAAAGCATCGGAGCGGTGGTGCCAGGCATTGGCCGTCACCGCGGGCGAGTTGTAGCGTCGGCCAGCCCTGGCCGTAAACTGGTAGGCCCACTCCTTGAGGGCTATACTTGCCAAGGCGGCCACCAAGGCTATCCACCCAGGCTGATCCAATACCTCGCCATGTATAGTGTGTACTATCTTCTCCGTGCCGTCGTAGAACAGCATGGCCCCGACAAAGAGCAGGGCTATGCCGATAAGCGCTGTGGCCAGCGTCTCGTACTTTCCGTGTCCGTAGTTGTGGTCGCGGTCCTCTGGCTTATTACTCAGGTGTACGAAGAGGATGACCACCACATCGGTCAGGAAGTCTGACAGCGAGTGTACGGCGTCGGCTATCATGGCGGCCGAACCGCCCACGATACCGGCGACAAACTTGAATACCAGCAGTACCACATTAATGACACTGCCCTTGAGCGTTATGCGGTTAATGGCCCGCTTGCGCTGTGCATCAGTAACTGTGTTAATGTCTTTATCCATCGTTGTATCTATGCAAAACGCCTACGGCTATCCAGGGCTCGTAGGTAAGGTGCAAAGATACACTTTTTCTACATACGTGTAGGTTTTTTGGCTAATTATTTTTTGTCACCGTCATGGGGGCAGCCTGCTGCCTGCGCAGAAAGTGTTTGGCCCTGCGTCCCAAGTAGTTCCAGGCGGGCATCTTCTTCAGCGTACTGCGTACAGGCTGTATGTCCCACAGCAGGAAGATGATGAGTACGGCCACGCCCACCACACAGGTAAAGCCATAGAGCTGCCGTATGCTTATCACCATCAGTCCGGGTATGTCATAGGGTAATCCGCGTACCATATTGTCGGCTATCTGATGGCGCAGAGCCAGACTGTACAGACCAGAGCACATGGTGCCCACCGTGCCGTTGCGCACCAGGCCCGCCATGGTAAGTCCCATGAAGAAATGTTCGAACGGCATGAGTTCCTCCAGGTAAATGGTGAGCGTGGTAAAGAAGATGGCGTTGCCAAACTGGCGCAGGAAGACGGGCAAGTACAGCGCCTCGATGTTCAGGGTGGGATCTATCAGCATATACATCATAACTGGATAGGCCACCATGGCCGCCACACCCACGGTGAGCAGCCGGGTGTATTTCTGGTGTAGTACATTGACCCACAACAGGCAGAACAGGCACCCCGCGATGGCAGCCACCCACTCTATCAGGTTGAATACGTTGGTGGTGAGCCCTCCCCAGTGCAGCACGCTGCTGGTAAAGGCTGTCTGCAGTACCTTGGGCGTGCTGCCCATCCACTCGACAAAGGTAAATAGGATGAGCAGGGGTACCAGGCGCCTGTAGCGCCAGGCCGCAGGGGCTATGTAGGGATGGCGGATGTGCAGCATGCGCCCTATGCACAGCCACAGGGTTACCACGACCATGAGCAGGCAGCCCTGCATGACCCGGCTGTCCATCCAGGTGTAGAACTCGCCGTAATTGAAGAAGAATATCACCTCTATCATTACCAGCGACCACAGGATGCAGCCCAGCCAGTCTAAGCTGACAAAGGGCAGCGGCTTCATAAACCTGAAGTTGTGGGTGGTGAGCATCAGGAAGAGGGCCACTACCATCATGGCTCCCGCCATGAGATAGTTCATGCAGCGCCAGTCCTGGTATATGTACACCAAGTGCTCAGTTACCCATGGGCAGAGGGACATGTTGCCTAACACCACGCAGTATAGCAACGGGAAGAAGATGGTGAAGTCGCGCTTGGGTGTCATCCACAGCTGGATGGTGGACATACACTCAAAGGTGCCGCACAATTTGAAGAAGCCGGCCACATAGGCTATAATACACATAGCCACTACCGACTGGGTGTGTACGATGGCCACATTGCACACGCCCACTACAAGGGCAGCGGTAATGAGCAGCTGGCGGTTGGTAAACCTGAACTTGAGGCGGAAGAGAAAGGGAAACGGCATGTTGACTCCCACCACATTGCACATCACTATCATCAGTACATCCTCGCGCATCAGGCTCTGGCTGCCCATCACCTGGGGCATGGCACCGCCATATATGCCTGCCGAGAACTGGAACAGAAAGGCTATGACGAGATACAGCCACGGCTGGAGCCGCCGCGGGATGTGCCCATTGAACGAGGGCACGCGGAATGGCCCTTGGAGTATAGGAGGTCCTGGCATCTGTGAGTAATTAGCTAATGGTTAATAATTTATTGGTCGGCATATTCTACCTCGGTCTCTACATTGAGTCCGGCCCTGAGTAACGCCACCTGCTTACGGTCGTTGTCGGCTGTCAGGCGGATACGCACGGGCACCCGCTGTTCCACCTTAACAAAGTTGCCCGTGGCATTGTCTACCGGTATCATGGAGTAGGCCGACCCTGCAGCCCCCGATATGGCTTCAACACGCCCCTTGATGGTTACGTTGGGTAGTGCGTCGGCCTGGAAGGTTACAGCGCAGCCCGTCTGGATGTGCTTCATCTGGCTCTCGCGGTAGTTGGCCATTACCCATACGTCATGGGCATCCACAATGCGGGCCAGCATCTGTCCGGGCTGTACCAGCTGTCCCACATGGATGTCCTTGCGGCTCATAATGCCATCGCAGGTAGTCGTGATGACGGTGTACGACAGGTTAAGTCGGGCCAGGCGCAACTGTGCCTCGGCCACGCTCTCGCCGGCACGGGCTCCGCCTAACTCGTGGGTCTGCACCCCACGTACCGAGGCAGCTGCCTGTTGCCGTCCCTTGGCCTGCTCATAGCGGGCGCGGGCCGCCAGATAGCGGGTGTGGGCGTTGTCGTACTGCTGGCGTGTCACGGCATCCTTGGCCAATAGCGCTGTGTAGCGGGCCAGGTCAGCCTGGGCGTTGAGCATGTCCACCCGTGCCTCGTTGATACCGGCCGAGGCCGTGGCCACATTGCCCTGGGTGGTGCCCATGCTGGCCGATACGGCTGAAGACCCCGACTGGCGTCCGCGCAGGGCTGCCTGGGCTTGGGCCAGTTGCAGGCGGTACTCTGAATCATCGATAATGACCAGCGTGTCGCCACGGTGTACATACTGGAAGTCGCTGAAGTGTATCTCGCGGATAAATCCCTGTACGCGGGTGTTGACGGGGGTAATGTGGCGCATCACCTGGGCATCGTCGGTGTACTCGTTGCGTCCCCAGTGGAAGAAGTTGGAGAAAGCCCAGGCGGCCGCGCCGGCCACAATGATGATAACTATTATGTTGTAGAGTCGCTTAATGATTTTCTTGTTCATACTATAATGTGTTAAGGGTATCTATGGTGTGTATGGGGTTAAATGATGCCGGCGATGAAGCGCATGCGGTAGTAGGCATATACGATGCCGATGCGCGCATCGACCTCCTGTAGCTCGGCGTTGAGGCGCAGGTTGGCGGCATCTATCATGTCGGTTACCAGAACCATCTGCCCTAAGTAGCGGGCGTTGATGACCTCGTAGTTCTGACGGGCCAGTTCTACGCTCTTGCGCTGCGTGGCCAGCTCCGTGTAGGTCTGTAGGTACAGGGTGTAAGCCTGGTTAGTCCGGTTGTTGAGCTGCTCGGCAGCCACGGCCATGTCCTGCTGGGCGTGCAGGGTGGCCAGTTGTGTCTGGGTGATGTGGTGGTTGGTCTTGAACAGCGCGCTGAGGCTATACTTGACACCCACGCCTACATACCATATATTCAGATTTTTGTTGATGGGCGGCAGCTCAAAGGTGATAGGCCCATTGAACTGGTTGGCGGCCACTACGGCCACCTTGGGCAGTCGGGCGGCGCGGGCCAGCTTCTCGTTCTGCTGGGCCATGCTCACCCTTATCTGCTGTTGCTCCATGATGGGTGCCGTGTTCGTGGCTACCTGTTGCCAGTAAACCTCGCCCTGCTTGGGGCATACCTCGGCAGCCACCGTAGTATCTGGGTACAGCTGGGTGGTGCCGGGCAGCGATAGGGTGTTGCACAACTGGTGGTTGAGGATGGCCCGCGTGTTGCGTAGCTGTGTCAGGCCCAGTTGTAGTTGCTCCATCTGCATCTCGTATCGCGTGATATCATTCTTCAGCGCCATGCCCTGCTGTTGCCGCAGCCTTATCTCGTCTAACAGACGTCGGGTCAGGGCGATGTTCTGTTCATAGACCCTGATGCGGTTGTCAGTCTTGTATAGGTCCAGATACTGGCCCAGGGCCTCGAAGCGTGCTTGCTGTCTTACCTGGCGTACATTAGTTTCGGCCTGACGCTGTCCTAATTGGGCCAGGTTGACCCCAGCTGTGAGGGCACCGCCCGAGTAGATGACTTGCTGCGCTTCCAGGGCGAAGCTGTTACCAAAGTGGGGCGAGTGGAGGCCGTGGATGTCGCCAAAGTGGCGGTCGCTGAGCAGAGCGTTGCCTAAATAGCTGACCGACAGGTCGGCACTGATGTCGGGCAACCGTTGGGAGCGGGCATGGGCGATGTCCTGTTGGGCCATGTCGGTAGATGTCTTGGCCGTGCGGATGCTGCGGCTGCCTGCCTCTACCTGCTCGAACAACTGAGCTATGGTCAGGGTGGTGCCAGCTGTGGGAGCGGGTGGGGTGGTCTGCGCGGGGGCTGTGCCCGTACACGCGATAAGGGCAAGTGTGATTAAAAGAGAATGTTGTGTCACTTGAAAAAACTTATTGATTTTGTCGGGTGCAAAGGTAGTGCTTTCTGCTGGGTGGGCGGGTACTGTTTTTTCTATGGTTACGGACTTTTAGGGAAGAATAGTTCACTAATGTGAGCTATTTTTGCGATATTTGTACCTAAAAAGGAAGTTATGGCGGCGCTCGGAGCCATGAACCGCTCCACCGCGACGACACCTTATTATATATATGTATAACGAGATAGATTTTTCGACCACCGCTACACCCCAGCTTGTCATCACCTCATTAGGGGGGTGGGCTATGGGGCCACAGGTGCTGGGCTATGGGGCCATCCTGATAGTCAGAGCGGGTAGGGCACAGCTCCGGGTCAACTTTACGGAATGGGATTTGCAGGTGGGGGCTGTTATCACCCTGTTTCCCAATGATGTGGTATGTCTGCAGGCCGACGGGGATGTTGGCGGAACGGCCTCTAAAGTCTCGGCCGACTTCAAGGTCGAGCTGCTGCGCTATGATGCCTCGCTGCTAAGGGCTGCCAGCCTACAGATAGAGCAGACGGTGTACTCGGGGCTCCGTTACGACCGTTGCCAACCGGGCTCCCCCGTGGTTACTCGCATCATCGACAACATGTTTGGCCTGCTCCATGTGTATATGGATCAGCCCGAGTGTAGCTGTGTTACCCAACTGGTGTTGCTACAGCTCAAGGCGTTCTTCGTGGGCTTCCACGAGTACCTGATGCGTAACCCCCAGATGCGCCCCAAGGGGCCCGAATCGCGCCGGGTACGCGAACTGTTCAACCAGTTTATGATGCTGGTGGAGCGCGACTACCGTCTGTCGCGCGATGTGTCGTACTATGCGCGTGAGCTGAGCATCACGCCTAAGTACCTAACCATGATAGTAAGGCAGATAACCAACGAGACACCCAAGAAGATAATAGACCACTATACAATCCTGCAGCTCAGGCTTCAGCTAAGTGCTGGCCAGCAGAGTATGAAGCAGATAGCGAGCGAGTATCACTTCAGCGACACTTCCTTCTTCTGTCGCTATTTCAGACGTCATACCGGACAGTCGCCCATGGAACTGCGTTGTGCCCATGGAGCAAATGTTGGTACCCATGGCGCAGATGGCTGTACCACCAACGCATAGCGCACAGACTCCTCGGAGAAACCTGTGCGCTATGCGTAATAGTTAGAAGAAACGGGGGAGAGATGGCGGCTAACGCCCGAGCCATGCCTCAGGGTTCAGTTTGGCTGATCCTTTACGGAGCTGGAACTGCAGGATGTTGTCGGCACCTACCGTGCCCAACGCCTGACGGGTAGAAACTTTCTGGCCCTTGCTTACGCTGACGGAGCACAGGTTGCAGTACACCGAGATGTAAGCACCGTGACGCACCATGACAAACATAGAACCCTCCCAGTCGTAGATGGCACTCACCTCGCCATCGTAGATACTGCGGGCAACAGCCCCAGGACGGCCCAGGATGTTGATACCCTTGTTGTCGAGTGTTACGCCCTTCAGGCCCTCGACAGTGTACTGGCCATAGTGGCTCACTATCTTGTAGCTGCCCGTGATGGGCATAGGCAGACGGCCCTTGTTGGCCTCGAAGCCACCGCTCATCATGCGGTCGACCGAACTGAGTGATGAGGCTTCGGCCATGTCTTTCTTGGCCTCGGCTATCTCTTTGCGGCTGCGGGCCTCGTCGGCCTTGGCCTTACGCTCGGCCGCCTCGAGGTTGGCCCGGGCTTCGCGCATGGCCTGCTCGGCTCGTTCGCGCTCGGCTTCCTGCTTACGCTGGGTGGCTGTCTCGGCCTGCGCCTTCAACTGCGCTTCGCGGGCCTTGGCCTCGGCTATCCTGCGCTCATTCTCGCGGGCCTTGGCCTCGGCTTCGGCCTTCTTGCGAGCCAGTTCGGCAGCCTTGCGCTTAGCTTCGGCTTCGGCCTTGCGCTTGGCCTCAGCCTCGGCACGGGCCTTGGCTTTGGCCACCTCGATGGCCACCAGTCGGTCTATCTGCGCGTTGAGCGCCGCGTTCTTCTTTTTCTGCTCATCTATAATGGTCTGGATAGTTTTCTGCTGTCGCTGCAGTCCCTGTACGATGTTCTGCTGCTCGGTCTGCTTACCTTCCAGTTCGGTACGGGCCTGCACGTTCTTGTTGAGCAGTGAGTTTTTCTGCCCGCGCACGTTCTGGAGTTGGCGGTGCTTGTCGTCTACCTGCTGCTGCTTAGCTTTGAGCATCTCGCCCTGTACTTTCTGATAGGCGGCATACTCGCGGACGAAGCGCATGCGACGGTACATCTGGGTAAAGGTCTTGGCCGAGAAGATAAACATGAGCTTATCCTGAACCGAACGGTGCCGCGCCATGTAGCGTACAGACTTGATGTACTTCTCGCGACGGTCGGCAAGTTGCTTCTCAAGTGTCTGGAGCTGCGACTGTAGGATGCCTATGTTGCCGTCGATGTGGTTGATGTCCTGCTGGATGCCATCGATAGACTTCTGCTTCTCTCCTATCTCAGAGTTGATGATCAGCAGGTCTTTGAGGCGCTTAGATACATTGGCCTTGTTGGTTCGGAGTGCCTGTTCCTGCTGCTTTATCTTGCGCTGGATGGCAGCCCGCTCGTTGCGCAGTCCCTTGATAGATGTAGGGGCTGACTTCTTGACAGCTTTGACGGCCGACTTGCGTACAGACTTAGTGCCCTTGCGGCCCTTAGCGGCCGTGGTGGTGGCCGGCTTACGTGTCTTAGTCTTGGTCTGTGCTGGTACGGTCAGCGCTAAGGCCGAAGCCAACAGGATGGTGATGATGCGTCTCATTGCAGATTGAGTAATTTGTCAAAAACATCGCGGGCTTCTATCCGCTTGTATTTATCAGAGACGGTAGTGCGTGCTTCCCATCGCGAGTCGGTGCCTACACGGTCGAGGGTGAAGCTGATAGTGCCCTGCTGGGTCTTGCCCGTGGCCGATGTGGTGAAGGTGAACGACTGGGTGGCAGGGAAACTCTTGACGCCGACGCTCTGGAAGTCGGCGTAGTTCCAGGTGAGGCGCGAGGAGCCATGTCCGCTGCCCCCATAGGTTACGATGGCCGAGTGTATCTTGTGGTCAGTGCGGCCGGCGTTCCAGCAGAAACTGAGTTTGCCCTGGCTGAGACTCACGGGGAGCGTGCTGCCCTGGACGGAGGTGTCTACGTAGTACTTGCCGAGGTCGCCCTCGCCCACTTTCTGGCGGCCAGGCATGAGGAGCTCGTTCCAGAAGAGCGACTGCAGGCTGTAGAAGTCGAGCCCGTTCTCTTTGAGAAACGCCAACTGGTTGTAGTCGGCCTTGATGTACTCCTTGTGCCAGCGGTCTACAACCAGTACATAATCGGGCGTAAACTCTATGCGCCCTATCTCTACCGGCAGTATCGGGGCGACTACCTGTAGACGGATAACCTCGTCGCGCCGCATGTGCAGAGCCCCCCCCAACTTGTGGTTTACGCTTCCGGCCTGGATGCTAAAGGTCATGTTGCCCGTAATGTTCTTCTGGTACAGGCTCTGGTCGGCCACCTGCTGTACAAAGGCCAGTCCGCTGCCTGCCGGAGTGGTCGCCTTGGCGCTCTGAGCCTGCCCGGTAGTAGCCGGAGTGGTTACTATGTTCTTCTTGGCCCCGCAGGCGGTCAGGGTGAGTACGACCGCCAGGAGGGCATACTTATTTAGTCTTTTTCTCATCTTCTATATATTTTTTCAGTTGTATCTTCTTAGGCAGCAGAGGGCTGTCGCTACCCGCCTTGACGGCCCGCTGCCAGTAGTCTATGGCCTTGTCGGTCTGCTTGTTCATCATGTAGATGTCGCCGGCGTGCTCCAGGATGACAGCGCTCTGTACCGAGTCGGTATCGTTGGCCATGGCTTGGTCTATGTATATCTTGGCCTCGGCGTAGCGGCTTTGCCTGAATAGAATCCAGGCGTATGTGTCCAGAAAGGTCGAGTTCTTGGGTTCTGCCTGTATCGTCTTGTAACTCATCTGGGCTGCTTTGGTCAGCGCGGTGTCGCGTACGCTGAGGAAGTAGGCGTAGTTGTTCAGGCACTCAGTGTTGTCGCTCTTCCATTTCAGGCTCTTGTCAAAGGCATCGTATGCTTGGGCGTACTGGCCCTTGTCCTGGAGAATGGTACCCATAAGAGAGTAGAAGTCGCTGACGATGGCAGGATTGCTGTCGTCGTTAACCACGTCGACGCCCTTGCGGAAGGCGTTGAGGGCAGAGTCATTCTGCTCCTTCTGATAGTAAGACAGGCCGAGGAAGTAGTAGAACCCCATCTCGTCAGGGTTATATTCAGTGCCCTCCTTGCTCAGCCGGGCCACCTCGTCCCACTTCTGCTTAGTCCAGAGCTGCTGTATGGTCTCGAAGCGGGCCGGGGCATTATCCGGGGCCACCCGCAGCAGTTGGTTGCGGGACTGCTGCACCACAGAGTCGGGCATGTGCTTCAGTTTCATATACGCTAAGCGCAGCTCGGCCATCGAGGCATCCAGGCTGACGGTCTTAGCTATTTGGTCGAACAGGGCCAGCACGCGCACGCTGTCGCCCCCTTCTTTCTCGTTGCTCTTGATGAAGCGCTTCATCATCAGCATGCGGCTCTCGGCCTCGGTCTTAGGGCTGGTGAGTATGCGGCGCAGAAAACTGTAGGCCACCGTGTCCTGGCCGGCATCCTTGTAGTAGTCGTAGAGCGAACCGAGTACATTGGTGTTGGTGGGCTCCTTCTTCAGGGCATCGGCAAAGAGGCGCAGAGCTTCTGCCTTGCTGCCATTCTGCATCAGCCAGTTGCCCATCATCACCTGATAGTTCAGGTCGAATGGATGCTCGTCTACCAGTTGCCGCAGCGTCTTGAGTGCCGACTTCCTGTCGTTGAGCAACTCGTACACATGGACCTTGGAAAGGGTAATGTCCTCACCGCTGCCCTCCATTTGCTCCAGGCGGTTCAGGCAACTGATCATCTTGCCATAGTCTTTCTGGCGTTCGTAGATGCTTAGCAGCGTGCGCTGCAGGTCAGAGCGGTCGCGGCTGTTGCGGGCCAGTTGCTCGTAGACAGCTGCCGCCTTGGCGTAGTTCTTCTGTTTATAGTAATTGTTGGCCAGTGCCTCTAAGTAAGTTTTGTTGTCGGGGCGCAGGGCCACGGCGGTCTGCAGGTTGGCCATGCTGA
Source organism: Prevotella sp. (assembly GCA_022769285.1). Taxonomy (GTDB): domain Bacteria; phylum Bacteroidota; class Bacteroidia; order Bacteroidales; family Bacteroidaceae; genus Prevotella. The sequence goes on from JALEKD010000008.1 coordinate 30,441, forward strand.
GCGAATCCTTGTCCATGGCCGAGTGGTACAGTGCCAACTGATAGTAAGTTTCGGCAGCCTGCGGGTTTATCTCCAGACAGTGGGTAAGTAGGTCGTAAGCCTCGGCATAGTTGCCCTTGAGGTTCTGGCGCTGCGCCTCAAGGAAGAAATAATCGTAGCGGCGGCTGTCCTCGGCCGACAGCACGACGGCTGGTCGCACCGCAGCCTTCTTGCGCTTGGCTGCAAGTGGCAGTACGAGGGCCACAGCCATCAGTATCAGCAAGGCCCGGATTATAAAACGTCTGTGTAGTGTCATGGCTGTCTGGCTATTTTACCCCCGTGTGTCCGTAGCCGCCAGCGCCCCGCTCGGTGTCGTCGAGTACGTCGGCCTGTTCAAACTCTACCTGCTCGTGGCGGGCCACCACCATTTGGGCGATGCGCTCGCCATCGTTGATGACAAAGTCTGTGTCAGAGAAGTTGATGAGCAGCACCATAATCTCGCCTCGGTAATCGGCATCGATGGTTCCCGGCGAGTTGAGCACCGTGATGCCATGCTTCAGGGCCAGCCCGCTGCGGGGCCTTACCTGTGCCTCGTAGCCAGCGGGCAGCGCCATGTACAGACCTGTGGGAACCAGCCGGCGCTCCATGGGCCGTAGGGTGATGGGAGCTTCCAGATTGGCCCTCAGGTCCAGTCCGGCACTTTGCGTGGTGGCATACTCGGGCAGCGGATGGTGCCCCTTATTGATAATCTTAACCTGTAACATCTTCGTGTAAGTCATTTTGTAGGCACTGGGTGGCGCGGGCACAGCCAGGGCCGTCGCCACGGAGCTCCCGTACCTTATTTTAAATGCAAAAATAGGCATTTCTGGCCATATTATTAACATTTTTCTCACAAAAAGCATTTAAATAAGCAAAATTGCACTACTTTTGCCTGTATGAACTGGCTACAACTTATTTCCAACAAGCGGCTCGGGCAGGAGAGACGTCATGAGCGCCACGATGACCGCTCCGAGTTTAAGCGCGACAGCGACCGGCTTATTTACTCGGCTCCCTTCCGTCGTCTTCAGAACAAGACGCAGGTCTTCCCACTCCCCGGGAGTATTTTTGTCCACAATAGGCTCACCCATTCACTCGAGGTGTCATCCTTAGGCAAGTCCTTGGGCGACGACGTGGCCCGCGAGCTCATGACCCGCCACCCCGAGCTGCGTGGCACCCTCTTTGAGGAGATTGGTACCATCGTCCAGACGGCTGGCCTGGCTCACGACCTGGGTAACCCACCTTTCGGCCACAGCGGAGAGAAAGCCATCCAAGCCTTCTTTACCGAGGGCGAGGGCATGGGTCTGCGCGAGCGGGTGAGCGACCGTCTGTGGGACGACCTGACTCACTTCGAGGGCAACGCCAACGCCTTTCGCATCCTTACCCATCGGTTCAACGGTCGGCGCGAGGGTGGTTTTGTGATGACTTATACCACCCTGGCCAGTATCGTGAAGTATCCCTTTGCCTCCTCGGTGGCTGGCAGTCATGGCAAGTTTGGCTTTTTCTCGTCAGAGGAAACCTACTACCGCAAAATAGCCGATGAATTGGGCATAATCTGTACCTCGGCACCAGGCGAGGCCCTTAGTTACGTGCGCCATCCCCTCGTGTTCCTGATGGAGGCGGCCGATGACATCTGCTATGAAATCATGGACATCGAGGATGCCCACAAACTCAAGCTGCTCACCTTTGCCGAGACAGAGGAACTGCTTTTAGGTTTCTTCGACGACGAGGACCGGGCGGCCATACGCCGTCGCGTCGAGGCAGACGGTGTTACCGATGTCAATGAGAAGGTGGTCTATCTGCGTGCCTGTGTCGTTGGCAAGTTGGAGAGTGAGTGCGTGCGCGTCTTTGTGGACCACGAGGCCGAAATCTTGGTCGGCCAGTTTCGCCAGAGCCTAATTTCGGCCATTTCACCGCGGCAGCGCGATGCCTATAAGCGGTGTACCAAGGTGTCAAGAGAGAAAATATATCAGAGCAGGGTAGTGTTAGACGTGGAGCTGTCGGGTTATAAGATTATGGAGACGCTGATGCGCGATCTGGTGAGTGCCGCCGTCAGTCCCGAGAAGTTTCACTCACAGCAGCTCATCAAGCGTTTCAGTAGCCAGTACGACATCCAGAGCGACAATATCGAAACCCGCCTCATGGCTGTTATCGACTACATCAGCGGCATGACTGACATCTACGCCCTGGACATCTACCAGAAGATTAACGGTATCTCGCTGCCCATCATATAGACCTACTGCGTCTACTGTAATAAACTGCGAGGATGGGGCGGCGGCCTCTGGCCCTGTACCCCGTCCTCGCAGCTTTTCTATTGGCTATCAGTCTACTATAGCTTACCCGTTTTGCCTATGAAGAGGATAGTTCCCGTGGTGTTCTCACGGATGGCATAGACGAATGGATGGTCGAGGCATATCTGCGAGGGTGTGCCTGGTGACGTGAAGTCTCCCTTGGCAGCGCTTACAGCCGCGGCCTTGGTGCCGTTCTCGTCTACCTCTATCATGGCGTTCTGCCCCATGGCGACAAACTTGGTTCCGTTGACGGCCTGGTCAAACAGTTTTCTTATCCCGAGGGCTTTGCACGTCTCTACCAGGCTTGTCCAGTCGCTCTCTACCTTAGACTTGGGCATAACTATCTCCACGTTATCAGCCGTCACCAGCTTGTTGTGCAGCCCCCACCAGTCCGTCTGTTCGGCCAGTTGCTGCTGGATGTTTTGGGCATCACTATCATCATGCTGTAATAGCCGCGTCCGTAGCTGAGTTCGGCCACCGAGAGGTTGGCGTCGGCATATACCTTGGCCGACATGTTCTTGGCCATCATGCTGACCTGCGATGTGGTGTTGTCCTCATTGTAGAACGTGCCCGGGCGGGTGTCCTTGCCATTGAAGGGCTGCGACCACTTTCCGTTAAAGTAGGTGGCGTTGGCCAGGATAATGGCGGTTTGCGGTGTGGGAGTTATGCCCATCCTGTTGACCAGCCCGTGGGTCTTGTCGTTGGCCCACAGGTCTATGGGGGCCTTGGCCTCGTTGGGCTTGTTGATAAAGTCGTGATACACTATGTCGGCGTTGTAGCTGGCAGCTATCGCCTGTTTCAGTTCGGGCGGCAGCGAGAAGCCCTCTGATGCCCATATACTATTGGCCAGGGCCACTTTGACGTATTGTTCATCCTGCTGCAGACGGTCGAGCAGTTCCTTGTTGTGCTGGTTGGCCTGAGCTAAGGTGTAGTTGCTGATGCCTAATGCGTTGAAAACCTCTTCGTGCGCCTCGTCGGTGGCCGTGTTGCCCATCATGCTTATCAGATACTGCACGCTGATGGGCGATACCACCACATTGAGCCTCCTTTCACCCTGTTGGTTGGCGAGATTAGCCTGCAGGCTGTTGGCAAAATCGTTGCCACAGGCGGCAAAGTCGGTCTGGGTCGCCTTACTCAGCTCGATGCGGATAGGCTCTATGCCTCCCGAGTCTTCACTACAGCTGTTCGTGAGCGTTGTTACGGCCATGCTTAGGGTCAGCAACTACATACAGTTAGTTTTTTTCATAAAGCGTTGTTTTTAGTTATAATAATGGAGATGTATATATATGGTAGTAGGCCATCAGGTGGGTCTGAAAGACGGGCTACGCATGGAGCCATGGCGCTTCTGCGGACGTTAATAGGTGCTGGCATCTCATATTTGACCGATTTGGGCATAAGATATTTTCGGCAAATATAGTCAGAAATGGTACAACCGTAAGGATGTTCTTAGTTGCAAAAACTCAACGGACGATGATTTTGATTATCAAGGGGGTCGAAGCCTCTGGCGTGGGTGGCTTTTAGAACGATGACAAGTGCTGCGGCTGGCCCCGCGACTGGGCGGCCAGCATGTGAAAAGAAGCCATGGCGACGGTCGGGGCCATCAGTCTGACAACTGGTAGGGTGGGGCGAGTGGCGCGCGCCCTACTTGCTGCCGTCTCGGTATATCACTTTGTTGGCCCCGCTGGTTATCTGCAGTGCCTCGGGGTGCTCCTTGATGAAGGAGTCTATGTGGCGGATGCGCTTTTCCTCCAGTATCTCGTCAACGGCTATGAGTATGCCCGTCTCCTCTACATCGCCGAAGCCATAGTTGATGGCGGTGCCGAAGAGCTTCATCGTGGGACTTAGGTTCATGTACGCATTGACCAGCGGTGGTATGTTGTAGCCCAGCTGACGTATCTCATGGTTGAGTACGCGGTAGTCTTCGCGGAAATCGTCATAGGGAAACAGCTTGGCCAGCTCGTCCTCGGGCGTGTCAATGACCAGTGGCTTCATCGGCACGATGAGGTTCTCCTTGTCATCGAAGTGCTTTTTCAGAAAAAAGAGTATCATGTCGCGTCCCCGGCGTATGTAGCTGGGGTACATGGTCATCTTTCCGAAAAAGTACTTGAGGTTGGGATACAGCACGGTAAGCGCGCCGAGTCCGTCCCATAGGTTGTCGAGTGCAAAGATACTCTTGGTGTTCTTGCGGACGTTCTGGTAGTCGAGCGAGACAAACGAGCGGCCCAGTTCGACGGTGTATGGTGCGTAGTCGCGCATGAACCGCTCCGAGAAGTGGAACATGTGGCTGGTGGCGAGTACCGGCTGCCCGTTGGCGTCTATCTTCCAGTCGGTGCCGAACAGGTATCGGTAGCCTCCGATAATCTCCTCGGCCTCGGGGTTCCACACTATGAGCTGCTTGCAGCCGTTCTCCATCGTGTCAAACTCATCTATGTCGGCCGACTTGCCTGTGCCGCCGCCCGCGGTACGAAATGCCTCCTCGCGGAGCCTTCCTATCTCCTGCATGACGTTGGGCGCTTGCTTGGCCGTTATCACGTATATCTCGTTATGGCTCTTGTTGGTCATACGGAGCTGCCGCTCGGGCGTCAGCTCGGCCTTGAGCAGCTCCCTGCTGATGGGCTTTATGATATCTTGTTCCATAATCGTTCTATCTGTCTATAGCTCGTAAACCATGTCTTCTACTATTTTCGCCCATTCCATCGGCGTGTGTGTCTTGTCAAACGTCTGCCATGGGATGGGCTTCCCGATGGCTATGCGGAAAGTTTTGCCGACATTCTTGTACATCTCGTCGACCAAAAACATCATGGCCAGGTTGAATGGAAGATACTTATCGCTGAACCGGGCGATGCGGTAAAACCGCTCCGAGTTGCGCCCGCCGAAGTGGATGGGCACTACGTCGCGTTGGTACTCCACGCTCTTGGTGATAAAGGTCTTCTTCCACGGCAGGTCGTGTATGGTGCCGTCTGGGCGCTTGCGGCTGTTGAGCCCCGCGGGGAACATAAGCATGTGGTTGTCGCTCCTGAAACCTGCCTCGACCATGGCCGGAAAACTGCGGCTCTGGCGGCCGGTCTTGTTGATGCCTATGCACACAGGCTTGAGACCGGGCAGGTTGAGCAGCAGGTCGTTAACCAGATAGCGGAAATGTCCGTCGTAGTGGCGGCCTATGATCGAGCCGAGGGCCACGCCGTCCTGTCCGCCGAGGGGGTGGTTAGAGACAAAGGTGTAGAGACGGCCGTCGTTCTTGTCGGGCAGATTTTCCAGGCCTTCAATCTGGAGCGTCATGCGCAGGTACTTGACGCACTCTTCGAGCCAAGGAGTTCCCGAGAGGTGGCGCGACTCCCAGAGGAAGCTGTTAACCTCGTCCTCATGGACAATCCGCTTGAGCCAGCCCGTGACAAACCCCGGCACAAAGCGTGCCTTGGCACCCATCTTGCTGGCCAATATCCTGTCAATGTCTATGGTTTTCTCCACTTATAGCTTACTTCATAACATGAATGTAGGTGCAAAAATAACACAAGTTTTTCAATTACGCTATTATTTTGCTTAAAAAATGTTTTTATTTTTACCACTATTGTAACATCGGTTGTGGCTGTGGGTGACAGGTTGGCCGGGGTACCTTCCCCGATGACCTTTAGGTGAAAAGTCAAAATGTAAAAGAGTAAAAAGGTAAAAAGCGCTGGGCTGATGGCTATCCCTATATCCAGGAGAGTAGTCATGCTAATCGAGGAGACCGACCTTCTCAATCCTGGGAGCCACCATTAGCGAACTGGGAGCCGTCTTTAGAAACGTAAAGACCAGTCTTCGCATTTCCCGCGATGGTCGCGGAATTTGCAGCAAGTTCTCCGGGGGTATCTTAGGCGGCTGGTGTTCCGCCATTTGTTGCTGTCCCCTTTGAGGGGGCTAAGTGGGGAGCGCCGTTTACCACCCATTTCATCGTCGTGGCCATCTCCGTGACTACGCGGGCTGTGGCGGGCGCGTCAACAAATTGCGCCAAAAATCAAAAAAAAGTGGAGAAAAGTGGCGCAGTGTGGGGAAATATATGTATCTTTGACCTCGAAATTTCTGTTTTATATTAAAGATGTACGCATGCGATTTGTTGGAAGCATAGAGGCCAAGGCCGACAGCAAGGGGAGGGTGTTTCTGCCCGCCGCTTTCCGCAAGCTGCTCCAGGCAGCTGGCGAGGAGGGACTTATCCTGCGTAAGGACATCTTCCAACCATGTCTGGTGCTCTACCCGGAGAGTGTGTGGAACGAGCAACTCAATCTGCTGCGCGCACGGCTCAACCGGTGGAACCCCCAGCATCAGCAGTTGTTCCGCCAGTTTGTGTCAGACGTGGAGCCGCTGACCCTCGACGCTAACGGGCGACTGCTCGTACCGCGCCGCTACCTGCGCATGGCGGGCATAGAACAGGACGTAAAATTTATAGGCATGGACGACACCATCGAGCTGTGGAACAATGCAGGCACCGAGCGCCCCTTCGTAGAGGCCGAGGAGTTTGCCCGGCAGCTCGGCGACATCATGGGCTCACCTGATGCGGCCGGTGCCCAGTCTTAGCCCCACCAACGACCATACGATGATAACCACAGCAAGCACCTATCACGTTCCCGTACTGCTCCGGGAGAGCATCGACGGGCTGGACATACACCCCCATGGCGTGTATGTCGATGTTACCTTTGGCGGTGGTGGACACTCGCGCGCCATTCTCAGTAGGCTTACCGCCGACAGCCACCTGTATAGCTTTGACCAGGATGCCGACGCCGAGCGTAACGTCGTGGCCGACGACCGGTTTACCTTCGTGCGCTCCAACTTTCGCTACCTGCGCAACTGGATGCGCTACTACGGCGTAGACCATATCGACGGTCTGCTGGCCGACTTAGGCGTGTCGTCGCACCACTTCGACGACGAGAGCCGCGGCTTCTCCTTCCGCTTTGATGCTCCCCTGGACATGCGTATGAACAAGAGCGCCGAACAGACAGCGGCCGACGTTGTGAACAGCTACGACGAGGAGGCCCTGGCCGATGTGTTCTACCTGTATGGCGAACTCAAGAACTCGCGCCGCATCGCCTCGGCCATCGTCCGCGCCCGTCAGGGCGGAGCCATCGCTACCACGCAGCAGTTTATCCAGGCCGTGGAACCCCTCTTCCGCCGCGAGCGCGAGAAGAAAGACATGGCCAAGATGTTCCAGGCACTGCGTATCGAGGTCAATCACGAGATGGAGGCTCTCCGCGAGATGCTCGCCGCCGCCACCTCGCTGCTGGAACCCGGCGGGCGGCTGTCGGTGATAACCTATCACTCGCTCGAGGACCGCATCGTGAAGAACGTGATGCGCGCCGGCAATGCCGAGGGCCGCGTGCAGCAAGACTTCTATGGCCATACCGACACCCCCTATCGGCTGGTTAACAACAAGGTGATAGTGCCTACGGCCGATGAGCAGGCCCGTAACCCCCGGAGCCGGAGCGCCAAACTACGAATAGCAGAGAAGAAATGACAGATAAGCAAACCGATATAAAGACCACGGTGACCGGCATACCCACGCCGAGCGCCACACAGGACGCCCTGGCCGAGCAGCCCACGCTGAAGGAGGTAATCAAGAGCCAGACGGCCAGCGAGGATACACCCCTGTCGGCCAACCTCACCTTTGGACGCATCCTGGGAGGCGACATCCTCAACACGTCGACCATCCGCAGGCAGATATGGCTCTTCCTGCTGGTCGTGGTCTTCATTATCCTCTATATATCCAACCGCTACAGTTGCCAGCAGAGCCTGATAGAGATAGACAAGCTGCAGAAAGAGCTTCTGGACGCCAAGTACAAGGCCCAGGCTACTGGCAACAAACTTACGGAGCTGAGCCGCGAGAGCAATGTGCTCGACATGCTGAAAGCTAACAACGACAGTACCCTCAAGATGCCCACCCAGCCCCCTTATCTGATAACAGTACCCGAGAAATGAGCAAATTTGACAACAAGAAGACCATGCCGCGCTATTACTTCATTGCGGTTATGATGACCTTAGTGGCCGTGGTAGTGGTAGCTAAGTCTACCTACATTATGACAGTTAAGCGTGCCTACTGGATGCAGGTGGCCAGCCGTGTCAAGAAGGACAGTGTGGCTGTGCCTGCTGTGCGGGGCAATATTCTGAGCAGCAACGGCACTGTCCTGGCCAGTTCGCTCCCTGAGTATAAGCTGTTTGTAGACTTCAAGACCATACACGACGCCGGAACCGACTCTCTGTGGCGGATCAAGGTAGACTCTATCAGCGCCGGGCTCAGCGCCATGTTTCCTGGGCGTACACCGGCTCAGTACAAGCGCTACCTGGAAGAGGGGCGCAGCCAGCAGAGCCGTCGCTGGGCCATCTACGACGGCCGTGTAGACTACAATACCTACTGCGAGGTCAAGTCGCTGCCTGTGTTCCGTCTCCGCGGCTATACCGGCGGCTTCTACTGCGAGAAGTTTGACTCGCGCCAGCATCCCTTTGGCGACAACCGTACCGTGGGCGACCTCTATCCCGGCAAGGACGAGGCCAAGAACGGACTGGAAAAGTTCTACGATGCCCTGCTGCGTGGCAAGAACGGCATTATACACCGTCGCAAGGTGCTCAACAAGTACCTCAACATTACTGACACGCCTCCCACTGACGGTGCCGACATCGTTACCACGATAGATGTCAACATGCAGGACCTGGCTGAGCGTGCCCTGCTGGCTGAACTCAAGGGTAAGAACGTTAATGGCAACGTGGGCGTGGCTATAGTGATGGAGGTTAAGACTGGCGACATCAAGGCCATCGTTAATCTGGAGAGGTGTGCCGACGGCAGCTATGCCGAGCGCAGGAATCACGCCGTGGCCGACCTTATGGAGCCTGGCTCGGTGTTTAAGACAGTCTCCCTGATGACTGCCCTCCAAGACGGCATGTGCGATACCAGTCGCGTGGTCGAGACTGGTAATGGTGTCTTCGACATGCACGGTCGCCCCATGAAGGATCACAACTGGAGCAGGGGCGGTTACGGCACCATCACCATGGGTCGCGCCCTGGAGGTAAGCTCCAACATCGGCGTGAGCCGTATTATAGAGGACTACTACGGCCGTCACCCTGAGAAATTTGTCGAAGGCGTGTACCGTTCAGGTATCACGGCCGACCTGAAGCTCCCTCTCCCTGGTTACAGTCCTGCCATTGTGCGTATGCCGCGCAAGAACAGCCGCGGGCAGTGGGTTAACTGGAGTAAAACATCGCTGGCATGGATGAGTATAGGCTACGAGACCCAGGTGCCACCCATATCTACCCTCGCCTTCTACAACGCCATAGCCAATGATGGGTGCATGATGTACCCCCGCTTTGTCAAGTCGGTGGTCAAGAACGGCGAGGTGCTCGACGAGTTCCCACCCGAGGTGGTGCCAGGCAAGGAGCACATCTGTAGCCTGCCCGTGGTACGCAAGGTTCAGGCCATGCTGGAACATGTGGTGTCGCGAGGCACAGGTAAGAAAGCAGGGTCTACCTCGTTCAAGATAGCCGGTAAGACGGGCACGGCCCAGGTATCGCAGGGTAAGGGCGGATACAAGAGCGGTACCACCCGTTACCTGCTGAGCTTTGCCGGTTACTTTCCCGCCGACGCTCCCCGCTACAGTTGCATCGTGTGCATACAGAAGACGGGACTTCCCGCCAGCGGCTCCATGAGCGCCAAGGTGTTCCACGAGATAGCCGAGGGCATCATGGCCCAGAGCCTGAAGATGGATGTGACCGACGCGCGCGACTCAGCAAGCAGGCCCATACCCGATGTGAAATCCGGCAATATCTGCTCGGCCGGGTATGTACTCAACCGACTCGGCATACATAACAATGCCAGCTGGAGTGGGTCGTATGCCACCGGCAATCCTATCTGGGGAACAGCCGAGTGCCGTCGCAACTCGGTACGGCTTACCAGGGCCACGCCCGGAGGCGCCCGCCAGGTGCCCAATGTGGTGGGCATGGGCGCGCGCGATGCCGTGTATCTGCTGGAGAGCCGCGGCATACGCGTACAGCTCGTGGGCCGCGGCAAGGTGGCCCGCCAGAGTCTGGTGCCTGGTACGCCCGCCCGTCGCGGGCAGCGCTGCCAACTTATATTAGATTAACATTATACTTATATATATTATGAGACTACAAGAACTGCTCAAGAACATCAAGCCCGTCACCATCGTAGGTGATGTGGAGACTGAGATTACAGGAGTAAACATAGACTCTCGGCGCATCAAGGAGGGCCACCTCTTCATCGCCATGAGAGGTACGCAGGTAGATGGCCACAAGTTTATACCCAAAGCCATCGAACAGGGTGCCCGGGCCGTGTTGTGCGAGGAGATGCCCGCCACGCTGGCCGACGGGGTAACCTATGTACGGGTCGAGTCGACCGAGGACGCAGCCGGCAAGGCAGCCACCATCTTCTATGGCGACCCGTCGCGCAGGCTGAAGTTGGTTGGCGTAACCGGAACCAACGGCAAGACCACCATCGCCACCTTATTATATAATATGTTTCGCAAGATGGGCCACAAGTGTGGTCTCCTCTCTACGGTATGTAACTATATAGAGGGCGAGGCGATACCAGCTGACCACACCACACCGGATCCTATCGAGCTCAATGAACTCTTGGGACGCATGGCCGATGCCGGCTGCGAGTACGCGTTCATGGAGTGTTCGTCGCATGCCATTGCCCAGAAGCGCATCAGCGGTCTGAAGTTTGCCGGCGGCATCTTCACCAACCTCACCCGCGACCACCTGGACTACCACAAGACCTTCGAGAACTACCGCAACGCCAAGAAGGCTTTCTTCGACGGTCTGCCCAAGACGGCCTTTGCCATTACCAACGCTGATGACAAGAACGGCATGGTTATGGTACAGAACTGCAAGGCCCAGGTTAAGACTTACTCTACCCGCCAGATGGCCGACTTCCGTGGCCGCATCCTGGAGTGTCACTTTGAGGGCATGTACCTGGAGATAGACGGTCATGAGGTGGGCGTTCAGTTCATCGGAAAGTTTAATGTGAGCAATCTGCTGGCCGTATATGGTGCCGCCCGTATGTTAGGTAAGGCCCCTGACGACATCCTGGTGGTGATGAGCACCCTGCACAGCGTGAGTGGACGTCTGGAGCCTGTTCACTCGCCCGAGGGATATACCGCCATCGTAGACTATGCCCATACCCCGGACGCCCTGGCCAACGTGCTCAACGCCATACATGAAGTGCTCAATAAGAAGGGTCACGTGATAACCGTATGTGGGGCTGGCGGCAACCGCGACAAAGGCAAGCGACCGCTGATGGCCCAAGAGGCTGTTCGGCAGAGCGACAAGGTAATCATAACGAGCGACAACCCACGCTTCGAGGAGCCTCAGGCCATCATAGACGACATGATGGCCGGCCTGACGGCCCAGCAGCGTAAGAACGTGGTTACCATTGTAGACCGCAAGGAAGCCATCCGCACCGCCTGTATGATGGCCCAGAAGGGCGACGTAATCCTGGTGGCCGGCAAGGGCCACGAGAATTATCAGGAGATCAAGGGTGTGAAGCACCACTTTGACGACAAGGAAGTGCTCCGCGACATATTCGCTAACCAGTAATACTCCGGCCGATGTTATACTACTTATTTAGATTCTTGGAGCAGTTCGGCATCAGCGGGTCGCACATGTGGGGCTACATATCGTTTCGCTCCCTGTTGGCGCTGATACTCTCGCTCGTTATCTCAGCCTGGTTTGGCGAGAAATTCATTAAGTACCTGAAGAAAAAACAGATTACCGAGACTCAGCGAGAAGCCTCGATAGACCCCTTTGGTGTCAAGAAGATAGGCGTGCCCTCCATGGGCGGTGTCATCATCATCGTGTCTATCCTCATACCCGTCTTGCTGCTTGGCCGACTGCGCAATATCTATCTCATACTGATGATTATAACCACCGTGTGGCTCGGCTTTCTCGGGGGAATGGACGATTTTATCAAAATCTTCCGTCGCAACAAAGAGGGGCTCAAGGGCCGCTACAAGATAGTGGGCCAGGTGGGTATCGGACTTATCGTGGGACTGGTGCTGTGGGCTTCGCCGGATGTGAAGATGAACGAGAACCTGTCCATAGAACGCCAGGGACATGAGCTGGTGGTCAAGCACCGTGCCGAGGCCCAAAAGTCGCTCAAGACGACCATCCCCTTTGTCAAGGGCCACAACCTGGACTACTCTCGTATCATGTCTTTCTGCGGCAAGTACAAGACGGCAGCCGGCTGGGTGCTGTTCGTGGTGATGACCATACTGGTGGTTACCGCCGTAAGTAATGGCGCCAACCTGAACGACGGTATGGACGGCATGTGCGCGGGCAACTCGGCCATTATAGGCGTGGCCTTGGGCATCCTGGCGTATGTCAGCTCGCACATGGAGTTTGCCTCCTACCTTAATATAATGTACATCCCGGACTCGCAGGAACTCGTGGTGTTCCTCTGTGCCTTTGTGGGCGCGCTGATAGGCTTCCTGTGGTACAACGCGTACCCTGCCCAGGTGTTCATGGGCGACACGGGCTCGCTTACCATCGGCGGTATCATAGCCGTGGCCGCCATCATTATACACAAAGAACTGTTGCTGCCCATACTCTGTGGCATCTTCTTCGTAGAGAGCTTGAGTGTAATCCTGCAGGTATGGTATTACAAGATGGGCAAGCGCCGCGGCATCAAGCAGCGCATCTTCAAGCGCACCCCGATACACGACAATTTCAGGACTCAGGACTGCCAGCTCGACCCCGAGTGCCACTACCTGATACGTAAGCCGCATACAGCCGTACACGAGTCTAAGATAACGATACGGTTCTGGATTATCACCATCATACTGGCCGCCCTGACTATCATAACGCTAAAAATAAGATAGACAATGAAAAGGATAGTAGTATTAGGAGCCGGCGAGAGCGGTGCAGGAGCCGCCGTGCTGGCCAAGAAGGAAGGATTTGACGTCTTTGTGTCCGACATGTCGGACATAAAGGATAAGTATAAGGCCCTGTTGGACAGCCACGGCATAGCCTGGGAGGAGGGCCACCACACCGAGGAACTGATTCTGAACGCCGATGAGGTCATCAAGAGCCCCGGTATACCCACGGAAGCCCCGATGATACAGAAAATCGTGCAGAAGGGCATCCACATCATCAGCGAGATAGAGTTTGCCGGGCGCTATACCGACGCCAAGATGGTATGTATAACCGGCAGCAACGGCAAGACCACCACTACATCGCTCATCTACCACATATTCAAGTCGGCTGGCTATGATGTAGGGCTGGCTGGCAACATCGGCCACAGCCTGGCCCTACAGGTAGCCGAGTCGCCGCACCAGTGGTATATCATAGAGCTGAGCAGTTTTCAGCTGGACAATATGTATGACTTCCACGTCAACATCGCCATACTGCTCAACATTACTCCCGACCATCTGGACCGTTACGAGTTCAAGTTTGAAAACTACGCCGCCGCCAAGATGCGTATCATCCAGAACCAGACAGCGGCCGACAGCTTCATCTACTGGAACGACGACCCCGTTATCAAGGGCGAGCTGACCCACTATGAGCCCCACGCCACGTGCTATCCCTTTGCAGAGCACCGCGATGAGGGCGCCGTGGGCTATATCCAGGACGGCCAGTATGTCATAGACCGTCCCGTGCCGTTCACGATGCCCCAGAGCGAGCTGAGCCTTACCGGCAAGCACAACATCTACAACAGCCTGGCAGCTGGCCTGGCCGCCGACATAGCTGGCATAGCCCACGAAGTAATCCGCAAGGGCCTGGGCGATTTTCCCGGTGTGGAACACCGGTTGGAGAAGGTGTGCCGCGTAGACGGCGTGCAGTATGTAAATGACTCAAAGGCCACCAATGTAGATGCCTGCTGGTACGCCCTGGAGAGCATGACCACTCCCACCATCCTGATACTGGGCGGCAAGGACAAGGGCAACGACTATACGGCCATCAAGGACTTAGTGGCGCAGAAGTGTAAGGCCCTGGTGTATCTGGGAGCCGACAACACCAAGTTGCACCACTTCTTTGACGGCATGGGCATACCCGTGCGCGACACCCATAGTATGAAGGACTGCGTGGCAGCCTGCCATGAGCTGGCCGAGGCCGGCGACACGGTGCTGCTGAGCCCCTGCTGTGCCAGTTTTGACCTCTTTAAGAACATGGAAGACCGCGGTGAGCAGTTCAAGGCCCTGGTACGAAATCTATAAGCTCCGCAGATGATTAACAAGACCTTAGGTAATCTGTTCAAGGGCGACAAGGTAATCTGGATAGTGTTCTTCTTCCTCTGCCTGGTCAGCGTTGTCGAGGTGTTCTCAGCCTCGTCGCAGCTGGCGTACAAGAGCGGCAGTTACCTGAGCCCTATCCTGAAGCATATAAGTCTGCTTCTGTTGGGCGTGTGCTGCATGATTATAACGCTCAACATCAAGTGTCGCTACTTCAAGATAGCCCTGCCGTTCCTGCTCATTATCTCGCTGATATCTCTGCTGGCTGTGAAGTTTGTAGGGCAGGAGATTAACGGCGGCAGCCGCTGGCTTAACATCTTCGGGATCAGCTTTCAGCCCTCCGAGATAGCCAAGGGCACCATGGTGCTGGCCACGGCGCAGATATACAGCGTGCTGCAGACCGAGAACGGGGCAGCCCGTAATGCCTTTAAGTGGGTGCTCATCCTGTCGGCGGTCATCCTGGCCCTCATTGTGGGCGAGAACCTGTCTACGGCTGCCCTGCTGTTTGCGGTGATACTGATGATGATGTTCATAGGCCGCACCCCCAACGCCCAGTTGGGCAAACTCTTAGGCGTGTGTGCCTTGCTGGGCGTACTGGGTATCGCGCTGATTATGGGACTGGGCACCGACCAGGAAGAAGCCCAGCGCATGGCCGCCGTGAACCACACGGCAGCCGTAACTCTGCCTGCCGACAGCGCCAGCGCGAAGCCGGGCGTGTCCCAGCTGCTCCTGAAGCGCCTGGACACATGGAAGGGACGTATAGACAAGTTTCTGAACTCCAAGGAGGTGCCCCCTGACTCGGTAGACCTGGACAAGGACGCCCAGGTGTCGTACGCCAATATAGCCGTAGCCTCATCGAACGTCATAGGTAAGGGGCCGGGCAACTCAGAGCAGCGCGACTTCCTCTCGCAGGCGTTCTCGGACTTTATCTATGCCATCATCATCGAGGAGATGGGGATCTTGGGGTGCTTCGGGGTGGTCATGTTGTACATCATCCTGCTGTTCAGGACGGCCAAGATAGCCAACCGCTGTGAGAACTGCTTTCCTGCCTACCTGGCCATGGGCCTGGCCCTGCTGCTGGTAACCCAGGCCCTGTTCAATATGTGCGTGGCCGTGGGCCTGGCCCCCGTTACGGGTCAGCCGCTGCCCCTGATAAGTAAGGGAGGCTCCTCGACCGTCATTAACTGCGTGTATATCGGCGTAATACTCAGCATAAGCCGTTCGGCCAAGAAACGTGAGCCTGCGCCCAAGCCACAGGCTGCAGCCTGACGGGTGCGGCGGCCGTGGCCGGAGCCATGGCGAGCTCCGTCCGAAGACTGCGAATGGACATTCGGAACTACCGGATGTCTGTCTGTAGCCATCGGATGTACATACGCAGCCAGTGGACGGAGGCGGCAGGCGGTCGGAAACTAAAAATAAATTGACAGAAATGATAATTATAGAAATATTTTAATTATTTTTGCCATAATAAAAAACTACGAATGAGTGACAAGAAAGACGAACTGAGGATTATCATCAGTGGCGGAGGTACCGGAGGACACATATTCCCGGCTATCTCGATAGCCAACTCCATCAAGGCCAAGCGCCCTGATGCCAAGATACTGTTTGTGGGAGCCCTGGGCCGTATGGAGATGCAGCGCGTGCCCGCTGCCGGCTACGAGATTAAGGGCCTGCCCATCTGCGGCTTCGACCGCAAGCATCTGCTCAAGAATATAGCAGTACTCTTCAAGATATGGAAGAGCGAGTATCTGGCACGCAAGATTATCAAGCAATTCCGCCCCATGGCTGCCGTGGGTGTGGGCGGCTATGCCAGCGGCCCCACGCTCAACATGTGTGCCGCCAAGGGCATCCCCTGTCTGATACAGGAGCAGAACTCGTATGCCGGGGTTACTAACCGCCTGCTGGCCAAGAAGGCTGCCAAGATATGTGTGGCCTATGACCACATGGAGCGCTTCTTCCCGGCCGACAAGATTATCCTGACCGGCAACCCCGTACGCCAGAACCTGCTGGAGACCACCATGAACCGCGAGGAAGCCGTGAAGTCGTTCGGCCTGGATCCTGCGAAGAAGACCATCCTGCTGGTGGGCGGCAGCTTAGGTGCCCGCACCATCAACGAGAGCGTGCTGCGCCATCTGGACGAGGTGCGGCAGTCGGGCGTGCAGTTTATCTGGCAGACGGGCAAGTACTATAGCGCCAGTATACAGCAGCAGCTCAAGCAGCAGCCAGCCATGCCCATGCTCCACGTAACCGACTTTATCAGCGACATGGGGGCTGCCTATCGCGCAGCCGACCTGGTTATAAGCCGGGCAGGTGCCAGCTCCATCAGCGAGTTCTGCCTGATAGGCATGCCCATCATCCTGGTGCCCAGCCCCAATGTGGCCGAGGATCACCAGACCCAGAACGCCATGGCGCTGGTTAACAAGAACGCAGCCATCTTCGTGAAAGATGCCGAGGCAGCCGATATCCTGCTGCAAAAGGCCATCGAGACGGTGAAGGATGATGCCAAACTGCTGTCGCTGCACGAGAATATCAGCAAGTTGGGTGTAGAAAATTCGGCCGATACCATCGCCGATGAAGTAATCAAGTTAGCAACTAAGTAAAATGGAAATCAAGGATATTAAAGCAGTATATTTCGTGGGAATAGGTGGTATCGGCATGAGTGCCATAGCCCGCTACTTCCTGCACAAGGGTGTTGTGGTAGGCGGCTACGACCGCACCCCGTCTGAACTGACCCGCCAGTTGGAAAAGGAAGGAGCCGCCATACACTACGAGGAGAGCGTGGCGCTCGTGCCCGATGCCTGTAAGAACCCCGCCAGCTGTCTGGTGGTCTACACGCCGGCCATCCCGGCCGAGCATGCCGAACTGGTGTACTTCCGGGCCAACGGATTCACCATCGAGAAGCGCGCCCAGGTGCTGGGCACGCTGACCCGTACCCACAAGGGCCTCTGTGTGGCCGGCACGCACGGCAAGACTACCACGTCGACCATGTGCGCCCACATTATGCACCAGAGCCATGTGGACTGTAACGCCTTCCTCGGCGGCATCTCTAAGAACTATGGTACCAACTACATCCTCTCGCAGAGTGACTACATTGTTATTGAGGCCGATGAGTTCGACCGCAGCTTCCACTGGCTGCGCCCGTGGATGAGCGTCATCACCGCCACCGACCCCGACCATCTGGACATCTACGGCACTAAGCAAGCCTATCTGGAGAGCTTCCGCCACTACACCACGCTGATACAACCGGGTGGTGCGCTGATACTGCATACCAACCTAGAGATGACGGCCGACGTGCAGCCGGGCGTGACGGTCTATTCGTATAGCCGCGACGAGGGCGACTTCCACGCCGAGAACATCTGTATAGACAACGGCGAGATAACCTTCGACTTCGTTTCGCCCATCGAAAGGGTAGACCATGTAGAGCTGGGGCAGCCTATACCTATTAATATAGAGAACGGCGTGGCTGCCATGGCCATGGCCCAGCTCAACGGGTGTACGGCCGACGAGCTGCGCAGCGGCATGAAGACTTACGGAGGCGTAGACCGCCGCTTCGACTTCAAGATTAAGGACAGCCGCCACGTGCTCCTGTCAGACTATGCCCATCACCCCAAGGAGATATACCAGAGTGCCAAGAGCATACGCGAGCTCTACAAAAACCGCAAGATTACCGCCATCTTCCAGCCTCACCTCTACACCCGTACCCGCGACTTCTACAAGGATTTCGCCGATGCCCTGAGTCAGCTTGACGAGGTTATCCTGTGCGATATATATCCAGCACGCGAGCAGCCCATACCCGGGGTGACCAGCAAGCTGATATACGACAACCTGAAGCCGGGCGTTGAGAAGAGCATGATACACAAGGAAGACGTGCTGAACCTGGTGAGGAACCGCGACTTTGACGTGCTCGTCGTACTGGGCGCTGGCGACCTGGACAACTACGTCCCTGAGATAGCCAAGATAATAGAGAGCAAGTAAATGCGGATAGACTGGAAGAGAGTTGTGCTCATTACGGCAGACATGGCGCTGGGCGTGTATCTGTTCCTGGCCGTCACCTCGTTCAATAAGGTCGATGATACCAAGCGGGTATGCACTAAGGTGAACATCAATATAGATGATGCTCGCCCCACCGGCTTTATCGATGCCAAGGAAATCAAGGCCAGGCTGGAGAAACTGGGCCTGTATCCCATAGACAAGCCTCTCAGTCAGGTGAGGGCCCGCCAGATAGAGGACTGCCTCAAGGCGAGTCCGTTTGTCAAGAGCGCTGAGTGCTACACCACCCAGGACGGCCAGATCAACATCACCTTCAGTCAGCTCATGCCCGTGGTGCGTGTCAAGGCTATCAATGGCAGCGACTATTACATAGATGACAAGTGCAGCATCATGCCCAATACGCACTACACCAGCGATCTGATCATAGCGACGGGCTATATCACGCCATGGTATGCTCAGAACTACGTGGTGTACCTGGCCCAGGCTCTCATGGCCAGCGACCTGTGGAAGAATCAGATAGAACAGATAAATATCCTCAAGGATCACGGCGTAGAACTGGTTCCCCGTGTGGGCAACCACATCATCTACCTGGGCCAGCTCCCTGAGAGCAAGTTTGCCAAGGATCGCCGTAAGTTGGTTACTGACTTTACCAACCACCAGATGGACCGCCTGGAGAAATTCTACCGCTACGGGCTCTCGCAGGCAGGCTGGAACAAGTACGCTAACATCAACCTGGAATTTGACAACCAGATTATCTGCGAGAAAAGGAAATAAAGGAAAAAATAATCATATCAAGTATGGCAAAGGAATTTATAATAGCTATCGAACTGGGCTCGTCGAGGATTACCGGCGTGGCTGGCAAGAAAAATCAGGACGGCAGTATGAGCATCCTGGCCGTGGCGCAGGAGGACTCGTCGGCCTGCATCCGCAAGGGGGTCGTCTACAATCTTGACCGGACGGTTCAGAGCCTGTCTAATATCATCAAGAAGCTGGAGACCGCGCTCAAGGCTAAGATAGCCCATGTCTACGTGGGCGTGGGAGGTCAGTCTATCCGTAGCGTGAAAAACGTTATCTCCCGCGACCTGCCCCCGGAGACCGTGGTGACCCAGGATATTATCGACGAGCTGATGGACTCTAACCGCGGCATGACTTATCCCGACCAGATAATCCTCGATGCCATCATGCAAGAGTACAAGGTGGACAACCAGTATCAGCTTGACCCCGCCGGCATACAGTGCAACCATCTGGAAGGCAACTTCCTCAACATCCTGTGGCGCCGTACATTCTATAATGCACTCAACAACTGCTTTAACAAGGCTGGTATAGCCATCGTGGAGATGTACCTGGCTCCGCTGGCCTTGGCCGAGAGCGTGCTCACCGAGACAGAGAAGCGTAGCGGGTGTATGCTGGTAGACATAGGGGCCGACACCACCACCGTATCGGTGTACTTCAAGAACATCCTGCGCCATATTGCTGTCATCCCCATAGGCGGCAACAACATTACCAAGGACATCGCCTCGCTCCAGATGGAGGAGAGCGCTGCCGAGGAGATGAAAATCAAGTACGGAAGTGCCTATACGGATAACAAGGATATAGATAGCAAGCTCGAGTTGCCCATTGACGACGACAGGAAGATTACGAGCCGCAAGTTTATCGAGATTGTCGAGGCCCGAATCGAAGAGATAGTCGAAAATGCCTGGTACCAGATGCCTACGGAGTACGCGGACAAGATGCTGGGCGGCATTATCCTTACCGGGGGTGGCTCCAATATGCCCAACATCATAGAGGCTTTCCGCAAGTACACGCCCATCGACAAGATAAGGATTGCCAAGTTTGTTACGCGTACCGTTAACTCCAAGTTGCCTGAGATTACCGCCCACGACGGCCGTATGAACACCGTGCTGGGTCTCTTGGAGAAGGGCGATAAAAACTGTGCGGGCGAGGACATCAACAACGACCTCTTCGGAACCACTCCCGCCAAGCCCGGACTTACCACGGCCGATATACACAAGGTGGCCCGTCCGGTCAATGAGACCACTGGACGTGGCATCGTACAGACTGAGCCAGAGCGGCAGCTCGCCGAGGAAGAGGCAGCCAAGAAGAAAGAGGCCGCCAGGAAGAAAGAGGAAGAGAAGGCCGAGGCCGAGCGCAAGCGCCAGGAAGAGGAGAAACGCAAAGAGGGTGGCGTGTTCCACAAGTGGGCCAATGGCGCCCGTAGTTTCTTCAACCAGATTATTAAAGAAGAAGAGTAGTTAACAAGAGACAATTAAAGCAAGCATCACAATCATGGAAGATAAGGAAGGAATAGGCAGCACGCTGCCCATCTTTGACGAGCCGGAGAAGACAAGCATCATCAAGGTCATAGGTGTAGGCGGTGGCGGCGGAAACGCTGTCAACCACATGTATCGAGAGGGGATTCACGACGTAAGTTTCGTCCTCTGTAACACCGATGCCCAGGCCCTGAACGACTCTCCAGTCCCCGTACATATCCAGTTGGGTAAGGAGGGACTGGGAGCAGGCAGTAAGCCTGAGAAAGCCCGTCAGGCTGCCGAGGAAACACTCGATGACATCAAGAACATGCTCAATGACGGCACCAAGATGGCCTTTATTACCGCCGGAATGGGCGGCGGAACCGGTACTGGTGCAGCCCCCGTCATCGCCCGGGTGAGCAAGGAGATGGGCATACTCACTGTGGGTATCGTCACCATCCCGTTCCGCTTCGAGGGCGACCGCAAGATTAACCAGGCTCTCGATGGTGTAGAGGAGATTTCCAAGTATGTCGACGCGCTGCTGGTTATCAATAACGAGCGGCTTCGGGCTATATACCCAGACCTCACGGTGCTCGACGCCTTTGGCAAGGCCGATGATACGTTGAGCGTGGCGGCCAAGAGTATTGCCGAGATAATCACCGACAGGGGCATTGTGAACCTCGACTTCAACGATGTGCGCACCGTGCTCAAGGATGGTGGCGTGGCCATTATGAGTACGGGCTACGGCGAGGGCGAGGGCCGGGTAAAGAAGGCCATCGACAACGCGCTGCACTCTCCGCTGCTCAACGATAATGCCATTTACGACTCCAAGAAGATACTGCTGAGCATAAACTTCTGCGCGGACAAGGGCGGAGCCAATGGCCTGATGATGGAGGAGATGAATGACGTCAACGACTTCATGGCTAAATTCAACCGAGATTACGATACTAAGTTCGGACTGTCCATTGATGCCTCATTGGGCAACAAGGTCAAGGTAACTATTCTCGCAACGGGCTTCGGCATCAAGGATGTCGACGGTATGGACAGTCACCTGGGCCGTAAAAGCTCGCAGGAGGACATAGACCGTCGTGCCCGCGACGATGAAGACCGCGAGAAGCGCATCAAGCGCCTCATACACTATTACGGCAACGACAACACCACCAAGGAGTACAAGCGCCGCCCGCATATCTTCCTCTTCAATCCCGGGGATTTGGACAACGAGGATGTTATCTTGGCCGTCGAGAACACTCCTACGTATCGCCGTTCCAAGCAACTTATTGACGAGATACGCCGCCAGGCTTCGGGCTTCACGGCCGATGACAACGGCGACAAGCCCCATGACCACGGTAATGAGGTTCAGGGCGTTATCTCCTTTGTATAGCATTGACAAACTCATTAAAGATACAGATACGATGACACTATTTGACAAGGTAAGCGAGGATATCAAGGATGCCATGAAGGCGCGTGACAAGGTGCGCCTAATGACGCTTCGCAATATTAAGAAGGTATTCTTGGAGGCCAAGACGGCCCCCGGGGCTAACGACACGCTGGAAGATGCGGCCGCCCTTAAACTCTTACAGAAGCTGGCCAAGCAGGGCCGCGAGACAGCCAGTACCTATACGGCTGCCGGCAGGCAGGACTTGGCCGACGAGGAGCTGGCCCAGGTACAGGTGATAGATGGCTATTTGCCCAAGGCGCTGACGGCCGAGGAAATAGAGGCTGCCGTCAAGGCCATTGTCGCCCAGACGGGTGCCACGTCTATGAAGGACATGGGTCGGGTTATGGGCTTGGCCACCAAGCAGATGGCTGGTCGGGCCGATGGCAGTGCCATCTCGCAGGTGGTCAAGAAACTATTGGCCTAAGCCGTCAGGGAATTTGGGCTGGCCATCATAAACGCGAAAACGGGAAGCAGACAGACCCTGCTCCCCGTTTTCGCGTTTATACGAACAGCTCGCGCAGTATGTCGAGTGACTTCAGGTCTGGAAATGAGGCTACGTGCAGCCGGTAGTAGCTTAGTATCAAGTCCAGGCATCGGTTGCGCTGGTTGCGCGACAGACTCATGTGGCCCATATTGGTATAGTTGAGGCGCATCAGGGTGCTGATGACCTCAGCCTCGGCCGGCTCCACCATGTCGGGATGCATGGGCCGGGTAGGGGAGAACACTCCCTCGCGCAGGTCGAAGTACGCCCCATCTCCAAAGGTATCCATGTTGGGGCTGAAACCTAAGAACTGGGCCAGCCTGAGCATGAATACCACGTGGAAGTTGGCTATGCTGCCTTGCGCGCTGTCCAGCCACTCCACACTGTACACTATATATTTAAATAAGGTCTCGTTTTGCTGCTCGCTTATGGTGGCGTAGGTCAGAAACTCGGCCACAAAGAGCGCCACCGACAACTTGTAGGGGTCGGTCATCATCAGGGCCAGTGGCTGAGCCATCCTTACATCCGTCAGGCGTTGCAGTGCCTTGTTAGGGCGGAAGTCGAACACCACCTCGAGTATCGACAGCGGCTGAAAGAGCTGCTTCTTCATCCTGCCGCGGCTACTCTTGGCTACCGTCACGGCAAATGATACCCTGCCGTGCGTCTCGGTAAACGTGTCTACCACCATTTTGTTGTCGGCGTATTTTACACTGTGTAATATTACCGCCTTGGTATGTGTCTCCATTGCCACAAAAATAATAAAAAACAGTGGCTTATGAAAAATTTTCGGTCGAAAGTTTGGCCAGTTCGGCAAAAACATCTACCTTTGCATCCGCTAAACGATATATGGTCCCTTCGTCTATCGGTTAGGACGAGAGATTTTCATTCTCTAAAGAGCAGTTCGATTCTGCTAGGGACTACCAATAAAGAATAAAGAATTAATAATAAGATGGCAAACCACAAATCATCACTGAAGAGAATACGTCAGACTAAGACGAAGACTCTGCATAACAAGTATTATGCTAAGACGATGCGCAATGCCGTTCGCAAGCTGCGCGCTATGACAAACAAGGAAGAGGCAGTTAAGTTGTACCCCGCCGTACAGAAGATGCTGGATAAGCTGACCAAGACTAACATTATCCACAAGAACAAGGCGGCCAACCTGAAGTCAAGCCTGGCTCTGCACATCAGTAAACTGGGATAAGAAATCATTTAGAATATCCTAAATAAGGAGACCTATACGTAGAGTGGTTTCCTTATTTTTTTTGCCCGTACCTCTGTGGCGGGTGGCTGTGGCTGCGGTAAGTTGGGCGATGGTCGCGGGAGTGAAAAGACCGACCTTTAGCTTTCTGAAGACGGCTCCCAGTTCGCTACTGACGGCTCCGGGAAACGTAAAGGTCGGTCTCTGCGGATTTGGGGATATTTTCTGTTGTTGCGGAGTGACTCTCTGGCTCCGCACTTTTTGTTTCTGTACTCCTGCGTCTTTCTGATTCTCGGCTGATGGCGGCCTCTGGCTCGGTGGAGGTGGCTGTTAGCATGATGGCGGTGCCTTCTTGCTGGTTGTCTGGCCTCTTCACAGCTTGGGTTGTAGCCCGGTGTTGAACCTGGGCGTGCGTGGCTGAGGGAGGGGTGGCGACGACTGGAAAAAGTTGGGCTGCGGGACTAAAAATTAGCGTGGTAAGTTTCGCCATATCAGCGATTTTTGCTATCTTTGTACTCGGATAGCCTCTCCTGGATATTCGGACTAAGACTACGGCTTTCAGGGGTGCTACCGCGATACACAATCAATTATCCAGGGAAATGGAAGAAAATCAGAATATAGAGAATAACTATTCGGCCAGTAACATCCAGGTGCTCGAAGGCCTGGAGGCGGTGCGCAAGCGCCCTGCCATGTACATAGGCGACATCAGTGAGAAGGGTCTGCACCATCTTATCAACGAGACGGTAGACAACTCGATTGACGAGGCCATGGCTGGCTACTGTACTGATATAGAGGTAACCATCAACGAGGACAACTCGGTGACGGTAGAGGACAATGGCCGCGGTATTCCCGTGGATGAGCACAAGAAGCTGCACAAGTCGGCCTTAGAGGTGGTTATGACGGTGCTCCATGCCGGTGGTAAGTTCGACAAAGGCTCTTACAAGGTCAGCGGCGGTCTGCACGGTGTGGGTGTGAGCTGTGTCAACGCGCTCTCTACACACATGAAATCGCAGGTTTTCCGTGATGGCAAGATTTATCAGCAGGAGTACGAGAAGGGCAAGCCCCTTTATCCTGTAAAAGTAGTCGGTACCACCGACAAACGCGGAACTCGGCAGCAGTTCTGGCCGGATGCCACCATCTTTACCACGACCACTTTTCAGTGGGACATCGTGGCCCGCCGCATGCGAGAGTTGGCTTTCCTCAACGCAGGTATCCGCATCACGCTTACCGACCTTCGCCCCGACGCCGAGGGTAAGACCCGCCAAGAGGTGTTTCACGCCAAGGACGGATTGAAGGAGTTCGTGCGTTACGTAGACCGTCACCGTACTCACCTCTTCGACGATGTCATCTACCTGAAGACCGAGAAGCAGGGTATACCTATCGAGGTGGCCATTATGTACAACACCGACTACTCTGAGAATATCCACTCGTATGTTAACAACATCAACACCATCGAGGGCGGTACCCACCTCACCGGCTTCCGTACTGCCCTGACCCGTGTTCTCAAGGCTTACGCCGATAATGACCCAACTATATCTAAGCAGATAGAGAAAGCCAAGATAGAAATAGCCGGCGAGGACTTCCGCGAGGGTCTCACGGCCGTTATATCTATCAAGGTGGCTGAGCCACAGTTTGAGGGCCAGACCAAAACCAAGCTGGGCAACAGCGAGGTGGCCGGTGCTGTGCAGCAGGCCGTGGGCGAGGCGCTCTCGGATTACCTCGAGGAACATCCCGTAGAGGCCAAGAAGATATGTGAGAAGGTGGTGCTGGCTGCCACGGCCCGTATCGCTGCCCGCAAGGCCCGCGAGAGCGTGCAGCGCAAGAGCGTGATGAGCGGCGGTGGCTTGCCCGGCAAGTTGGCCGACTGCTCCAATAAGGATCCCAAGGAGTGCGAGATATTCCTCGTCGAGGGCGACTCGGCCGGCGGTTCGGCCAAGCAGGGCCGCGACCGCTACCGCCAGGCTATCCTCCCGTTGCGCGGTAAGATACTGAATGTAGAGAAAGTGCAGTGGCATCGTGTGTTTGAGGCCGAGTCGGTGATGAACATCATCCAGAGTATCGGCGTGCGCTTCGGAGTAGAGGGCGAGGACGACCGAGAGGCCAATATCGACAAGCTGCGTTACGATAAGATTATCATAATGACCGATGCCGATGTCGATGGCTCTCACATCGACACCCTCATTATGACCCTGTTCTACCGGTTCATGCCCAAGGTGATAGAGGACGGCCACCTGTACATAGCCACCCCTCCCCTGTACAAGTGTACGTACAAGAAGGAGAGCGAGTACTGCTATACGGAGCAGCAGCGCCAAGCCTTTATCGACAAGTACGTGGCTGGACGCGAGGACGACAAGGCCCTGCACACCCAGAGGTACAAGGGTCTTGGCGAGATGAACCCCGAGCAGCTGTGGGAGACCACCATGAACCCCGAGACCCGTCTGCTCAAGCAGGTAACCATCGAGAACGCGGCCGATGCCGACGAGATATTCTCCATGCTTATGGGCGACGACGTGGAGCCTCGCCGCGTGTTTATCGAGGAAAACGCCACTTACGCCAATATCGACGCCTAATGGCGCCCCTGTCAACATACGAGGCATACCTGCACCTGCGGGTATGCCTTTTGTTTTGCCCCGTCCGTCAGGTGCCGTCTCCCTAAAAATACGGGCCATCGCTTGGCGGGCAGTAAGAAAAGTGGTAATTTTGCAACTATATGAAAAAAAGAACATTACGCCGATGAGAACGCTCCTGACAACCCTCCTTGTCCTGTGGGTCGCCAGTGCTCCTGCGCAGACGTTTGGCACCCGTTGGATGGCGGCACCCCATGCCGACAGCACCGCTGCCGTGTGGTTCCGCCGTACCTTTGTGGGTACCCGGCGACCCCTGCGCGGCTCCGTGATGGTTACCACTCATGGCCAGTTCCGTCTCTATTTCAATGGTGCCCACCTCAGCCCCTCGGTTGTACACAGCCCCATGTCTGGCAGCCATGGCGGCGCGGCCACCGTTACCATCGACGTAACTCCCTACCTGCGCGCCGACTCTAATACTGTGGCCCTGCTTTACGCCCCACCCCATACGGGTGCCGACAGCCTGCAGCAGGTGGCCGTGTGCTATTACGGTCGTGACCGCAGCGGTCGCCCCTTTGCCCATCAGGCCGACGATGGCTGGCTCTGCCGTCAGGCCGCCGTGTGGCTTACCCCTGGTGGTGAGTACCACGACACCCCCGCCGAACCCGATGACGGTTACGGCCCCCAACTGGCTCTCGCCGCGTGGGCTCACCCCCGCGCCACCCGTCAGCACGACTTTCCCCCTGCCGCCCGCCCCTTGGCCCCTCCCGCCAGTATGCAGATAGGAGCCATCCGTCGCCCCCTCTACTTTGATGCCGTCTCCGACATCGTCAGCTACGAGTTTGGCACCGGCTTCTATGGCTACGTGCGCCTTACCCTGCGTGGGGCCACCCGTGGCCAGCACCTCTGGGTCGACGGCAACGAGTTTGTGTGTACCGGCCAGACCGACGAGCAGCACTACGCCCTCTTCACCCCCGCCTATTACCGTCGGGTGCGCGTCAGTGGCGATGCCCACTTCCGCCCCAGCCAGGTACAGCGCGTCGAAGGCATCGCCCTGATGCCTGGCGACATCTCCGTCTACAATAACCCATAAATCTATGAAACATATCAGTAAGGATATAACCGAGGTGACCATCGCGTCGACCTTGGAGAAGTTCTCCGGCAGCCACATCGACAACGACATCCTGCTCTTTGACGACTTGGCTAAGATACCGTTCCCCTATAAGACACGGCGCATGCAGTGTATCATGGCCGGGCTTTGCCTCAAGGGCAGCGCGCAGTACTTGCTGGACACCGTGACCCACAATGTGGGCCCCAATGATGTCATTATCATCAGCGCAGGCATGGTGGTAGACAACTGCATGTTCAGCCGCGACTTCTGTGGTATCGGCTTCATCCTGTCGACCGACTTCTTCAGCGAAACGGTCAAGGATGTACACGAAATATCGTCCCTTTTTCTCTTCGCGCGTAGCCACCCGGTGTCGCAGCTTACCGATAACGAGGCCGCCACGTTCAGGGAGTATTTCCAGATACTCAAGAGTAAGATGGACTGTACCACCCACCACTTCAGGCGCGACGTGGCCCGGCTAACCATAGCCACCATGATCTACGACTTGGGCAATACCATCTACAGGATAATGAATAGCGGTGAAAGGAAGAAGAGCCGCGGCGACACGATTTTCACCGATTTCATCGCGTTGGTCGAGAAAAATTTCCGTACCGAGCGCCGCGTCAGCTGGTACGGTCAGCAGTTGTGTATCACCCCCAAGTATCTTTCCGAGACTATCAAGCAGATAAGCCAGCGTACTCCCAACGAGTGGATTGACAACTACGTGGTCATGGAACTGCGTGTGCAGCTCAAGAACTCGCGTAAGAGCATCAAGCAGATAGCTCAGGAGATGAATTTCCCTAATCAGAGTTTCTTGGGCAAGTACTTCAAGGAGCATGTAGGCATGTCGCCCACTGAGTATCGCCGTAGCTGAGGGTGGGGCAGTGGCCGCCCCGTCAGATAAGGTGCTGAGCGCGCAGCTCGTCGGCCACGGTACACAGCTCGGCATACCACTCGGCGCCGAAACGGCGTGTGAGCGGGCCCTCTAAGAAGCGGTACAGCGGTAGGTCGAGTTCGCGGCCCTTGGCCAGGGCACTCTGGCAGATGCGCCAACGGTGATAGTTGATGCCCACCGAACCATCAGGAAACTGCTTCTCGCGGATGGGGTAGAGGGCACACGAGATAGGCTTGACGAAGGGGCAATGGCCGGCACGGTGCGCCCTTTCCAAGGCACAGAGACACGTGTCGCCCTCGTAGCAGGTGAAGACACAGTCCTTGCCACCCACTATGCTGGTTACCAGGTCGCCGTCGCGGTCGGCATAAGCCACCCCTTGACGGTCTATCACCGCCTGGGCCGATGCAGAGAGGTCGCCCCATACAGCATCGAGCGACTCCTCTAAATGGCCGATTTCATCGAGTGTTACCGGAGCCCCTGCGTCGCCCTCTATGCAGCACGCGCCATGGCAGGCGGCAAGGTCGCAGCAGAACCTGACCGTAAACACATCTGGCGAAACCAGCACGTTGCCTATCTGAAGTATATGTAGTTCGTTCATTGTCATTACCAGTTAATGGGTTGCAGTCCATGCTGCACCAGATAGTCGTTGCATCGCGAAAAATGGTGGTTGCCAAACCACCCACCCCTGTTGGCCGATAGTGGCGAGGGGTGAACCGACTCTAAAACCAGGTGCCGGGTGCGGTCTATGAGGGCCGCCTTGGACCGTGCATAACCTCCCCAGAGTATAAACACCATATGCTCGCGCCCAGCGCTGAGCGCCCTGATGGCCGCGTCGGTAAATGTCTCCCAGCCATGGCGCTGGTGACTGCCCGCAGCGTGCGCCCGTACGGTCAGGGTGGCATTGAGCAGCAGCACGCCCTGCTCGGCCCACCGCGTCAGGTTGCCCGAGACTGGCATGGGTGTCCCCACGTCGCCCTCTATCTCCTTGAATATATTCAGGAGCGATGGCGGCATGGCTATACCATCAGGAACCGAGAAGCTGAGGCCCATGGCTTGCCCCTGCTCATGGTAGGGGTCTTGCCCGATGATGACTACGCGCACGTGGTCGAAAGGGCAGAGGTTGAAGGCGTTGAAAATAAGGCGCCCGGGAGGGTAGCACGTATGCTGCTGATACTCGGCGCGCACGAACTGGGTAAGGTTGGCAAAGTAGGGCTTGTCAAATTCGCCGCCGATGTGGCTGCGCCACGACTCGTCTATCTGTACATTCATGTGGTAGCGGTTACGATTTGGCTGCAAAATTACTGCAAAAGCGCGTAACGCCATCACGTTTTGCCTGTTTTTTTACATTATATATATGCAGAGCGCCGGGACTACCCTGTAGGTGGCCCCGGCGCTCGTATGCCGTATGGCGGTCAGTAAGCCTGTGGCTTACTTGTTGTCCTCGATAAGGTTTTCGCCGGTCATGTCGGCAGGCTGCTCCAGTCCCATGATGTGCAGGAGAGAGGGGGCCACGTCGGCCAGTCGGCCGTCCTTTACTGTAGCGCTGTTGTTGTCGGTTACGTAGATGAAAGGCACCGGATTGAGCGAGTGGGCGGTGTTAGGCGTACCGTCGGGGTTGATGGCGTTGTCAGCGTTGCCGTGGTCAGCTATGATGATAGCCTCGTAGTCGTTGGCCTTGGCTGCCTCGATTACCTCGCGCACGCAGTTGTCCACGGCGTGTACAGCCTTGGCTATGGCGTGATAGACACCCGTATGGCCCACCATGTCACCGTTGGCGAAGTTGACCACGATAAAGTCGTACTCCTGTGTGTTGATGGCGCCGACCAGCTTGTCCTTAACCTCGTAAGCGCTCATCTCGGGCTTGAGGTCGTAAGTAGCCACCTTGGGAGAAGGAACCAGGATGCGGTCTTCGCCCTCGTAAGGCGCCTCGCGT
Organism: Prevotella sp.; assembly: GCA_022769285.1. Lineage (GTDB taxonomy): Bacteria > Bacteroidota > Bacteroidia > Bacteroidales > Bacteroidaceae > Prevotella. The sequence goes on from JALEKD010000008.1 coordinate 60,809, forward strand.
CCTCCGTTGAAGAAGAAGGTAACGTGGGCGTACTTCTCGGTCTCAGCCGTGTGCAGCTGGCGCTTGCCCTGCTTGCTCAGGTACTCGCCCAAGGTGTCCTCGACGTTCTCCTTGGGGAAGAGGATGTTAACACCCTTGAAGTTGGCGTCGTACGGAGTCATGCAGTAGTACTGCAGATCCTTGATGGTGTGCATACCCTCTTCGGGCATGTCTTGCTGCGTGAGAACCTGTGTGAGCTCCTTGGCGCGGTCGTTGCGGAAGTTGATGAAGATGACTACATCGCCCTCCTCGATAGTGCCGTTGACGGCCTGGTTGTTGATAGGCTTGATAAACTCGTCGGTAATGCCGTCGGCATAGCTCTCCTCTACGGCCTTGACCATATCGGTGGCCTGCTTGCCCTTAGCGTCGACCAGCAGGTCGTAAGCCTCCTTGACGCGGTTCCAGCGCTTGTCGCGGTCCATAGCGTAGAAACGGCCGACGATGCTGGCAATGTGTGCGCCGTTAGCTTCGCACACCTTGCTCAGGTCTTTGATAAAGCCTGCGCCGCTCTTAGGGTCGGTGTCACGGCCATCCATGAAGCAGTGTACGTAAGTGTTGCTCAGTCCGTACTCTTTAGAAATCTCGATGAGCTTGAAGAGATGATCGAGCGAAGAGTGAACGCCGCCGGTAGAAGTGAGGCCCATCAGGTGCAGTTTCTTACCAGTCTCCTTGGCGTAGCTGTAAGCGGCAACGATACCGGGGTTCTTGAGGATAGAGCCGTCTTTGCAGGCGCGGTTAATCTTAACCAGGTCCTGATAAACTATACGTCCGGCGCCGATGTTAAGGTGTCCCACTTCAGAGTTACCCATCTGCCCGTCAGGCAGACCCACGTCCTCGCCAGAAGCCTGGAGCTGCGAGTGGGCCGAAATAGCGTTGAGATAGTCCAAGTAAGGAGTAGGTGTGTTATAGATAACATCGCCCTTGCCATGTTTGCCGATTCCCCATCCATCGAGAATCATCAGTAAAGCTTTCTTTGCCATAATAGTCTTTGTATTTGATAATCTGTTTATTCTTGGTGCAAAGGTAGTGCAAGCCGAAGACACTACAAAGGAAAAAACGAAGTTTTTTGCGATTTGCAGTGTTGAGGCGCAGCCTGGTTTCTAAAAGGGGGGCGATAGCTGAGGAAAATATGCGGGTTGTGTGTGGGGTTGCCGAGCTAGTTGTTGGCTATGGGGCAGTGGACAATTTGGAGGCCCTGCAGCCCATGGGTGAGCCCGAGTAAGCAACGCGCGCTGAAAGCGCAGCAGTATGAAGCCTGTGGCAGCGCCCCAGGTAAATTAACTACCAATCTATTGTCGCGCTACAGGCGCAAAAGTAGCGAAGCGTTAAGCCAAGGGGGCGATGCCGGCAATCATTGTTGCGTGAATGATTTGGAACTCAGTTGGTAGCTATTCCTGTTGCGGTAACGCCTACGGCTACTTTTATAGAAACAGGCTACGTCTCGGCTGTCCGAGCAAGCTCGTGACACTCGGCTTGTATTGTTTTTGCGCCTACAGCGCGCATTGTGTGTGGGGGATTGTACCTGGGGCGCTGCCACAGGCTTCATACTGCTGCGCTTACAGCGCGCGCTGATTGAGAAGATTGCTCTGGCGCATCCAGAGCAACCGCCATTTCCCCTAAATTGCCCCTTTGCACCCCCGTGGCCATTGCGGTAAATGAAAAGACCGACCTTTAGCTTTCTAAAGACGGCTCCCAGCTCGCTAATGATGGCTTTGGGAAATGTAAAGGTCGGTCTTCATGGATGGAAAGTAAGAGGGTGAAAAAGGTAAAGGGGTAAAAAAGGGCAGCCGAGTGCCATCACGGGAAATGGGAAGGCGTTTGCTCCTGCCGTCAGAGCCCCCACGGCTTCTATGCCCACGATTTTGCATCCCCCGTGGAGGCATAGGGGCTGTTCTCTTGTAGAGCTTGGGGAATGTCGGTACCCCCAAAGCTCCCACACTCACGGTTTCGCATCCCTTTCTTGGTGCCTGGGGGCTTTGTGGGAGTGGCTTGGACATCTCCTGCCTTTACTCCCCGCCAAACAGCAGTATGATTTGGGCCACTGCCGGCTTCGGCCGCAGGGACCGGTCAAACAACAGCGGATAGTTAGTGCGGCCATGGATGGGGAAATTGTTGAGCCACGAGTCGGCATCGCTCACTCCCCACAGGTTGATGCGGCTTATCTGATGGCGGTGACGGTAGTAAATGTTGAAGAAGTCCATGTAGCGGCGCGTAAGCTGGTCGGCCACCTCCTGAGGCAGTCCGCCCGTGTATGGGTCGTAGCGCGCATCCGCCTGGAAGTGCTGGCTGATGTCGGCTCCGCCAAAGTTGCGCGGGTTAGGCAGTACGCTGATGTCCAGCTCGGTTATCATTACCCGCACCCCGCAGGCCGCTAACGAGTCGATGGTCGTCTCGTACTCGCTCAGCGACGGGTAACTCAGACTGTTGTGGCTCTGCATACCCACGGCGTCGATGCGCAGGCCCTCTGCGCGCAGGCTGCGAACCAGCCGGCAGACCGCGGCACGCTTACGCGGGTTGGCCATAGAGTAGTCGTTGTAGTACAGCTCGGCCTCGGGGTCGGCCTCGTGGGCAAAGCGGAAAGCCAGGCTGATGTACTCAGGGCCTATAATCTGCAGATAAGGCGTGGGGCGCAGCTGGCCGTCGTCGCCTATGGCCTCGTTGACCACATCCCACCCCCTGACACGGCCGCGGAAGTGACCCACCACCGTGTGGATGTGGCGGCGCATGCGCCTGATGAGGTTGTCGCGGCTCACGGCCGATCCGTCGGCATCGCGAAACATCCAGCGCGGGCACTGCGAGTGCCATACCAGGCAGTGGCCTATGACGGCCATGTCATGACGCTGGGCAAAGCTGACCATCGCATCGGCCGCAGCCCATCTGAACTCTCCCTCGTGGGGCTGCAGCGCGTCGGCCTTCATGCAGTTGGCACCCACGACGGCATTAAACTGGTTGGCCAGCAGCTGGGCCCATGCCGTGGTATCATTCTGTAGCTGGTAAGGCTCCACGGCGGCCCCTATCAGCATCTGGCGTCCTACAGAGGTACGCAGCGTGCCCCCGTTGCCGGCCCGCGCCGACATGCAGGCTACTGCCATAACTAAGGTGACGAGTGCAGTTCTTGGGTTCATGTCAGATAGATTGGAAATGAAAAAAGGCAACTTTCTCTAAGTTGCCTCGCGTGGTCGGGATGAGGCGACTCGAACGCCCGACCCCTACGTCCCGAACGTAGTGCGCTACCAACTGCGCTACATCCCGATTACTTTTTGATAATCAGCGCTTTATAGACCGCTTTTTGCTCATTTCATAGAATATCACGCCAACATTGAGATAGCCATTCTTGAAACGATTTTGCAAAGTTACAACATTTTTCTCATTCTCACAAATATAATAGTAACAAATGGAATATAAACCGTATTTTTCTTTGAAAAGAAACCATATTCTCATTATCTCTTAAACTAAATTCTGAAACAAGAAATCATTTTCTCTTACATGAATTAGTCTTTCAAACAACCAATAGGGATAACATATACTCCGTCTTTTCGCCGGTAAGCATATTTTAGGTTGTTCTCGGTTGTTTATTGATAATTTGTTCGGTTGTTTGTTGGAGTTTTATTCGGTTGTTTGTTGGAGATTTATTTGGTTGTTTGTGATAAAACATCCGATAATTTGCGCTTATGCACAACTTGAACAAACTAGGAAGTAGGTAAGAGAACCTTTGAAAACTGACTAATGGTGGGTTCTATATATTCCCACCTAAATATTAGAAATGGAGGGAAGAACGAATAAATCGCTTGGTGTGATTTTGGTGTGATTTTTTTTCAGATATAATGTAATATGAATCCTATTATGATTAGGAGAATCGCAAACCCTATAATTTGAAATAATGATAATTCCATAAGAAAATTGGTTAATTCCAGACCTTAAATATAACATCCTAATCTTTCAGTGTACCTATTGGCACTACCCATACGCCATCCTCACGCTTGAAAGCATACTTACCAGTTGCTGTCAGTACCATCAGGAACGAGGGGGTCTTCATTTTTGTAGTATCTATCTTCTTGGCGAGTTTCTGGAGCGACTTCGCACCTTCTTCTATCAGTCTCTCGCCACCCAACTTAATCTCAATCAGTCCATACGAACCATTGCGCAGATGCACCACAGCATCGCACTCCAACCCATCAGAGTCCCTGTAGTGATACACCTCACCATCCAAAGCCTGTGCATACACCCTCAAGTCGCGCATACATAGTGTTTCAAAGAACAACCCCAGGGTGTTCAGGTCACTCATCAAATCTGTTGGTCCTACACCTAATGCTGCTACAGCTATCGAAGGGTCGGTGAAGTAACGTGTGTCACTGGACCTTATCGCAGACTTAGATCTTAAATTCGGATTCCAAGCTTTCACATCTTCAACCACAAATATACCTTTCAACGCCTTTAGGTAGGAATATACAGTTCTGTCATCCAACGTGTCTCGGTCGTTAGCCTTCATATCCGCACTAATAGCGGTCAGAGATACCTGTGTGCCTTGATTTCTAGCATACGAACGCATCAGCAACTTCACACGTTCTGGGTTACGCACTACACCATCCGGCTCCTTGATATCAACATTCACCACTGTATCGTAATAGTCAAATGCACGTCCCAGGGCAATGTCCTTGTCCTGATCGACCGCCTTCGGCCAACCACCTCGACATATCAGCCAAACCACATCCTGCAACTCAAGATTGTTGATGCCAACCATCTTGTCAGACCCTCCAAAGAGATCCTCCAAACTTATCTGTCCACAAGATTCACCTGACTCCCAAAGTGTCATGGGGCGCATCGTTATACGTGCAATACGACCTGCACCAGAGTGGAAAATCTTCTTTCCTTGCTCAACATCTTCGTCATCTTGCAATGGAGTTACTGACCCTGTGAGAATAAACTGACCATCGCCCTCACGATGATCTACTGTAAAGCGGACAGCATCCCATAATTCAGGAGCAATCTGCCATTCATCAATCAGCCTGGGAGTGTCACCATTCAGTAGCAAATCGGGGTTAATCTGTGCCAACTGTAGGTTCATAGCCCTGTCTTTTGGTTGATCCATATAGAGGATACTTTTGGCCTGCTGTTCTGCAGTAGTAGTCTTGCCACACCACTTGGCTCCCTCAACCAGCACAGCTCCCATACCTTTCAACTTGTTTTCCAACAGTTTATCTGCTATTCTATGTCTATAATGCATATATTATTAGTCAGTTCGTGGGTTAATATTTAGTCAACTTAAGAATACACAATTGGTCATATTGTGAATGTTTGTTTAGTCAACTTGTGGGATTCTACTACAAAATTACACATTTCCTTTCATTCCTCCAAGAATAATCGTATTATGAGGCGCATATTTTGCAGATTATTTGCAAAATTTAACGCAGTTATCAAGCATGTACCAAATCTTAGAGCATGTGATCAATCAAAAACTTATACATTTAATGAAATTTGTTTCATTTGGTTATCATATTTACACTATTTGACTATACCACTCATGACATCTTTGAACTAACGATATTCTATCGTCAAGGCTTACTATTATTCAAAAGGAATTCAGAAAAAACTTTTGGTGTGATTTTTGCGTGATTTGTTTCAGAGAAATAAAAAATCAAATAATATACTTTTTGTGCGTTACCAACTGCGCTACATCCCACCACAATATTTATTTGCTAGAGCAAAGGTAATTGAAAAAAATGAGAATGGTGCATTTTTTGATATAAAAATTTGCATAATACAAAAAAAATATATACCTTTGCACCCGCAAATGCAGTTGAGCATAATATATAGCTCAAAGACTCAACGCTTACAGCACAGTTGATGCATTGCAATCATTTATTGGTGCCATAGCTCAGTTGGTAGAGCAAAGGACTGAAAATCCTTGTGTCCCCGGTTCGATTCCTGGTGGCACCACAAAAATAGAGAGCCACTTCGGATGAAGCGGCTCTCTATTCGTAATACACTATGCTATTAAATAAACATCACCAAGATAATAAAAACCGCAAGATGGAATATATGTCAGAAGAGGGCTACAATAAGATTGTGGCTGAACTAAAAGAACTGGAAACGGTAGAGTTGCCGCGCGTAAGAGATGCTATATCAGAGGCAAGGGCGCAGGGTGACCTCAGCGAGAATTTCGAATACCATGCAGCAAAGCGCGAGCAGGGTAGGCTGCTGGGTCGTGCCCGTTTCCTGCAGCGTATTCTCGAGAATGCCAGGGTCATAGACAAGAACCTGCTCAATAGCGATGCCGTGGGACTGCTCTCAAAGGTAGAGATTACAAATATGAATAATGGTGCCAAGATGACATACACGGTTGTAAACCCGCACGAGGCTAATATAGCCACTGGCAAGATGTCTATCAAGTCACCTATAGCCCAGGCATTGCTGGGCAAGAAAGTGGGCGACACGGTGAGCGTACACGTGCCCGCCGGCAACCTTCAGTTGCGCATAGACAGCATCACCATGGGATAGGAAAATAATGATGATGCTTGATTTTTCAAGTGTTATTCATGCTATTACGATAATTTATATATAATTATTTGCGTAGTTTGGTGATTTTTTTGTAAGTTTGCATCATAATTGAAGATGCTATGAAGTCAAAAGAGTTCTTCGGAAAGTTTCTCAGCCGTTACCTGTGGGGAAATCTCATAGCCATGGGTATCGTGGTGGTATTGCTGTGCATAGGTGTAAAATACGGATTGGATGTATACACCAAGCATGGCGAGGCCGTCGTTGTGCCCCAACTCAACGGCATGGATAGCGAGAAAGCCAAGGAGTTGCTGGTGCGCAATGGACTGAAAGTGATAGTGAGCGACAGCGGATATAACAAACGTATGCCAGCAGGATGCGTGCTCATGCAAACACCTAATGCTGGTATGAGAGTGAAGATGGGGCGCACCATCTTCCTGACCATCAATTCACCCAATTCTCCCACAGCCACCATACCAGACCTCATAGACAATAGCAGCGCAAGAGAGGCTGAGGCCAAACTCAAGGCCATGGGATTTAAGATGCTCTCGCCACGCATGGTGGAAGGTGAGAAAGACTGGGTGTATGGCATCACCGCAAATGGCAGCATCCTAAGATGTGGCGACAAACTGCCTGTGGGCACTGCCCTGACTCTCATGGTGGGCAATGGTTCCTACTCTGATGCCGAAGATGTGGATATCGATTATTCTGAGCCCGACATGGATGATTCTACAGGTGATGTGGATGATTTCCAAGCTGTAGACGGCAATGGTATGGAGGTGATAGTAGAATGACATACGACAATACGTGTCCCGATGAGATGGGAATGGAAATGGAGGTCTTGGGCGACGACTTGCTCACGGATGGCGATATGCTTGATGGCGACGACTTGCTCACAGATGGCGGCTTGATTGATAGTGACGGCAGCGGTGACGGTAGTCAGTTGTATGAGCATTTCCGTATAGATGTGGACAAGGGTCAGCAGCCTATCAGAATAGACAAATACATGTTTGAGAAACTCCAGCATTCCAGTCGTAACCGCATACAGAAGGCTGCCGATGCTGGTTTTGTGCATGTAAACGGGCGAGCTGTGAAGAGCAACTACAAGATACGTCCGGGCGATGTGATCACTCTCATGCTCGACCGACCGCACCACGACACATCCATCGAACCCGAAGATATTCCACTTGACATTGTATATGAGGATGACAGCCTTATGGTTATCAATAAACCCGCAGGCATGGTGGTGCACCCCGGTTGCGGCAATTTCCATGGCACCTTGGTAAACGCAGTGGCTTACCACCTCAGAAACCTCACCACCTACGACCCTAATGACCCGCAGGTGGGACTGGTACACCGCATAGACAAAGATACCAGCGGACTGCTCGTGGTGGCAAAAACGCCAGAGGCCAAGAGCCATCTCGGTGCACAGTTCTTCAATAAAACCACTCACCGCAGTTATAATGCCTTGGTGTGGGGTAACTTCGTGGAAGACGACGGACGCATAGAGGGTAACATCGGGCGAGACCCCAAAGACCGCCTGCGCATGGAGGTGTTCAGTCCCGACAGCGGTATAGGCAAACCGGCAGTAACACATTATCATGTGCTGGAGCGATATGGTTATGTGACCTTGGTGGAATGTGTGCTGGAAACGGGACGCACGCACCAGATTCGTGCCCACATGAAGCATATCGGTCATCCGCTATTCTCAGACGAGCGCTATGGCGGTTGCGAGATATTGCGAGGCGAGCGCACGGGCAGTTACAGACAGTTTATCCTCAATGGATTCAAACTATGTCCGCGTCAGGCCCTGCATGCACGTACACTGGGTTTCATCCATCCCGTGAGCGGCGAGCAGATGGATTTCAGTGCACCCATCCCCGAGGATATGGCGCTGCTGATAGACAAATGGCGCAAGTATACGGGCAATGCCAAGATATAAGATAACAGAATAGTTATTTAACAACGAATAGTAATTTCAACTACAGATATGAAAACCAAACAATTAAAAAAAACAGTAGCGATAGTGTGCGGCGGCGACTCCTCCGAGCATGATGTGTCGCTGCGTTCAGCACAAGGACTTTATTCCTTTTTCGACAAGGAGAAATACAATGTGTATATCGTAGATGTTAAGGGTACCGACTGGCATGTAGACCTCAACGATGGTACAACGGCACCCATTGACCGCAATGACTTCTCATTCGTGCTCAATGGACAGGTTGTGCTTTTCGACTATGCCTATATAACCATACATGGCACACCAGGAGAGAATGGCTTGCTGCAGGGATATTTCGACCTTATACGACTGCCTTATTCCACCAGCGGAGTATTGGTGGAGGCCATGACCTTCGACAAGTTTGTGCTCAACCAGTATCTGCGTGGCTATGGCGTAAGCGTGGCCGATAGCATGCTCATTCGCCAGGGCTACGAGGAGATAGTGTCTGACGATGAGATAGAGCAGCGCATAGGCATGCCATGCTTTGTGAAACCAGCTGCCGACGGTAGCAGTTTTGGTGTGTCGAAAGTCAAAAACAAAGACCAGTTGGCTCCAGCCATCCGCAAGGCCATGATGGAGAGTCCCGAAGTGATGGTGGAGCAGTATCTCGAGGGTACAGAGATATCGGTGGGATGTTACAAGACCAAGGGTAAGTCGGTGGTGCTGCCTGCCACAGAGGTGGTCACCAGCAATGAGTTCTTCGACTATGATGCCAAATACAACGGTCAGGTGCAGGAGATCACACCTGCCCGACTCAGTGCCGAAACCACTGAGCGGGTGCGCCAGCTCACCAGCCATATCTACGACATATTACATTGCAATGGTATCATCCGCATTGACTATATCATAGGCAAGGGTGTGGGCAGCGACGGCAAGGAGACCGACAAGATAAGCATGCTGGAGATAAACACTACACCGGGCATGACTCCCACAAGCTTCATACCACAGCAGGTTAAAGCAGCGGGACTCAATATCACCGATGTGCTCACAGAGATAGTGGAGAACCAGTTCTATTGATATCATTAACAGAAGTATTCAGACTATGAAAGTACCATCAGAATTTGACGCCATCAGGCCTTTCGAGCCTGAAGAGTTGCCAGAGGTAATGGAGCGGCTCATTGCCGACCCGCAGTTCCGCATGGTCATGGGTTATGTCTTTGCCGATGTGCCCTTCGATGCCTTGGCCGCCAAGATGCGCCAATGCAAAGATAACCTGTCGTTTCAGTATACATTCCCATACGTGTTTCTCAAGCAACTTATTGCCAAGGCAAGCACGGGGTGCGATATGGACCACAGCAGCATAGACCTCAACAAGAGATACACATTTATTAGCAATCATCGAGACATAGTGCTCGATTCGGCATTGCTCGACGTGTTGCTCTTCGATGCCAAATGCACCACTACCTGCGAGATAGCCATTGGCGATAACCTGCTGGCAGCACCATGGATCAAAGACCTGGTGAGGGTCAACAAGTCGTTTATCGTGGAGCGCAGTGCTGGCATACGCGAGATGCTGGCTTCCAGCAAACGCCTGTCTGAATACATGCATTTCGTTATTGCCCATAAGCATGAAAATATATGGATAGCCCAGCGTGAGGGTAGGGCAAAGGATAGCAACGACCGCACTCAGGAGGCCTTGCTCAAGATGATGGCCATGGGTGGCGAAGGTTCTGTTGCCGACCGCCTGCGCCAACTCCATCTCGTGCCGCTGGCTATATCACTCGAATATGACCCTTGCGACTGGTTGAAGGCCCGTGAGTTTCAACTCAAACGCGACATTGAAGGATGGAAGAAGACACGTCAGGATGATGTGGAGAGCATGCGCACGGGCATCATGGGATATAAGGGACAGATCCATTACCACTGCGCACCATGCATAGACTCATTCCTCGACACTCTCAGTGCCGACATGCCCAAGGGTGAGGTGTTTGCAGCCGTGGCACAGCATATAGACAAGTGCATACATGCCAACTATAGACTCTATCCCAATAACTTCATAGCCCTCGACAAACTGAATGGCAATGATGAGCATGCCGACAGATATACAGCGGATGATAAGGCAAGATTTGAGCAGTATATAAGCGGACAACTGGCCAAGATAGATATTCCTGGCAAGGATGAGCAATTCCTCATGACCCGCATGCTTGAGATGTATGCCAACCCTGCCATCAATCATCTGAAGGCTATTTCCTGAGTTGATATTATTGGGAGAAAACCGTGAAATATTGAAATGCCTATTCCTTAGGCAGCGGTTTTTTATACGTTATTGGAGTATGATTAAAAGAATGAGGATATATAATATATTAATAGGTATGCTTGCAATTGCTGGAGTTATTATGCTCGGCAGTTGCGAGCAGGAAACCTATGACACGGGCACCGGCGACCTCTCGTTCACCCGTGGCGACCTGCTCGAGGCACATGCGGATAATAACAAGACTATAGTGGCTGTGACCACCGACAGCGACGAGCAACTCATACTCACCAATCCCTATAATGCCAAATGGGTGACCACTGCCGATAGTACCTATCGCGTGATGGCATATTACGACAAGACCGGCGAGGGGGCGGCACGCTTGGTGAGCATGAGCATGGTGCCAACCCTCATACCTGTGGCAATAGAAGAGATAGAGACTCCCAAGACCGACCCCGTAAGATTCGAAAGCCTATGGGTGAGCGATAACAGGAAATATGTGAATATCGGCTTTTATATCATGACCGGCACCCCAGATGATGATGCCAAGGCTGTGCAGACACTGGGAGCTATGTATGAGGGAGTGACCATACATAACAACGGCACCACCACAGCCAAGATAACAATCTATCATGACCAAGGTGGTGTGCCCGAGTATTATTCCACAAGATATTATGCCAGCCTGCCAGTGTCTACACTCCATGATGCCGACTCGCTCACGCTCGTCATCAATAGTTATAAAGGCCGCATAGTCAAGACCTGCAGCCTAAAATAAGTAGAAATTTGTGCGGTTGCGCACTATTACCGACCATGCTTATAGCAGTTGTCGCAGTGTTTCCAGGTCTTCTTCTGTGGTAGACCAACTGGTAACAAAGCGGCAGATGGTATGATCTTTGTCTGCCACGCCGAAATGAGTAAACATCATCTTCTTCGACAGTTCCTCCACATGGGCATTGTCGATCACCACAAACTGCTGGTTGGATGGTGAGTCAAGATAGAACTGGTAACCCTTCTCCTTGAAGATCTCTTTCATCTTCATGGCCATGTCTATGGCGTGGCGTGAGATACGGAAATAGAGGTTGTCGGTGAAGAGAGCTTCA
>JALEKD010000013.1 GCA_022769285.1 Prevotella sp.
AGATTATCGACTATTTTATTGGTCACAGCGAAGCGACCTCACAAGATAATGGCAGTTATCGCAGCATCACGCTAAATTTGCATTGAAAAAATGAGTGGCTTCGGAAGAACAAATTCAGAAAAGGCGCATGAACAACAAGTAGCGGAATGTAGGCTTGCGGAAGACGTACACCACGGAGTATAAAGCAGTTATCAAAGTAGCCGTACCAGAAGATTGGAGAGAACCATAGCAGATATTTATCATCAACATGAGTCATGACGTAGAACACATTGTTGCTGACATGAAAAAGGGGAAACTCCAGTTGAGACGTACAAGTACAATAATGAATAGATTAAGCATTGACATTGCACATCGAGCAAGCATGATTACGTAACAAGTGGCATAGTGGAAAAGTGGAGTTGCAATATGCTGCAGCCACATTAAAAAGAGAATAATGTCATCCTGAAGTATAAGACGGTTTTGTTAGCTTTTGTATTTGGCGAATGGATTGACAGATATGAGTATAAAAGGAAGAGGCGACGCTGACAAGCGTTGCCCAAACCTCTTATGATAAAAAAGGCTGTTGCTTTGGATAATAATACCTGCCCACAGAATGTGAGCAGGCTATTCATTTAGATTTTATTCGTAAATCAGTACGTCACTCCGATACTCGGTCAGTTCCTTGCCGTTATTTAGCCTAACAATTACCTCTTGCCCATAATCGGCAACAACAGTTCCCTCTGAATGTCCTCGATACGGATAAACTAAGGTGCAATAGCAACCTACAATTCCGTCCAACTCATCGTAATCAATCATATTTTGTTCCTCCTATAATATTATTCAAACTCAAACTTATTGATAAAGAAGATAGTTTTTTCGTCTTCGTACTCGTATTGGGCAATGTATTCCAGCATCTCCTCATCAGAGCGTTCGCCACGATTGATGCTGGTTTTCTCGCACCATACCTCTATTGCGTCAGCCACGGTGTCAAAAGGTTCTTCATTCATTGCTTCAAACGGTTCTCCGTACGCACTCACGCAACATTCTTCGGGAAAATGCTCACCCTCGTCGTGAACATAGAAAATGCCACAGCCACATTCAATTTCCCGATAGCTGATAGACAACGCTCCGTCAAACTTCTCGTTCAGCGCATCGAAGAAGTCATTGCAAGCAGCCCAAGCCGTTTCCGTGTCAAACGACAGCAAAGCATAGTCACTATATTCTTCATATTCCGCCCAATAAATTTCACCACGAACGGAAAAGCCTTTTGCCTTGTAGTCGATGCCGTAATGGTTCGCCAAATCACCGAGCCAGATATTCTTTTTGTTTACGTTCATTTCTTGAAGCGTGTTCCACAGGGCGGCAACGGCTTTCTTCTCACCTGTGATTTTGTACTGCGTGTCGCATAAGTTCGCCATAATCGTTTGTTTTAAGTTTTTGTTACTTCCCTCTTATAGCTACAGCTACTTGGGGATTTGATAAAATTTTGTTGCCTCAAAAGGTCTCATGTTCCTGCATGCAAGGTTTCATGGTAAAATACAACCTCAGTGCCAGCTGAAGTGGAGATTTTTCCGAAGAACCGCAAGGCGCAGACCTTGCAAGGCAGAAGACATGAGAAGTACCTTTGCAACACAATTTTTATCTACAAGTCCCCAATATAGTAGGGCTGGCCTGTCTGTATGTTTGGACAAAACCTTATTTTATTGGTAGTAACTTTCAAATATCAAAAAGAGAATTATGGCAACAATAAAATTGAAATTCCGAGCCTCCTCAGTGCCCCAGGCCGAGGGAACATTGTACTTCCAGGTAATACACCAGCGGTCAGTAAGATGCCAAAGTACCGCTTACCATATCTTCCCACACGAATGGGATGAGCGTAGGTCGGCCATGTTAATACCCCCGCATGGGGAGCGGCGGGCGCAGTTGCTCCTGGTGCAGTCGATGGTTAATGGAGAACTGCGCCAGCGGCGAAACGTCCTCGTGAAGATGACGACGGGCGACCAGAAAGTAAGTAAGGACGAGCTAATCATGGCCTTCGGCGAGCTGCCGCCCAGCAAGACCGTATTTACGTTTCTTCAAGAGCAGGCGGAGAAGAAAGAGCAGATGCTGAGAATGGGCACTGCCAAGACCTACGTCAATGCCTACTGGCGGTTCAGGGACTTTAGAAACGGCATGGACCTCACCTTTGACGAGCTGACGCCCGATATGATAGAGCGATACGACGCGTGGCTGCGAAACAGAAGCCTGAGGACCAATTCTATCCGCTTTTACCTACGTACGCTTAACACCCTGTTGCACAAGGCAGTCGTTGAGGGACTCCTGGAACCCGACCGGAGGCTGTTCAGTCGCGTGCGCCTGTCCTACATACCCACTATCAAGCGGGCCATATCAGAGCACGAGCTGAAAGCCATCGCCCAGTTGTCCCTGCCCCGAGACTCGTCCATGGCCTTGGCTCGCGATATTTTTATGTTCAGCTTCTACACGCGGGGCATGTCCTTTATCGACATGGCGTTTCTCAAGAAGACCGACTTGAAGGGCCGCCTATTAGAGTACTGCCGTAAGAAGACCAACCAGCACCTGTCTGTAGCCTAGGAACAGGCTCTGCAGACCATCGTAGACCGCTATGCCCACCTTACCCAGAACACCTCCTACCTGTTGCCCATCATCAGGGCCGAAGACGGAACCGAGTACCAGCAATACCGGCGGATGCACGAGAATGTGAACCGAGCCCTGCGGATTATCGGCGAGCGGGCGGGGCTGCGAATACGGTTGACCACCTATGTGGCCCGGCACACCTGGGTGAGCATAGCGCGTAATATGAATTTTTCGATTGCTATCATTAGCGAGGGCATGGGCCATCGCTCCTATCGTACCACCCAGGTATATCTTGACTCCATTGGCACATCGCGTATCAATGATGCCAACAGGCAGATTATACGTCGGATAAGTATGTAGTGGTTGCGGCCAGCAGCTTTAGCGAGCCGGTCACTGGTTCGCTAAAGCGGGTCAGCAGCCTGCCCGAGATGGTCATTAGGCAGCTAAAGATGGCTTCCACGCCTCCAGCAGTGCCCTACAATAATATTAATGTACGCGCGAGGGCAAAAATGATGCTGGCTGAAACTTTGGCAGACCCTAATAAAAATTTAGTGACAAAGAATTGGAAAAATTGTGGCACCAACTTGATATTTTTTGTTTACCTTTGCACAATCTATGGATATAAATCTACTTTCAGAAACTACCGCAAGTAAGCTCAGCCTGCTCATAGCCGATGCACAGCATATCGTGATAACCTGCCATAAGTCGCCCGACGGCGACGCGCTGGGTGCCAGCTTGGCCTGGGCCGACTATCTCACACAGCAGTGCGGCAAGCAGGTGTCGGTAGTGGTGCCCGATGCCTATCCCGACTTTCTGCGCTGGCTCCCCAACAGCGAGAAGATTATCAGATACGACCGCCATCACGACGAAGTGTGCGACCTCTTTGTCAAAGCCGACTTGGTGTTCTATATCGACTTCAATGACGCCTCGCGGGTCGACGAGATGGAACCCGTATTGACCGCCGCCACCGCTCGCCGGGTCATGCTGGACCACCACCTGAACCCCACTACCGAGGGCATGGACATCGTGGTGTCGCACCCCGAGCTATGTAGTGCTTCCGAGGTGGTGTTTAGGGTGATATGGCAGTTGGGTGGTTTCGACGCGATGACCCACCATTGCGCCACCCAGATATACTGTGGCATGATGACCGATACGGGCGGATTTACCTTTAACTCTACCCGTCCCGAGATATTCTTCATTATCGGACAGCTGCTCACCAAGGGCATAGACAAGGACAAGATATACCGCAACGTGTACAACAATTACAGCTGTTGGGCCCTGCGCCTGCGCGGTTACCTCATTTCGCAGAAGCTCAATTACTTTGACGACTTTCACGCTTCTTATTTCACCATTACCCGTCAGGATATGGCCCGCTTTCACTTCGTCAAGGGAGATGCCGAGGGGCTGGTCAACGAGCCCCTGCGTATCAAGGGCATGAAGTTGTCGGTATCGCTGCGCGAGGACGACCGCCGTGACAACCTGGTATGGGTCTCCCTGCGGTCGGTCGATGACTTCCCCTGCAACGAGGTGGCCAAGGCCTTCTTCAACGGCGGTGGGCATCTCAACGCCAGTGGCGGCCGGCTGTATTGTAGCATCGCCGAGGCCGAGCAGATTACCCGTCAGGCATTTATACACTTTGAGCAGCTGCTCAAGAAATAATCATGAAGGACTATATTATGAAGCAGAACAGATTGAGTACCCTCTTCGCCTTGGCCCTGATGGTCATAGCCCTGGTTGGGTGTGGCAAGAAACGTACTACCGACGACATTATTGTTAAGAAGACGGTGCCCGCAGCCCCGTCGCGGCCATCGGCCATCGGCAATTATAAGCAGACGTACCAGGTAGAGTGGCAGGGGCGTGCCTACTCGCTGACGGTCAACTTAGTGGCCGACCCCGCCCTGGACAGGGTGAGCGATGGTAGCCGCCAGTTTTACGACAACCGTGTAACGCTGACCATCAGCCGTGCCGGCGGAAGCGAGTTTATGCACCGCGAGTTTACCAAGGCCAGCTTCGCTGCTTACGTTGATGCCGACTATCTGGCCAAAAGCGCCCTGGTGGGCTTCGTGTACGACAGGGTAGAGGCCGGCCAGCTCAGGCTGGTGGCCAGCGTAGGCTCGCCCGACAAGATGAGCGATGACTATCTACCTCTTAATATTAGTATAGCCCCCTCTGGCTCGCTCACCGTGAGCAAGGGTACCCGGCTTGACAGCGGTTCCGACGAAGAGGGCATCGCCGAGTAGGCTCCTCACGGTGACCCCGCGTGCCCCAGCCCTCAGCAAGACTATTATCAATCCTTTAATACCTATCAATGTATGAGAAAAATCTTTTTAAGTCTGATGCTCCTTTTCGCTATGGGAGCCTCTGCATCTACCATGGGCAACCCTATGCCTGACAATCCACTTCTGACCATCAGGGATACCCCCGGTCTCTGCGCCATCTTTCGTACCTGGGGATTTATAGGCGATAGCCTGTGTAGCGGCGAGATGGAGAGCCGCGATGCCAATGGCAAGCGGGGCTACCATGATATGTATGAGTACTCCTGGGGTCAGTTTTTGTGCCGTGCCTGTGGTGCCGAGGGCGAGAACTTTAGCCGGGGCGGTCAGACTGCCCAGGGCTGGATAGCCGACGACTCCAAGCGCGGTTGGGCCTATTGCAAGATGAACCCCAAGCAGGCTTACATCATCGCCATGGGGGTTAACGACTTCAGCCGTCGCCGTAAGAACCAGCTCGAGTGTGGCAACCTGGATACCGATGTCGACCTGAAGGACTATAATAACAACGCCCCCACCTATGCGGGCTACATGGCCGGCATCGTTCAGCGCCTGCAGAGTATTCAGCCCCGTGCCAAGATATTTGTCGTTACCCGTCCGCGCGAGGGCAAGGGCCACAACGATTACGAGGGGTTCAACGAGGTGGCTCGCGGCCTGGCCAAGAAGTTCAAGAACGTCTATGTGATAGACCTCTACAAGCACGCCCAGATATACGATAGCGACTTTAGAGACCGTTACTATGTGGGCGGTCATCTTAACGCCATGGGCTACGAGTACACAGCCCGTATGTTTATGACTTATATCGACTGGATTATCCGCAACAATTACGAGGACTTCAAGGAGGTGGCCTTCATCGGCACCAAGTTGCACTACACCACCAATGAGGAACTCAAACGCAACAAGCAGTAGCGCCCATCCCCGCCCGGATGATTCCCATAGCTCCCAGCACGCTCGCGCCCGTCAAGGCCGCGCCTGCTGGGAGTTTCTACGTTTTTACCCCATGAGTACAGATGATTTGTACAAATGTGCAGAGTTGTGGGACAAATCTCCTTATGGTTACGCTGCTAATCGGTTAATTTTGCATACCGTAAAACAGTATTACCAATATATTAACCGAAATAAACAACAAGATGAAGACAAAGACTAAACGATTAACCTTGGCGGCGGTATTCTGCTCATTGGTAGCAGGCGTCTGCGCCCAGGTGCCCGAGTTCTTTAAGCCCTATCGGGCCACAGCCCTGCGTATGCCGGCGGTTCCCTTGGTGGTCAACGACCCTTACCTGAGCATCTGGTCGCCTTACGACAAGCTCACCGATGGTACCACCCGCCACTGGACTAACGACGAGAAGCCCCTGGAGGGCATCCTGCGTGTCGACGGTGTGTCGTATCGCTTTATGGGCGGTGCCGACCGCCGTCTCCTGGAGCCTGTAGCCCCTATGGGCAACGAGGCCGAGTGGCGCGGTAAGTTTGTACGCAAGCAGCCCGCAGCCGGTTGGCAGAATGAGAATTTTGACGACAGCTCATGGCGCGACGGCCGTGGTGCTTTCGGATCTGGCGGCGAGGGCATACGCACCCGTTGGACCGAGGAGAATAGCGACATCTACGTCCGCCGCGTAGTAGACCTGTCGGCAGCCGACCTGCAGGCCGAGCTCTATCTCCAGTTCTCGCACGATGACAACTGCGAGGTCTATGTCAATGGTACCCAGGTGGCCACGGGCGAGCCCAGTGCCATCTATGGCGAGCTGGTGGCCCTCTCGGCTAAGCACAAGGGCCTCTTGCATGTCGGTAAGAATGTGCTGGCCATACATGTGCATAACAATGGCGGTGGAGCCTATGCCGATATGGGTCTGTACAGGAACGTTGCCCGTCGCGACGAGTGCAAGACGGCCGTACAGAAGTCTGTCGACGTGTTGGCCACCAACACCTACTATACCTTTGCTTGCGGCCCAGTCGACCTGAACGTGGTCTTCACGGCCCCCATGCTCATTGACGACCTGGACCTCATATCGGTTCCAGTAAACTATATCTCTTATCAGGTACAGGCTACCGATGGCAAGTCACATCAGGTTCAGTTCTATCTCTCGGCTTCGCCCCTGATAGCCCAGAACCGCGCCAGCCAGCCCACCCTGTCAGAGAGCATTACCGTTGACGGCACTGCTTATCTCAAGACCGGTACCGTAGAGCAGCCCATCCTGGCTAAGAAGGGCGATGGCATCTGTATCGACTGGGGTTACCTCTATCTGCCCGCTGTGAATGGCAAGGTGTCGTTGGGAAGCGACAATGTACTCAAGGAGGCCTTCTTTAGCCAGGGCCAGCTGCCCGCTACTCAGGCAGTCATACGCTCTGACAAGGCTTCTACCGCTCCCACCTTGGCTTATGTACACGACTTTGGAGCCGTAACCACTCCTAAGTCCAGCTTCACCATGATAGGCTACGACGAGGTACAGGATATAGAGTACCTGTTCCACCGCTACAAAGGATACTGGGCTCGCAACGGCAAAACCATCTTCCGCGCGTTTGCCGAGATGAAGAATGGCTATCAGGGCATTATGAAGCGCTGCCGCCAGCTCGATGAGCGTATCTATAACGATGGTCTCAAAGCAGGTAATGTGCAGTATGCCGAAATCCTCTCAGGGGCTTACCGCCATGTCATGGCCGCTCACAAGCTGTTCGAGGACAACGAGGGCAACCTGCTGTTCTTCTCTAAGGAGAACAACTCTAACGGTAGCGTTAATACGGTAGACCTTACTTATCCCGAGGCCCCTCTCTTCCTCTGCTATAACCCCGAGCTGCAGAAGGCCATGATGACCAGTATATTCGAGTACAGCAAGAGCGGTCGCTGGAGCAAGCCCTTTGCTGCCCACGACATGGGTACCTATCCTATAGCCGACGGCCAGACCTATGGTGGCGACATGCCCATCGAGGAAAGCGGCAACATGCTTACCCTGGCAGCCATGCTCTCCATGCTCGATGGCAATACGCAGTACGCTGAGCGTTACTGGGATGTTATGCAGACCTGGGCCGACTATCTCGTAGCCAATGGGCAGGACCCTGCTAACCAGCTCTGTACCGACGACTTCGCCGGCCACTGGGCCCACAACTGCAACCTGTCTGTCAAGGCCATTCTGGGTGTTGCCGGATTTGCCGAGATGGCCCGCATCAAGGGCGACGCCGCTACGGCTCAGAAGTACATGGACAAAGCCCGTCAGATGGCCATCGTTTGGGAGAAGAACGCCCGCGAAGGCGACCACTATAAGTTGGCCTTTGACCGCGACAACACCTGGAGCCAAAAGTACAATATGGTATGGGACAAGCTCTGGGGCCTGAACCTCTTCCCCAATGGAGCTATGCAGCGCGAGATAATTTATTACCTCAATAAGCAGAACGTCTATGGCTTGCCGCTCGACTGTCGTAAGACTTACACCAAGAGCGACTGGATAATGTGGACGGCGGCCATGAGCAAGGACACTAAAACGTTCCTCAAATTTGTTGCCCCCGTGTACAAGTACATCAACGAGACCTCTTCGAGAGTTCCCATCAGCGACTGGCACGAGACTATCTCTGGTAAGATGGTGGGCTTCAAGGCTCGCTCTGTTATCGGCGGCTACTGGATGAAAGTTTTTGCAGACAAGCTGCTGAACAAGTAAGCCCTTTATGGGTGCCGTGGGCACAGATATGCCCACGGCGATAAAAAATGTTCGCGAAAAGTTGTGCATCGCGTAGGTTTTTTAGTAACTTTGTAAAGTTAAACCATTTACTAAAAAACTACGCAGTATGCACAACTTTTCTTTTAAGCGTCAGCCTATGTACCTTAGAGGCTGTAAGAAAGCTTTCTGTGCAACCCCCAATAGGTACTGGCGGCATCTGCTGTATGCCGTTGCACTTTTTGCTATATTTATCATCCCCCAGACTTCGGCAGCCGATACTGGCTACCGTTTTATGCACCTTACCAGCCGCGATGGGCTGCCCCATCAGCAGGTCGAGGCATTGGCCCAGGATCGCTGGGGCAATATCTGGATAGGTACCCGTAATGGCCTGTGTCGCTACGATGGCTACCGCATTACCACCTACCGCCATCGTGTGGGCGACAATACCTCCATCATGCACAGCTACGTACATTATATATTTGTAGACAGCAAAGGGCGTATCTGGGTAGGCACCGAGAACGGTGTGAGCCGCTACCGCCCCCTCTCTGATGACTTCCGCAACTATCCGCACTCGCGTCCGTTCTCGTTCCAGATGGTCGAGAATCACAAGGGTACCATCTTTGCCGGTGGCGACGAGCTCTTCAAATACAGCGAGGCCATCGACTCTTTTATCCAGGTGCCCGTTCTGGATAACGGGTTCGTCAATTCGATGGCGGTAGACCAGCACAACAATCTCTATATGTCTACGACCAAGTCCATATTCTGGTACGATAGCTCGCTCAGCAAGATACATAAACTGGACCCGTCCTACTATGCCGACTTCATATCCAGCCTTAACGTCGTAATCATGCCCTTGAAGGTCGACTCGCGTAACCGCCTGTGGCTGGGACGTAACGGCAAGGGCGTCATGTACATCGACCTGAAGACCGGGCACAAGACTATCATTCCCGCAGAGAAGATTTCTAACGGTATAGTACGCACTATCGAGGAAGACGGTATGCACCGCATGTGGATAGGTACCGAGGGCGGTGTAACGATTATCTACCCCGATGGCCGGATAGTGCAGCTGCGCCACGAGGCCAAGAATGGTATGTCGCTCAGTGATAACGCCATCTACAAGATACTCTGCGACAAGGACCAGAACATCTGGATCGGTTCTTACTTTGGTGGTGTCGACTACCACCTCAGTCAGACGGGCGGTTTCCACTGGATTGAGCCAGGCCTGGGCACCAATGAGCTCAAGTCGCGTGTCGTCCGTATGATTATAGAGCCCCAGCCCGGCATTTTCTGGCTCGCCATGGAGGATGGTGGCATCAACGTGTACGACAGCCGTACCGGCGTGGTGACCCGCAAGACCGATATTCAGGGCCTGGGTACCAATGTGCACTCCCTCTACTACGACCGGCGCAAGAATGAGGTGTGGATAGGCACCCGCTTTAATGGCCTGATACGCTACTCACTCTCTACCGGTCAGCAACACCGCTACTATCTTACTCACGGTCTCGACGCCGAGGGCATCTTCTACATCGCCCAGCAGCGCAACGGCCGCATCTGGGTGGCCACTATGCGCGGACTGCGCTATTATGATGAGGCTAACGACCGTTTTCTCTCCGTGAACAACCGTACTCTGCGCGATGACTACTGTTATACTCTTTATGTAGACCGGGGCGACAATCTCTGGGTGGGCACTACTGGCTCGGGCATTTTCTGCATCAACGGGCGTACGGGCCGCATCAACCATATCCGCGCCAGCCAAGAAACGGGACTCAAGGATCACTATATTATCTGTATCTACCAGGATGTCAACGGCCGTATGTGGTTTGGTACCAACAACTATGGTCTGCAGTATCTGGATACTAAGACCGGGCGTATTTGCGAGCCTGCCGGCGAGTCCCTGCTGGCCAACAGTACCATCTGCAGCATCAACGAGGACTGGGCCCACCATCTCTGGATCAGTACCAGTCAGGGCCTGTTTAGGTACGATGTCCGTTCGGGCAACTTTATACGCTATTCATCGGCCAATGGGTTGCCTGTCAACCAGTTCAACTTCTCTTCCTCACTCCGCGCAGCTAACGGCACCATGCTCTTTGGTACCATCAACGGTCTGATAACCTTTAACGCCCGTCGGTTAGCCGCCTCGCAACAGAATTGTCGCGTGTTCTTCAAGACCCTGTCCATCAATGACGAGCCCATTAACGTGAAGAGTCCCGACTCGCCCCTTACCACGCTGCTGGACTCATGCCAGGAAATCAGGCTGAGCTACAACCAGGCGCGCAACTTCAGCATTGAGTATGGTGTCATCATGCCTGGAAGAGCCCGGGCCATCAAGTACCAGGTATGGGTCGAGGGTATCGACGAAACCTGGCGCAATGTGGACAACGAGTGTATCTTCCATGCCTACAGCCTGCGCCCCGGCACCTATAAGCTTCATGTGCGTGCCAATAGTCTTAACCAGAGCTGGGACAAGTGTCCTGAGCGTGTGCTCAAAATAGTGGTTGAGCCCCCGTTCTATCAGACGGTATGGGCCTATCTGTTCTACCTGTTGGTACTGGCGTGTCTGGGCCGTTTCCTGTACAGGCACATACTACAGCGCCAGGACGAGCGCAATGCCGTAAAGATGGCTCGGATGGAAAAGGAGAAACTCGAGGAGGTAGACCGGGTCAAGTTCAACTTCTTCACCATAGTGAGCCACGAGCTCAAGACCCCCCTGTCGCTCATCATGGCCCCTCTGCGCAGCATGCAGAAAGAGAAACTGGATCCGCGGGTAAGCCGCCAACTTGACATGGCCCTGCGCAACGCCCGCAAGATGGAACAGCTCATCGGCGAGCTGGTCACCTTTAACAAGATAGAGACCGATAACTTCCCATTCTATATCCAGAAGGGCGACCCGCTCAACTTTATCGAGCAGGGCTTTATGACCTTTGCCGAGGTGGCTGCCGAGAAGAAGATAACCTTCAGCATTAACTGCGAGAACAACGGCGAGGAGGTGTGGTTCTCGCCCTCCTACGTAGAGCGCATTGTCAACAACCTGCTCTCTAACGCCCTCAAGTTCACGCCTGCTAAAGGCTGCATTACCCTGAGTGCCCGCATCGTTGGTGGCGATGGCTCGCCCTACGACTACCTGGAGATTAAGGTGGCCGATACGGGCATAGGCATCGTGAAAGAGGAACTGGGCCACATCTTTGACCGTTACTACCAGACCAAGCGTGGCTACAATGCCAATAACAGCGGCTGGGGAATAGGTCTGTCGCTGGTAAAGCGGCTGGTCGAGGTACACAAGGGCGACATACAGGTAGACAGCGGGATAGGGCAGGGCACCACCTTTACCGTAAGGCTCAACGTGTCGAGCTCGGCGTTCGAGGATAAGTGCCGTATTACGGCCGACAAGGTGGTGGTGCCACTTACCGAGTACAAGTTCTCTGACAACCTGTCGCTCCAGGTTCGCTCGGCCGGTCAGACAGCCATGCCGCGGTTGGCCCAGAACGCCCTCCGCATCCTGATAGTCGACGACAACCCGGATATGTTGAGCTATCTCACCGATTACTTCAAGGACAAGTACAATGTCGTTACTGCCCCCGATGGCTGCGAGGCCCTTGAGATAGTGCAGCAGCAAGAGATAGCCTTGATAGTGTCAGACGTGATGATGCCCAACATGGATGGCATAGAGCTGTGTAAGCAACTGAAAACCAATATAGCCACCTCGCACATACCCGTCATACTGCTTACGGCCAAGACCGAGGCCGATGATATGATGACGGGCTACGCGGCCGGTGCCGAGGCTTACGTGTCTAAGCCCTTTGACCCCCAGGTGCTCGAGTTGCAGATTAACAACATTGTCCAGTTGGTCAAGAACCGCCAGCACCAGTTGGTTAACACGCCTGAAGCCGACGTGGAGGCCGATACGCTAACCGAGCTCGACCGCGAGTTCGTGCGCAGCATCAACGACATCGTCGAGAAGAATATAGCCAACAGCGATTTCTCCATCGTAGACATCACCTCAGAGCTGGGTGTAAGCCGTAGTCTGCTACACACCAAGATGAAGAGTCTGATGGACATCTCCATGGGCGAGTTTATCCGCAAGAAGCGCCTGGAGAAAGCCTGCGAGCTGCTCAAGAAGGGCTACAACGTGTCAGAGTCGGCTTACCGTACCGGATTCTCAGACCCCAACTACTTCTCTAAGGCATTTAAGAAGCAGATGGGTGTAAGCCCGTCAGAATATGTGGAGGCCACGCGATAAAAGATGATAATGAGTATGATACAACGTATTAGAACTATAATATTAGTATTTATGACCAGTGTGTTAGGAGCTTGTGCCCAGTCGGCCGACAGCATTAGGAGCGTAGATGCCACCGCCTTTGAGCGGGCCATACAGGCCGACAGCGTGCAGGTGGTAGATGTGCGTACCGCCGATGAGTATGCCGCGGGCCACATCGCCCACGCGGTGAATATAGATGTGCTCCAGCCAGCCTTTATGGACAGTGTCCGCCGGCTCGATCGCCATAGAGAGGTGTATGTGTACTGCCGGAGCGGCAAACGGTCTATGACGGCAGCCCGCCAGTTGGCTGCTGCAGGCTACCGAGTAGTTAATCTGCGTGGGGGCATTATCGAGTGGGCCACTGCGGGTAAAAGTGTAGTGAAGTAATGGCCCGCCAGTACACCTTTGCCCTGCGCGAGCGCCCCCGGGGGTGCCATATTATCACCTCCGAGGTGCTCCAGCACATACCCGACCTGCCCCAGGTGGGCGTGCTCCATCTCTTTGTACAGCATACCAGCTGCGCCCTGTCTGTCTGTGAGAACTGGGATTCCTCTGTCCGCTCGGACATGACGGCCATCTACAACCACCTGGTTCCTGAGAACCAGCCTTATTACGACCACGTGTTAGAGGGGGCTGATGATATGCCCGCTCACGCTAAGTCTATCCTTACCGGGGTGAGCGTGAGCATACCCATCGCCCAGGGCCAACTCTGTCTGGGCACTTGGCAGGGCGTGTACCTCTGCGAGTTTCGCAACCACGGTGGCCCACGTCATATCGTGGCTACCATTATCGAGTAGCATTATAGGGAGCGTGGGGGCTATGGACAAGCGTACACCCGAGCAGATACATCGTAACATGGCGGCGGTAAAGTCCAAGAATACACGCCCCGAGCTATTGGTGCGCCGTTTTCTGTGGGCCCGCGGTTTCAGGTTCAGGCTCAATAGTCCGCGGCTGCCCGGTCATCCCGATATTGTCTTACGCAAGTATCGCACCTGCGTCTTCGTCAACGGCTGTTTCTGGCATGGTCACCAGAATTGTAGCCTTTTTCGCCTGCCCCAAACCCACACCGAGTTCTGGCGCGATAAGATAGCGCGCAACCGCCGTCGCGATGTGGCCGAGCAACAGCGTCTGGCCGATATGGGTTGGCACTGCGTGGTGGTGTGGGAGTGTCAGCTGCGTCCGGCTTGCCGTCAGCAGACCTTGGAGTCGCTTGCCTATACCCTTAACCACATCTTCCTGAGCGACATAGAGCACAGCTATCCGCCCCCTGTCCCTGACGATGCTCCGGCCATGGCCGCTGAGCCGTTAGGAGAGTATGGCCAGCCTGCCCCAGAAACCCCTCAAGGTAACTCCCAAGCCTCTCAAATAGTCCCTAAGCCTCCTATGGGTGATGAGAAGCAGTGAGCGCTGGATCAAGGATTCTCTCTGGGATAACGGCAATTATCCCCCTATTTGTCAAGACCTACCTTTACGATGCTGGGAGCCGTCTTTAGAAAGCTCAAGTTCGGTCTTTTCATTTCCCGTGACCCCATTGTGGCATGGCAAGCCAGTGCCGGTATGCAGGAAACTCTTTTTTGCTCTTCTATCTTTTTGCTTTTTACTTTTCAGAGTCTCTTTTCCTTTTTCCCCCTCTTGCTTTTCGACACAGGTTGCCCTCTCTGCATTACTCCTCGTGCTCGCTGCTTTATTCCCTGCCTCTTTCTGTGATGCGTATATGGCTGATTTCTATCTATTTCGTGGCCATGGTTGGCACGGGGGTGGTGGCTGCGGGTACTCTTGCCATCTAGATAAAAATATAGGTAATAGGCAATAAAAATACAGATATTCTACACAAAGTTACCATGCACGCTGGTGGCTTATTCGTAACTTTGCACTCGTCGGAGAACAACTGTTTCTCTGTGGTAATAACAGATAAAAAAACAAATAACGATTCTCACAAAACAAAACTACTGAACCATGTTAAAAAAGGTGTTAATCTCATTTCTCCTCATTGTGCCAATGGCGATGGCTGAGGCTGCCAATGTGACCTATCACATCAGCCTGAAAAAACCAGGCAATACCAGCGTAAAGCATGCGCTCACTGCAAAGGGCAACCAACTGGTTGATGCGCAGGGCAAGGCGCTCCCCATCGACATCAGTTACAGCCAGACTACTGTCGGCGGTGAGACCACACTTACTGTTACCTTGCAGGCCCGCGAGAAGGTGTACTATAATATAGGAATGGAGGTGCCCACGGGCTATGATACTGACCAGTGCGATTTCTACCTCCCTGGCTTCTGGTATCACCAGAACCTGCGCTCTCCTAACACTGCCCCCTCTTTCCATGTGGCCAAGAGCTGGAATGTTCGCGAAGACCGCCTTTCAGCTCCGCTGTCGGGCGTGTTCTCGCAGCAAGCCGGAGCCTCGCTGTCGGTACTGCGGCAGATAGATGCGCAGCCTGCCGACGCGCTGATACCCCTTGCCCAGGGCGAGGTGATACTGGGCGGTCCTACATCGCTGGGCTATGTGGGCTTCGACAATGAAACGGGCAAAGCCAAGCTGACCTTTGGCTATCCATATATAGAGACCCCGAAGCGATATATCCGCAAGCTGACGCTCACGCCGGCTATCTACACTTTTGCCAAACTGGATAAGGGCGAGAAGAAGACCCTGACGTGGACGCTGCACGAGGGCCGCGAGGCCGATTACGGCAAGTACGTGGCTGATACATGGAACTACTGCTTTGACCGCATCAACCCGCAGCCCGTTAAGGCCGATGTCAATGTGGCTGAGGTTAAGAAGAATCTTACGGGCTACTTCCGCGAGTCGTATGTTGACAAGTACGACCTGAAGTACAACTCCGGCCTCTCGCTCCTTACTGACAAGTGCGAGCCTGCTAACGAGCTGGAGTTGGGTTTCTGTGGCCGCGTGCTGCTCAACGCCTTTAACGAGTTAGAGTATGGCGAGGCCAACAATGATGCTCAGCTTGTGCAGATGGGCCGGTCTATCTTTGACAGTTTTCTACACCATGGTTTCACGGAGGCAGGCTACATCTACGACCGTCTTAACTACGGCAGCAAGCAGCCTTGGGGCGGCCGTCACAGCATACGCCAGCAGAGCGAGGGCATCTACGCCATCCTGCACATGCTCAAGTATGACAAGAACCGTGGTAAGCTGCATCGCGACTGGGAAAAGCGCGTGCGCACCATCCTCGATAACTTCGTCCGTCTGCAGAACGCCGATGGCAGTTTCCCCCGCAAGTTTATGGACGATGGCAGCGTGGTTGACAAGTCGGGTGGCAGCACCCCCTCGGCAACTGTGCCTCTGGTGATGGGCTACAAGTACTTTGGTGACAAGCGTTACCTCAAGGCCGCCGAGCGCACTATCGACTATCTGGAGAAGAACATCATCGCCAAGAGCGATTACTTCTCGTCGACACTCGATGCCAACTGCGAGGACAAGGAAGCAGCCATCAGCGCGGTTACGGCTACCTACTACATGGCCCTCGTTACCAAGGGCAAGGCCCGCCAGCACTATATCGACCTCTGCCGCGAGTCTACCTACTTCGCCCTGTCGTGGTACTACCTCTGGGACGTACCTTTCGCCCAGGGGCAGATGCTGGGCGACCTCGGACTGAAGTCGCGCGGATGGGGCAACGTATCGGTTGAGAACAACCACATCGATGTGTTCGTGTTCGAGTTCGGTCATATCCTCAAGTGGCTTGGTCAGCAGACGGCCGACAGCCGTTTCGCCCAAATGTATAAGGTTATCTACACTTCGATGGACCAGCTTATGCCCACGGCCGAGCGCCACTGCGGCATCGCCAAGCCTGGTTTCTATCCCGAAGTGGTTCAGCATACCCACTGGGACTATGGCCGCAACGGCAAGGGATTTTACAACAATTACTTTGCACCAGGCTGGACCATTGCTTCACTCTGGGAGCTCTATACACCTACCCGCACCGAGAGTTTCTTTAAGAAGTAATCGCGCCGTGGCCACCATGGCCTGCGGGGTCATGACGGCCCTGCTTACCGGAACCATCGCGTAGCTCGTAGTGACTTTGAAAAAGCATCATTAAGTTAGACAGATAGATGATTAGTTTTTTAAGTGTTTTGATGACGGCACTGTTTCCTGCTTTCTTTGCGGGAAGCAGTGCTTTTGTTATAGACTCGCAGCCCGCTGAGAGTAGTCCGCAGCCTGGTACAGACTATATTTACCTGGCCGACCCTACTATCTATTGCGATACCGATGGTGCCTACTATCTCTATGGAACCAGTCCGCATGCCGACGAGGGCTTCCTGTGCTACCGCTCATCCGACCTCTGTCACTGGGAGGGCCCCGTGGGTGCCTGCGATGGCTATGCCCTGGTGCGCGATAGCGTCTTTGGTACCTGCGGCTTCTGGGCTCCTCAGGTGTATCGCTCGGGCGACACCTATTATATGGCCTATACTGCCAATGAGCAGATAGCCGTGGCTACCAGCCGCTCGCCTGTAGGCCCGTTTGTCCAGCAGCGTCACCGCAGCCTTCCCTCTGTAACCCGTCAGATAGACCCCTTTGTCTTCCGTGATGGCGGCAATGTATATCTCTATCACGTGCGTCTGCACGAGGGCAACCGCATCTACTGTGTCCGCATGACGGTCGGCATGGACAGCGTGGAGTTGGCCACGGCCCGCGAGCAGATACATGCCCAGTCTGTCTGGGAGAATGCGAACCATGCCGACTGGCCTGTTGCTGAAGGGCCCACGGTGGTTCGTATCTCTGGTACTTACTATCTGTTCTATTCGGCCAACGATTTCCGTAATCCGGCTTATGCCGTGGGCTATGCCACCTCTAACTCTCCCTGGGGGCCATGGCAGAAGCACGACCGTCCGCTGATTAGCCAGTCCGACATCGGCATCCCGGGTACCGGCCATGGCGACTTGTTCCAGACGGCCGACGGGCGCTGGTTCTACGTGTTTCATACCCATCGTTCTGACCAGAAAGTGGGCCCGCGTCGCACGGCCTTGGTCGAACTCATCTTTGCCGATGGCCAGTTCGCCCTCAAGCCTGGGTCGTTTACTTTCCTCAGGGTATCGCGGTCAGCGCGTTAGCAGGGTGTCGGAGCGGTGGTTGCAGTCTTGGCATCTCGCTGGGTGGCAAAAAAGTATAGGATAAGCGGTGCCATTTGCGCCCGTTTTCGTAATTTTGCATCGGCCTGTATACATTATTAATATAAGGACTATTAC
Source organism: Prevotella sp. (assembly GCA_022769285.1). GTDB lineage: Bacteria > Bacteroidota > Bacteroidia > Bacteroidales > Bacteroidaceae > Prevotella. The sequence continues at coordinate 17,951 of JALEKD010000013.1, forward strand.
ACAAACTATAAATATAGAAGAAAGATATGAAGAAACAAGCTATTTTGCTTAGTGTAGTGCTTGCGCTCTCGGCGTCGGCCACACTCCCTGTCGCCGCCGATAACTCGGCCAACAATAGTTATACCAACCCGATAGAGCGGACATCCTTGCCCGACCCAACCATCATCAAGGCCGATGACGGGTACTACTACCTGTATGCCACGGAAAGCATCCGCAATCTGCCGATATACAAGTCTAAGAATTTGGTAGACTGGGCATACGTCGGGACGGCCTTTACGCCCGAAACCCGCCCTCAGATGGTTCCCAAGGGTGGTCTCTGGGCCCCAGACATCAACCGCATTGGCAGTAAGTACGTACTCTACTACGCTAAGTCGCAGTGGGGTGGCGAGTGGAGCTGTGGTATCGGCGTGGCTACGGCCGACCAGCCTCAGGGCCCATTCACCGACCACGGCAAACTATTCCTCAGTAACGAGATAGGTGTCCAAAACAGTATTGACCCATTCTATATCGATGATAATGGTCATAAGTATCTCTTCTGGGGTAGCTTCCGCGGCATCTATGGCATCGAACTGAGTGCCGATGGCCTCTCGGTGAAGCCTGGCGCTGACAAGTTTAAGATAGCTGGTACCCAGATGGAGGCTACTTACATCCATAAGCGCGATGGTTATTACTACCTGTTTGGCTCTGCTGGTACCTGCTGCGATGGAGCTAAGAGTACCTATCGTGTCATCGTCGGCCGCTCTACCAGCCTGTTTGGCCCGTATCTTACTCCTGATGGTAAGTCTATGCTTGAGGACGACGCCATCCACGTTGTCCTCCACGGCAACCGCCGCGTGGTTGGCCCTGGTCACAATGCAGAAATTATCACCGACGATGCTGGCACCGACTGGCTTTTCTACCATGGCTTTATGCGCCGCGACCTCCATGCCGGCCGTGTCCTTTGGATGGACCCCATTGTTTGGGCCAACGGCTGGCCTACTATCAAAGACGGTGTGCCCAGTAAGGGTGGAGCGCGCCCTGTTATCCGCTAACGGGGCCGCCGGAGCCGTTAGCCCGCCCCCTGTTTTTAACAGATGATAACGTGGCGATGAAAAAAAACGCAATAATACTTGCAGTATTCGGATTTTTAGCGTACCTTTGCACTCGCAATTGAGAAATATATCGCGGAGTGGAGCAGTTGGTAGCTCGCCAGGCTCATAACCTGGAGGTCGCATGTTCGAGTCCTGCCTCCGCAACTATTAAGTCCGATTTTACATCGGACTTTTTTTATATCATTACGGCAATCGCCCTACCGGCCGCCATCATCATTTTATTTTTCGGAGCCATGGCGGAAAGTTCTTGGGGAACCCAGCATGGCATTTTGTGTACTTGCTATGCCACGCTCCTCGGTCGCCTAAGTGTTAAAAGTAGTCAATGGGTGCAAGGATTGTACGTTTTTTGCATTTAGATGGTGTAACTAAATAGATAAGAGATATATGAAACGACTGAAAATGTTTGCCCTGGGCCTGCTGTTGGCCTCTTCTGTTATTACCCTGCAGTCATGTAATGATGACGATGATATGGACAGCACCTACTATCCCAACGCGCTGGTCACGCTGAAGACCAATGCTCAGACGGGAGCTTTCTATATGCAGCTCGACGACTCTACCACGCTGGTACCTACCAACATTAAGACCGCTCCGTACGGAGGCAAGGAGGTGCGGGCCCTGGTTAACTTCAAGGATATGGCTAACACCGATGAGCACTCGGCCAAGACGGTCTACGTGAACTGGATTGACACCATCAGGACCAAGCCCATGGTGCTGTCGGTGGGCGATGACGACGCCAAGGTGTACGGCGACGATCCCATAGACATCGTGAACAGCTGGGCCACGGTGGTCGAGGATGGATACTTCACCCTGCGCTTCCGTACGCTTTTCGGCAGCGGCGAGCCCCATGTACTTAACCTGGTCAAGGGCGACGCCCCTTACGAGGTGGTGCTTCGCCACGACGCCAAGGGCGACACCCAGGGCTATCCGGCCGACGGCATGATGGCCTTTAGGCTCGACAAGCTGCCCGATACCGAGGGCAAGACGGTACTGCTCACCGTCAAGTGGAAATCGTTTGGCGGCGAGCGCAAGGCTCAGTTCAAGTATTGTACGCGTAAGTAAAATAAACACACCCACGATCGCGTTAACTCTATAGAGGGGCCTCCTATAGCTGCCCCGTTATGGTATGCATCTGTATAAGCACGACACCGAACAGCATATAGTACAACTCTTTGGCCGGGGCGACGCCTCGGCCATGAGCCGTCTGTACGCTGAGTATGCCCGCTACCTTACCGGTGTGTGTGCCCGTTACATACCCGATACCGACGACCAGAAAGACGTGTTGCAGGAGGCGTTTATACAGATTTACACGCAGATGCCCACCTTCGCATACCGTGGCCCCGGTTCGCTCCGGGCCTGGATTACGCGCATCGTGGTCAACCAGGCGCTCATGTTTATACGCCGCCATGCCCAGTTTACCACCGTTGAGGCCGACGCCACGCTACCCGACGTGCCCGAGGAGGAACCCGCCGTTGACGCGCTTAGCGAGGCCGACATACTGGGCTTCATTCAGCAATTGCCGGCAGGCTATAGGGTGGTGTTCAACCTTTATGCCATCGAGGGCAAGACCCATGGCGACATAGCGAAGCTCCTGGGTATTAGGCCCGACTCCTCGGCCTCGCAGTATGCCCGCGCGCGCCGGCTGCTGGCCAAGATGATAAATGACTACCGACTTAAAACGAGATGATAGATGAACAAACCGTGGACTGATAAGATACGCCAGCGTATGGACCACTACGAGCCTCAGGCTCCCGAGGGTCTGTACGACAACATAATGGGCGAGATGGCCCGCCGTGGACTGCTGTCTCAGGGCCAGTCGCAGCACCGGGCACGCCGGGTGCCCCTATGGGTTAACCGCGTGGCCGTGTCGGCCATAGCCGCAGCGGCTGTGCTGACCGGGGTGATGCTCTGGACGGCCCGTACCGATGTGGCCCCGTCGGTAGCTCAGGGTGGGGCGGTGCCCGCGTCGGTTGCCCGTGGTGTGTCGGATGGGGCAGAGCCTGCATCGACAGTGGCCCCGTCGGCTCCAGCTCGGTTGGTCAGCCAGATAGCTCATTTTCTGACCCCTGCACACACCACGGCCCCTACGGAACGCTCCCTGACCGTCCTGACGGATAACTCTGCAGGGAGCCAGGCCCCGCTGATCAGTGAGTCCGATGCCGAGTACTCGTCTACCCAGGCTCCGGCTACGTCCCCCGCCACTCCCCAGAAGTCTGCTCCCACCCACCATGGCGGCCGCAGCCTGTATGGCGACATGGCGGGTAGCCAGTGGGCCGATGGCCAGGCCCGCCGTAGTGGGCGCGTGGGCATCGATGCCTACGTTCAGGGCGTGTCGTCTAACCAGATGAGTGGCAACGGCAGCCAGGCAGTCAGCAGCTTTCTGGCTCAGGATGCCCCCACTTATGGCGCTTTGAACCTGCTCGCGCCCAATGGCAAGAACCTGTTGGCTGCTACCGGCAGTGAGGTGCGCCGCCATCACCGCCAGCCCATCAAGGCCGGCGTGTCGCTGCGTTACCACATCAGCGACCGCTGGAGTGTACAGACGGGTGTCAACTACAGCTACCACTCGTCTGATATCGAGGAGGAAAATCTTACTACTGAGCAGCGGCTGCACTTTGTGGGCATTCCTGTGGCTGCCAGCTACAGCGTGTGGCATACTGACCACTTCAATGTGTATCTTACAGCCGGCGGTGAGGTCGAGAAGTTGGTGCGCGGCACCCAGCGGCGCCTGTACCGCACCCACGAGCAGACCGACCGCGTACACATGGGACAGCTACAGGTATCGGCCACGGTATCGGCTGGCGCCGAGTACCATATAACACCTGTCGTGGGTGTGTACGTAGAGCCAGGAGGGGTGTACCACTTTGACAATGGCAGTGGGCTTAGTACCACCTACCACGACCATCCGCTCGACTTCAGTCTTAACCTCGGTGTGAGGTTCAACCTCGGTCAGTAGGGCCGTGGCCCCCATTGCCCTAAGCGGCTTGCTGTAAAAAATATTGATTTTTGCTTTGCTGTCTCTTTGCTTTGTATTATCTTTGCTTACAGATAGTTGCGCCCTGGTCATTCCGATATGACTGACGACCTCGGCGTGTACTATCTTGCTCAAAAGATAATGATGTAAAGATGAACTTCTTGAAGACACAGCTACTTTGTCGCCTGGTTTTAGCGGTCAGCGCGTGTGTACTGCTGTTGGTGGCGTGTACCGACCGGCCCACAGGGCCCAGTCAGGCGGCGGTGGCCCGGCAGGTAGCCGACAGCACCGCCCGCGCACAGACCGACACTACGGCCCTGACCATCCTGCTGCATCAGTATCAGAAGGACAGCAACCGGCAGGGCGTCATGGTGACCCTGTACTACCTGGGCCGCAAGCTCAGGCAGGGCAACAGGTTCCAGGAAGCCATAGGCCGGCATACGCAGGAGGCCAACATGGCGCGCCAACTGGCTGATACGGCCGAGATGGTGCGTGCCCTCAATGAGATAGGTACCAACTACCGGCGCCTTGGCCAGTTGGCCAAGGCTACTTACTACCATTTTGAAGCCCTTACTTATTGTCTGGACTGGAGCGACACCACCCAGGTGGGTCGCGACGGCTATGTGCGTGCCCTTAACGGTCTGGGCAATGTGTATCTGACCATGGACAACTACCCGATGGCCTATCGCTACCTGTCGCGGGCGCTGGCCGTAGAGCGGCAGTCGGGCCACTTACGCGGCATGGCTATCAACTATGCCAATATCGGTTGTGTGATGCGCGACGAGAACCATGCCGACTCGGCCTGGATATACTTTCGCAAGTCTATGGAGATGAACCGCCGTACGGGCGATGTGGTGGGGCGTGCCTTGTGCCACAACTACTACGGCACGATGTACGAGTACGAGGGCGACTACGACCGCGCCACCAGCGAGTACGAGCAGGCTTATCTGTTACTGATACGGCAGAACGACCGCTGGCACTATCTGGAGCCCTGTGTGTCGCTGGCACGTATCTATATGAAGCGGCGCATGACGGCCACGGCCATGGAGTATCTGCAGGAGGCGCTGATGACGGCCCGCGAGCTACACTCGTCCGACCATCTGGCACAGGTGTACCAATTGTACTACACTGTCTATCAGCAGTCGGGCAACACAGCCAAGGCATTGCAGTCGCTGACGGCCTATCTGCAATGGAACGACAGTGTGAAGGACCAGGCACGGCTCAACGAGATACAGAACATACAGCTGGACAAGCTGCGGGCACTCAACGCACGGCGGATAGCCGACAAGCGCAGGGACATAGACCAGATGCGAGAGCAACAGCACCAGGGATGGCTCATGTTCTTCCTGGTATTGCTGGGCCTGGTGGGGCTGTCGGTTTTCTTCTACTATCTGCTGCGCATCCGCACTCATAGCCTGGAGGCCCTGAACGACCTGCGCGAGGCCCGCAACAACTTCTTTACCAACATTACCCACGAGTTCAGAACCCCGCTCACCATCATCAGGGCGGCCAGCGACTCGATAGAGGCGAGCACGGACGACCCGGCCGTGCGCAGTGACATAGCCAGCATACACCAGGCGGGCGGACACCTGCTAACGCTGGTCAATAAGATACTGGACATAGCCAAGTTGCAGTATTCGTCGCGCCAGCAGCCCAACTGGTGTCATGACGATATTATCAGCTATATTCGGATGATAACCTCGGCCTACACCAGTCTGGCTGCGCAGAAAAAGATACGTATCCACGTGGTGACCAAGAGGGCCGCGTTAGAGATGGACTTTGTGCCCGACTATGTGGGCAAGATAGTGAACAACTTGATGGGCAACGCGCTGAAATTCGGGTACGAGGACAGCGACCTGTTTGTTACTATCGCGGTAGACAAGGGGCGTTTCCGCCTGGACGTGAAGGACCATGGTGTGGGCATACGCCAGGAACACATGAAGCATATATTTGAACCATTCTACGAATCGCCGGACAATGCGGTCAATATAGGTACAGGCTTGGGGCTGGCGCTGCTGAACCTGGCGGTCAAGGCCATGGATGGCGAGGTGCGGGTACGCAGCCGCCACAAGGAGGGTACGGTGTTTACCGTACTGCTGCCGCTGAGCCATGGTGTGGGGGCTCTGCCTAAGATGGCTGAACAGGGCAGTGAGGCTGCGGCCCCGGTGCCCGATATGGTTGATGACGAGAGGTTGGCCGACGGTGCCACGGCCGTCCCCAGCACCAAGCCCAGCATACTGATAGTGGAGGATTCGCCCGAGGTGGCCCGCTATGAGGCTGCCCAGATAGGGGGCAGCTACCGCATATACTACGCGGCTAACGGGCAGGAGGGTCTGGACAAGGCTGTGGAGCTGGTGCCCGACCTGATAATAGCCGATGTGATGATGCCGGTGATGGATGGCTATGCGCTGTGCGAGGCCATACGGGCCAATGAGGCTCTGTGCCATATACCCATCATCATGGTTACGGCCAAGGTAACCCAGGCCGACCGCATCAGGAGCATACAGGCTGGGGCAGACGAGTATATCAACAAGCCGTTTGACACGGAGGAACTCAACACGCGCATAGCCCAACTGCTGAGCCAGCGCCGTATGCTCAGGAGTAAGTACACCCAGGCGGCAGAGCCCATGGAGGTGGAGCCGACCGATGGCGAGAGCGATGAGCAGGTGTTTATAAGCCAGTTTGATACCTATGTATACGACATGGTAATCCTGCAGAACAGCGACCTAAGCGAGGTGGCTGTCAAGTTTGGCATAACGCGTACGCAACTTACCCGCAAGGTAAAGGCTATAACAGGCATGACCTCGACGGCTTACATAGCACAGCAGCGGGTCAAGATGGCGCGCCGGCTGTTAGAGACTACCGATCTGACGGTCAGCGAGGTGGGGCAGCGGTGTGGCATAGCCGATACGGCTTACTTCATCCAGCTGTTTAAGCGGAGTGTGGGCCGTACCCCCGGTCAGTACAAGGAAGAGTGGACACGGCTGCGCTGACGCGGGCGTGGGTTGCGGGTGTTGTCTATAATCATGGCGCGAACAGTGAAAACACTTTACACGCGGCTGCGTGTTTATGCACGACGAGCAGCGATAATGTATAAATATACAGTCGTAACGCCCGTTCTGCGGGGCGTAATTTCCAGAATCTTTCAACAATCCAGGACTGTTTCTGGAGTCATCGGGGCCACTTTGAGGCATTACGAGGGCCACGAAAGTAACAACCTTTTACAGAACAAAGGCGTTTAATGCCTTTCTCCTCACTATTTTCTCCTCTGAAAAAAACTACTTTTAGAGTCACCGAGATGGTCATTTTTGTGCTCGTGATGGTCTTTACGCTTCTAATGACCATCGCGAGCCCTCTAAAGGCCGTTTTCGGGTGGTCTGAGAATTGCCATTTTCGCCGCCGCAGCCCTCTCGGCAGGTGTACAGACAAATTACAGAAGGCCGAAAGGCCCTCCGCCAATGTCTAAACACCGAAAATGTATATTTATACATTGCCGGAAAAATATTTACGGCATCGGCCGGCGGATTAAAGGTAGAAAAATAAAAGATAAAAAGGGCTGTGAAAGATAAAAAAGCGAATCGAGACGCGTTGGGGGCCAATTGCTGAATATCCGTTGGCCCCTCATGCGGGCGAGGCCACGCACGCGGCCACCGCAAAAGACAATAACCTGGAGCCAGCGTCCCAGGTTATTATAAGGATAGTCAAGCTAAACGCACGCCATAGCGTGCCCCCTGCCAGGGGCGATAGCCCGTAGCTATCAGCCCACTATCTCGCGGGCCCGCTCTAAGGCCAGGTTGATGTGGCTGCATATATTCTCGCGGCCCACGATACTGTAGAACCCAGCATGCTCGAGCACCTTGTGTACCTGAGGGTTCACCCCGGACAGCACGACCTGTATGCCCTCCTTGCGGCTCATCAGGCACAGGTTGGTGAGGTTGTGTATGCCAGTAGAATCGACAAAGGGCACCTTGCGCATACGTATGATGCGCACCTTGGGCCGGTCGCCGAAGGTGGCCATAATCTCCTCGAACCGGTTGCCGGCTCCGAAGAAGTAGGGGCCGTTAATCTCGTACACCTCTACGCCTTCGGGTATCACCAAGTGTTCGTTGTTCTCCAGGCGGATGTCTGTTTCATCGTTGGGGTCTATCTCGTCGAGTACCACCTTGACATCGGTAGTCTCGGCCATACGCTTCATAAAGAGCAGGCAGGCTATGATGAGGCCCACCTCGATGGCCACGGTGAGGTCAAAGATGATGGTGAGCACAAAGGTGATGAGCAGCACCGTGACGTCGCTCTTGGGGTTCTTCATAAGCATGGCAAACGAGCGCCAGCCGCACATGCCGTACGACACTACTACCAGTACGCCGGCCAGGCAGGCCATGGGTATGTACTGGGCCAGCGGCATAAGGAAGAGGAAGATGAGCAGCAGCACGGCGGCGTGTACGATGCCGGCTACGGGGGTGCGTCCGCCATTGTTGATATTGGTCATGGTGCGGGCGATGGCTCCCGTGGCGGGTATGCCGCCAAAGAGGGGTGAGGCCAAGTTGGCCAGGCCCTGGCCGATAAGCTCGGTGTTAGAATCGTGGTGGTCGCCTATCACACCGTCGGCCACGGTGGCTGAGAGCAGGCTCTCGATGGCTCCTAAGATGGCGATGGTGAGGGCCGGTGATACTAAGCTCTTGATAACGTCCCACGACAGGGCAGGCATGGAGGCCTCGGGCAGCTCGGAACTGATGGAGAAGCGGTCGCCTATGGTCTCGATGCTGGTAATGCCATACTGGGCCTTGAGCCACAGGGCCACCAAGGTCATCACGATGATGGCCACCAAGGAGCCGGGTATCTTCTTGCTGAACCGTGGCGTGACGACGATGATGAGGATGCTGGCCAGGCCTATCAGGGTGGTCCACCAGTCGATGGTGCCGAAGTCGTGCATGTAGGCAATCCACTTCTCGGTGAAGTCGGCCGGCACGGTGGTCATGGTGAGGCCGAAGAGATCCTTAATCTGGGTGGTGAAGATGGTAACGGCTATACCGCTGGTAAAGCCCACCACGATGGGGTAGGGTATGTACTTGATGATGGTACCCAGGTGGAGCAGGCCGAAGAGGATGAGAAACACGCCGGCCATAAGGGTGGCTATGGTGAGTCCCTGCATGCCATACTGCTGGATAATGCCGTAGATGATGATGATGAAGGCACCCGTGGGGCCGCCTATCTGTACCTTGCTGCCGCCAAAGACCGACACCATGAAGCCGGCGACGATGGCGGTGATGATGCCTTTCTCGGGCGATACGCCCGAGGCTATGCCGAAGGCTATGGCGAGGGGCAGGGCCACGATGCCGACAATGAGGCCGGCCATAAGGTCCTGAGCGAAGGTGCGGCGGTTGTACTCTCTGAGGGTGGAAATCAGTTTGGGCTTGAATGTAAGTACTTTCATTAGTCTTTAATTAGCTGCGAGCCTTACCGGGGCTCTCTGTGTTATACTCAAAACAGTCTTATTAATGTAAAAAACGTTAAAAACGACTGCAAAGGTACTTACTTTCTGACACATCACAAAGACTATGGGTAAATAAATGGCTGTGGGCGGGACAAAAAAAGTCCACACCGGGCTGGTGCGGACTTTCTATGATATAATAAGGTGTAGTTTACTCGCCGTAAATCTCCTTGAGCTTGGCCAGCAGCTCTTCGCCGCGCAGGTCGCTGGCTACAATCTTGCCCTTGGGGTCTACCAGGATGTTGCTGGGGATAGAGCTTACGCCATAGACTGCGCTGGCGGCACACTGCCAGCCCTTGAGGTCTGACATCTGCGGCCACTCCATGCCTAACTGCTTGACGGCGGCCTTCCACTTGTCGGCATTGTTGTCGAACGAGACACCTACAACGTTGAAACCCTTGCTGGCATGATAGCGCTTGTAGGCAGCTACCACGTTGGGCATCTCGCGGCGGCAGGGGCCGCACCAAGAGGCCCAGAAGTCGACCAGTACATACTGGCCCTGGCCTACCCACTGGCTCAGCTTGACGGTCTTGCCGTCCATATCGGCCATGGTAAGTTCCTGGAAAGTCTGTCCGGCATGGCGCTTCTGCAGACCAGCCAACAGCTGTTTGGCCTGGGCCATGGCCGGGTGGTTGTAGTAGGCGGTGCCGGGAGCGCAGAACTCGCTGAGATCGTCATAGGTGAGCGCATAGCTGTATTCGGGAGCCAGCGCGGCAGGCAGGACGTTGTCCTTGTTGTTGCGATAGAACTGGAGCAGGATGTCGTTGCTTTCCTTGTCCAGCTTGTCCAGTTCGGCTTCAATCTCTTTCTTACGAGCATCGGTAGTGCCAGCTTGCTTCTGCTCCTTTGCCAACTCTACCTGATGGCGCATATTGGCACCAATGTTAACCCAGAAATCCATGAGACGCTGGTTGAGTGCTGAGCAAGTGGCCTTCTTGCTGGTAAAGTCTACATTGATAGGTGTGCCGTCATTGACTAGATAGATGTGGGCCCGCTGCTCGCCGAAGTAGGAAATCAGCATGAGTGCATTGGCGGGTGCCTTGCCGGTAAAGGCAAACTTGCCACCCTGGCAGATGGTGTCTCTCTGGAGTGTGGCCCTGTCGTTGTTGGCCGCAATTAACACTTGGTGTACGCCTGCGGGCAGGGTACCCGAAATCTTGTACTCTACATCCTGGGCCATAGCTGTGGCGGTGCAGGCCAGCAGCATGAGCATCGAGAAAAGTAACTTTTTCATATTTATTTGTCTCCTTAATGGGGCAGGTAGATGACCGGGCTGGGGGAGAAACGCCTCCGGTGAGCAGGGCCACGCTATCTGTCGAGGTGAAAAATACTGATAAAAAATAGGCAAGGCCCCGCGGGGCCTCACCTTATTATATATAGGGGCTTATTCGGTGCGGTCGTCTACGTTGTTGCCCTCGGTGGGAGCCAGGACAGCCTCGAAGTCAGTGATACCGTTGTTAACCAGAATGTCGTACCACTGGATGAGCTTGCGGATGTCGCTGTCGTGTACGCGGTCTTGGTCAAAGTTGGGCAGAACGGCTGCGAAGTACTCGCGGAGTTCCTTGCCCGAAGCCTTCTTGTAGCCAAACTGGCAGGGCTTGTTCTCTTCCTTCTCTCCCATGCTCTTGAGCACCTTCCACAGAGGGATGTCCTCGGCATCGGTGTACATGGCTATGTCGGCAAGGCTGGTCACACGGTCGGTGGCAAAGGCCGGCTGGCGGCGGTGTGATGCATCGAGTGTCTCAACGATTAAGTTCATTTTTCCACGGGAAACCAGCTTGTACAGACCTGGCTTTCCTGCAATCGAAAGAATTGTTTCCATTGTTTTACTATAATCTGTTTAAAATGTTATTAATCTGACTGTCTAAGTCGCAGACGCCATCGTTGACTATCTCGTAGTCGCTCTGCTGGCACATGCGCTCTTGGGGCATCTGCCGGTTTATCCATTCGAGCGCCCGGCTCTCGCTGATGTTGTCGCGGGCCATGATGCGTTTGACGCGGATGTCGTGGGGAGCGGTGACACAGACGAAGCGGTCGAAATGAACGCGGCGGTCGAAACCGCTGTCAAAGAGGATGGCGCTCTCTAACCACGTGAGGCCAGAGCTGATGAAGTCGGCTGCCACGGCAGGGTGTACGATGTCGTTGACGGCCTGCTTGTGCTGTTCGCTCTGGAGCAGATAGGCAGCCAAGACGGCCTTTTGCAGGGTGCCGTGGCTGTAGACATCGGGCCCCACAAGCTGCTGGAGCCCCTCGCGGATATGAGCCGATGTGGCCATGAGGCGCTTAGCGGCGCTGTCGCAGTCGTAGACTTCGATGCCGCGGGTTCTGAGCAGTGTACATACATACGACTTGCCAGCCCCGATACCTCCTGTGATGGCTATCCTCATTGCTGTTCTATCAGGTAGTCTACCTGGCGTGTGTCTAAGTGGCAGCGCGACACGGTGTGAGGGTAAGCCCGTAGGTGCAGGGTACATTTCTCTGACGGATGGGCCATAAGCTCATTATAGTCGGCCACCACGCTAAACTGGTCGGGTGTTACATTGCGGAACATGGTGGCTCCCACGGCAAACCGAACCGTTACCTTGGACGGGAAGGTTCGCAGCACTTTTCCGGGCGGCATGTTGATGGCGGTAATGGGTACCTCCTTGGTCTCCTCGGTCAGAATGTCGGGGTAGAGGGCTATGCGCACCTTAGCCGGAACCGTCTTGATGCCCTTGACATGGCGCAGCTCGATGGTACGGATGACCGTGTCGCTGAAATTGGTTATGTCCAGGTCGGTGGTCGATACGTATTTGAGCGTGTCCAGAACATTCTGCTGGGCATAGACCGTCACCATCTCTGGCCAAACCTTTCGCCCGGCCAGGTAGTAAGCCTTGCCAGGTACTATCTTACCCGCCAGTCTTACCGGAACCCTCTTGGACTCGCCATAGTTGAAGTAGAACTCTATATGGTCGGGCTTGACACTGCCAATGCGGGTCGAGGTGTACAGCTGTAGGTACGCCATCCGTGTAATGTCGGCTGCGGAGATGGTGCCCTTACCTGCGGCCTTGTTAGCAAAGGCATCGAAGTTAAAGGCAAGGGGCGTGCGCTTATTGGTCATATAGGCCAGCAGGCTGAAGCCCTTGTCCTTGACCGTAACGGTGATGGTGTCCTCGCTCTGCGAGGTTATTACCACATTCTTAGGCATATTGGTGATGTACACGGGTATCTCCAGCTCTTTCTCGTAGCTCTCGTTGAGTGTAATCAGCAGCCAGAAGGTGAGGCTGAGGGCGAGGAAGAACAAAAAAATCAAGAACTCCTTGTTAACGATACCTAACAAGAAGTTCTTAACCCGTGGTCTGTGCCAGTTAGCGGTGGTCATGGATTGGTTACTGCACCCGCGAGTTGGCATTGGCGAATACGTAGCTCTTATCTACTACGATGTTAACGCCACGAGCTATCTCCACCTCGACGGTGTTCTTCTCTATGTCGATAGACTTTACCACGCCATATATGCCGCCACCAGTTACCACTGAGTCGCCGGCCTTGAGCGAGTTCTGGAAGTTTCTTATCTCTTTCTGCTTCTTCTGCTGAGGGCGAATCATAAACAGCCACATAATAGCGAAGATAGCTACCAGCATAATAATCATCGACATGCCACCACCGGCACCTTGTGCCTGAGCGGCCAAAATCATTGTTGTCATATTAAATAATGTATTTTTAATTTAATGTCTATGGATGTGTTAGTTACTCTCGCCGCCGCGCTGACGGGAGGGTGCTATGGGCTTGAGCAGCTTGCCAGTCTGCACCAGGTGGCGTGCTATGGTATCGAGCATGCCGTTGATGTAACCGCCGCTCTTGTACGTGCTGTACAGCTTGGCCAGGTCTACGTACTCATTGATGGTAACGCTGATGGGGATGTTGGGGAATGTCATCATCTCGGCTATGGCTATCTGCATGATGACCACGTCCATGTAGGCCAAACGCGAGAAATCCCAGTTGCGGCTGGCCTCGCTCATGTAGCGCTGGTAAGTGTCAGCGTTGAGGATGGTAGCGCGGAACAGCTTGCGGGCAAATTCGCGGTCCTCCTCGTCCTTGTATTCGGGCAGGAGTTCCTGATTGCTCTTGTTGGCAGGGTCAAAGCGCTTGATAGTCTTGAGGACAAAAGTGTCAACAATCTCTTTGTCATCGTTCCAGTACAGGCTCTTCTCCTCTAAGATACCATCCAGCTCGTCGTTGTCCTGGATAAGCATCTTGTAGAGCTTGCGCCATATCTCGCGGTCGGCTTCGTAAGAGTCGTCGTCGCTGGCCATGTACTCCTGGTACACTTCGCTCTGTTCTATCTGGTTGCATTTGCTGCGGATGAACTCCTTGTCGTTGTCCCAGTTGAGTTTCTTGTCCTCGATGAACTCATTGAGCATCTTGTTCTCCTCAAGCTGCACGGCGAACTTGTTAAAGGCAAATTTAGAAGAAGGTTTTTCAGTCCCCTCACGCTCCGCACGGGCGCTGAGGATGTCAATGCGGTGTCTTTCCTCACGCGATATCTCAACAATGAGCAGCAGAAGGTAGTTGTAAAGGTCATAGGCTTTCGACAAGCTAAACAGTAGCTCTTTCTCGGCATTGTCCATGTTTTTATTGCCGTTCTGGTAGTAAGCATAGGTTAACTGGACGACCTTAATTCTAATCAATTCTCTGTTTATCATTCTCTAATAATAATTGGTGTTCCTTAATTCAGATACAAAAATAGTCAAAAAACTATTTATGTGCAAGGATAATTACTGAAAATAAGCATTTTTTTATGAAAACGTTGCTCAATATAGGGAAAATGTGTACCTTTGCAGCGCTTTTCGCATCTCCGTGTGATGGCGAATTAACAAATAATTTAGAGTAACACATTATGAAAGAGATTAATGTAACAGGTCAGAAGCGTACAGACCTTGGCAAAAAAGCTTCTAAGCATCTTCGTAAGCAGGGCTTTGTCCCCTGCAACCTCTATGGTGAGGCTTCACAGGACGGCAAGCCCGTTGCTATGGCTTTTGCTGTAGCTATGAGCGACCTCCGCAAGATAGTTTACACTCCCCATGTGTATGTTATCAACCTCATCATCGATGGCGAGTCTCACACTGCTATCCTGAAGGAGCTGCAGTTCGACCCCGTAACTGACGCAGTAATCCACATCGACTTCCTGGAGGTCAATGACCAGAAGCCCATCACTATCGGTATTCCCGTTAAGCTCGTGGGTCTGGCACAGGGTGTCCGCGATGGTGGCCGAATGAACCTCTCTATCCGCAAGCTCAATGTTACTGCTCCCTATCAGCAGATCCCTGAGCACCTGGATGTAGATGTAACTGCCCTGAAGATTGGCAAGAGCATCAAGGTAGGCGAGCTCAACTACGAGGGCCTGGAGATATCTAACGGAAAGGACGTTATCGTTTGCTCTATCAAGATGACACGTCAGGCTGCCGCTGCTGCTGCCGCTGCTACCGACGAGGCTTAATCGTAGAGCATGGACAAATTTTTAATTTGTGGCTTGGGCAATCCCGGGGCTGAGTACCAGGGCACCAGGCATAACACAGGTTTCATGGTATTGGACGCCTTTGCTAAGGCGTCCAATATTGTTTTTGAGGATAGGCGTTACGGTTTCGTGGCTGAGACCTCGCTCCGCGGCCGCAGGGTCTTCCTGCTCAAGCCCACTACCTTTATGAACTTGAGCGGTAATGCCGTGCGTTACTGGCTCAACAAGGAGAACATTGACCAGAAGCGCCTGCTGGTTATCTCTGACGACGTGGCGCTTCCTGTTGGTGCTTTCAGGCTCAAAGGGAGTGGCAGCAATGGCGGTCACAATGGTCTGGGCCATATCCAGCAGCTCATCGGTCAAGACTATGCCCGCCTGCGTATGGGCATTGGTGGCGACTATCCCCGTGGTGGACAGATAGACTGGGTGCTGGGCCATTTCTCTGAGGCCGACATGGCTCTCCTACAGCCCAGTATTGACATGGCCGTAGATATTATCAAGAGTTTTGTGTTGGCAGGTATCGATGTCACGATGAATCAGTACAACAAATTGGGAAAGAAATGAAGACTGAAGGCAGAATAGACAAGGGGCTGTGGGCCGCGCGTATCTATAAGACCCGCAGCATAGCCGTCGATGCGATAAAGAACGGCCGGGTAACGATGGGAGGTGTCAATGTGAAGCCTGCCCGTATGGTCAAGGCTGGCGATGTGGTCTCGGTGCGCAAGCCGCCCATCACCTACTCGTTCAAGATACTGCAGCCCATCGAACAGCGGGTCGGGGCCAAACTCATCCCCGAGGTTTACGAGAACGTTACTGACCCCAAGCAGTACGAACTGCTTGAGATGAGCCGTATCAGTGGATTCGTTGACCGTGCCCGTGGCACCGGCCGACCCACCAAGAAAGACCGCCGGGCCATGGATGCCTTTGTCGACCCTGCCCTGTTCGGCTTTGACGAGGGTGATGACGACAACGGATGGGAGGACGACGATGAGGCATAACATCGCCATCTTCGTATCAGGTAGCGGTACCAACTGCGAGAACATCGTCCGGCACTTTGCTCACCATCCGTCTATACAGGTGGCACTGGTGGTAAGCAGCAACCCGCGGGCAGGGGCCATTAGTCGGATAAAGCCCTATGGCATACCCACCTTGGTGGTCGACCGCGAGCGGCTGGCTTCCGAGGCATTTGTCCAGCAACTCCGCAGCGATTTTCAGATAGACTTTGTGGTGCTGGCGGGCTTCCTGATGCGTGTCCCCGATACCCTTACGCGTGCTTTTGACCATCGTATGGTCAACATCCACCCAGCCCTGCTGCCCCGTTATGGCGGCAAAGGCATGTATGGGCGGCATGTACACGAGGCCGTTAAGGCCAATGGCGAGGCCGAGACAGGTATGACCATACACTGGGTAAGCAGCGTGATAGACGGAGGGGCCATTATCAGCCAGTTTACTACCGCCATAGCGCCCACCGATACCGTAGACGATATAGCCCATAAAGAGCACGAGTTAGAGATGGCCCACTTCCCCAGCGAGATAGAGCGCATCATTGCCACCATGGACGCTGGCCAGGTGTAAGCCTTCTATACCTTAATTATATAATATGGTTACCTTATTAGAACTGCTGTTTCTGGCTGTGGCCTTGGCTATGGACTGTTTTACCGTGTCTACCGTCTGCGGGGTCATCATGCGCCGCATCCAGTGGGCCACCATCCTGCGTACCGCTGTGTTCTTCGGGCTGTTCCAGGCCCTGATGCCCCTTGTCGGGTGGGTGTGTACCTCGTTCTTTGCCTCGTATATTGGGGCCGTAGACCACTGGATAGCCTTCGGGCTACTGCTCTTCTTAGGCGGAAAGATGATTCACGAAGCCTTTCAGCCCGAGGAGCACCGCGGGTTTGACCCCACAAGCCTGCGCACTCAGTTGATGTTTGCCGTGGCTACCAGTATCGATGCCTTAGCCATCGGCATCTCGTTTGCCTGTACTGGCTACCGCCACCTGGCCGACCTGGCCGACCCCTTGGTGGTCATAGGCTTAGTGTCATTTGTTTTCTGTATAGCCGGCTATCTGTTGGGCATCCGCTTTGGCGACACCGTGAACCGCAGGGTGAAGCCCGAGATTTTCGGAGGTATCATTCTGATAGTGATAGGTGTCAAGGTGCTGCTGAGCCACCTAATGGCTTGAGCGGCAATACCCTTTCAGCCTCTTACTGGCGGCTCTGGCCGTGCTCATTACCATTAGGGGCGATGTTTGGTAAGTCCAAGCATCGCCCCCTAATCGTGTTATATATAAATAGGTGTAGCCGTGGGTAGCGGGTTAGAACCGCATGTGACCGCCTCCGGGAGGAGGGCCGCCCGGGCCACTAAACCGGCCACGGCCGCCAGGGCCAGGGCCGTTGCCTGGGCGACGGCGGTCGCCGTCGGGGCCACTCATGCCACGCTGTGCACTCTTGCCGCCAAACATGTTGAAGCGATACACCACGTGGAGCATAGCATAGCTGTTGATACTGTTGTACCACGTATCGCTACGTTGGAAAGCACTGAGCGTGCGACTGAAGTTGCTCTGCTGGTGCAGCAAGTCGTAGAACTGGAGCATCACAGTAAGCGGTTTGCCTTTGAGGAAGCCCTGCGAGAGCTGCACATTCCACAGCAGCTCATTGGTGTTCATCGAGTTGTCGTTGTAACCACGGCGGCTGTTCTGGTTTATGCTGGTAGAGAGGCCCGTTCCCCATGGCGCGTTGAGTGTTACCGACCCGCCGTAAGAGAACTGCCAGGTGTCCAGGTTGCTCTGGCTCTGCAGCTTGTTGCGGCCGTGGGTGTAGTTGACCGATCCGTTGAGCTCCACCTCCAGCCAGCTGTTGCGGTAGCCCACTCCTAAGCGCTCATTCAGGTTGAGCGACTGGGTACGGTTCTTCTGCACACCCGTGTTGCGGTCCAGGGTAAGATAACCCACGTTGTTGGCAAATGAAGCACGTGTATCTGTGTTGGTGTACCATGTTCCGGTAGAGTCAATAGACGTGCTGAACAGGAAACCACCGTTTATGTTCCAGTTGCCGTTAATGTTTTCGGGCCGTGTGGTACGTCCGCCGGTCACCTCGTCGTAAGTTACCATGTTGCTGATAGAGTTGCTGGTGGTAGACATGCTCAGGTCAGCGTTAATGAACCTCGAATGGTTCTGGATGAAGTTGTTGTAGAACAGGTTCAGGTTGTTGGTAAACGAGGGCTTCAGTCCGGGGTTACCCTTGGATATGTCCAGAGGGTTGCTGTCGTCCGTTATGTCGAGCAGTTGGCTCATGCTGGGCTGGCTGGTCGTTCCCCGGTAGCGTATGCGCAGCTGGTGCTGACGGCTGAACCTGTAGCGGAAGTCCAGCGTGGGCGCAAAGTTGGTTACCGACCGAACTGTGTCTACGTGTACGCCCTGATAGTCCTGCAGGTACTTAGAGCGCTGAGGCTGTATCATAAAGCCAGCGTTCAGGGTGTAGTTACTGCGGATGAGCTTGAACGTGAGGTTCATCTCGTGTATATAGTTGTTGTACTCCGAGTAGCGGCTCAGCGCCTGGTCGTAGTAGTCGCCTATGCTGCCGGGCAGCCGGTCCAGATACTGGCCCCATGTACGGTACGCGGGGGTGATGCCATCGAACAGGCCGCTGCCCACGTTGCTGAAATCGAACGTAGAGCGGTTGCTCTTGCTGTGGCTGAACCTGAAGTTGTACCTGAACTGCAAGAAGGCACCCTTGAACAGCGGCTCGCTGTATGTAGCCGTCAGGTGGTAGTTGTAGTTATCGGTAGGCATCAGGTTGTAGCGGTTGGTCTGGTAAGTAGAGTCGAGCCCCTCGGCAGTCTGCTTGAGCCACAGATGAGTGGCGTTCATCGACAGGCTCTCGCTGTCGCTCTTGCTGTAGCCGCCCCCAGCGCCAAAGGTAATGTTGCGTCCGCGCGAGTTGAGTTTGCGGTTTATCTGCAGCGTGCCGTTCAGATTCTTGCTGTTGCTGTAACTGATGGAGTTACTTTTCTGCGAGTTGACAACTATCTTGTCGCGGTTCAGTTCCTCAAGGGCATCGTCGTCGAGTGGATTCTCCACGTAGAGATAAGGGTCCTGGTTGTACGAGGCCGAGGCCGAAGTAGAGCGACCGTCATTAGCCGACCACGAGAACGTGGGGCGGAACATGATGTTAGTCAGGGTGTCGGGCTGCCACTCTATACGTCCCTGGGCGTTCCAGCTGTCGCCGCGCGTGTAGTTCTGGCGTATGCTGTTAGAGAAAGAACCCACCTGGCTGACGAAGTTCTCAGCCGAGTTACGCGAGTAGGCGTCGCCGTCGCTGTGATTCCAGAAGGCACTTAGGTCTATTCTCAGCTTGTTGCGCTTCTCGTAGTTGTAGTTCATGCCCAGCATCTTAGTGGCGTTGAGTCCCTGTCGGCCGCCGCCAAAGCCACGGCGCCCGCCACCAGGGAAGCCCATATCGTTGACGTTGTTGGCATTGGCAAACACCATGAACCGGTTGTCGCCGTTCATCACCGCCCCCATGCCACGCTCAGCGTAGCGACTGTGGTTGCCTATTCCTAAGTCCACGTTGGCAAACATGCCCCGGTTCATACCCTTTTTTAGGCCAAAGTCGAGCACGGTAGTCTCCTCGCCGTCGTCTATGCCCGTAACGCGGGCCAGGTCGCTTTTCTCCTCGTATGCCTTAACCTTCTCCACTATCGATGTGGGCAGGTTCTTCATGGCTATCTTGGTATCGCCCGTCATAAACTCTTTGCCGTCTACCAGTATCTTCTTAACCTCCTTTCCGTTGTGCGTTATCTTGCCGTTCTCGTCTACCTCTACGCCCGGCAGCCGCTTCACCAGTTCCTCTATGGTCGAGCCCTCGGGCGTGCGGTAAGCCGCGCTGTTATATATAAAGGTATCTTCCTTGACGGTCACCTTGAGAGCCTTTCCCACCACCTGGGCCTCTTTCAGCAGCTTGGCGTCGGCCTTCATCACTATCTTGCCCAGTGCCAGGTTCTTGCCCTCGCTTATCTGTACATGCTTAATGATGGTCTGGTAGCCCACGCTCGATATGCGCAGGATGTACTTGGCGTCCTTGGGCGCCTTCAACTTGAATATACCCTCGCTGTTGCTCAGCGTTCCGCCGGCATAGGTACTGTCTGTGTGTAGCAGCTGTACCGTGGCCTGCTCCATGGGCTCCTTGGTCTCGGCATCGGTTAGTTGGGCCGAGATGAGGCGTTCCTGTGCCCCCACATTGAGGGCGAGCAGTAGGCCCAGCGCTACAAGTAGAATAGCTTTTAGCTTCATTTTTGTATAATTTCGGTTATGTTTACAGACTTTGGACGTATCGTGGTGGTGATGGTTTAAGCCACGGCCCACTTTTTTTACATTCTGATGCACATAGGGGCCGTCAGGTGCGCAAAAAGGGTGGTTATAATGATAAAAACTCTTAATATTTGTCAGCTGCCCGTGGCCAATAGAGCGCTTTTTGCTACTTTTGTTGCACACACCAGTACTTATATGTTATGAAACAGTCCACTATATCATCGTCTATGCACCAGCGGGTCATCCTCACATCACACTTGAGTTGCGACCTTACCATGGCCATTTCCGAGTGTGAACACGACCGCATCTTTATTCTTACCGATACCCATACCCAGGCCCACTGCCTGCCCGTTATCCAGTCTTACCTCAGTCTGCGCGATGCCACCCCTATCAGCATCCCAGCCTCTGACACCCACAAGGATCTGCACTCGCTCACCCATGTGTGGCAGTCGCTCCAGCAGGGTGGGGCCACGCGCCACTCGCTGCTCATCAACCTGGGCGGCGGCATGGTTACCGACCTCGGCGGGTTTGCCGCCTCTACCTTCAAGCGAGGCATAGACTTTATCAATATACCCACCACGCTGCTGTCTATGGTCGATGCCTCGGTGGGAGGCAAGACCGGCATCAACTTTGGCGGACTCAAGAACGAGATAGGCGTGTTCAGCGAGGCCCGCTACGTGCTTCTCTGTACCGACTTCCTGCGTACGCAGGACGATGAGAACCTCCGCTCTGGCTACGCTGAGATGCTCAAGCACGGCCTTATCTCCGACACGGCCAACTGGGCCGAGCTGCTCCGCTTCGACCTCGCCCAGCCCGACTACGACCATCTGCGCCAGATGCTGGCCCGCTCGGTGGCCGTTAAAGAGCGCATTGTGGCCCAGGATCCATTCGAGCAGGGCATCCGCAAGGCTCTCAATTTAGGCCATACCATCGGCCACGCCATCGAGAGCCTGTGCCTGCAGCGCCGCCCCATCCTGCACGGTTATGCCGT
The DNA here is from genome assembly GCA_022769285.1 of Prevotella sp. Classification (GTDB taxonomy): domain Bacteria; phylum Bacteroidota; class Bacteroidia; order Bacteroidales; family Bacteroidaceae; genus Prevotella. The sequence continues at coordinate 39,294 of JALEKD010000013.1, forward strand.
GGCTTACGGGCTGGTGGCCGAGCTCTATTTGAGCAGCCTGCGTATGCACTTTCCTACTGACAAGTTGCGGCAGACGGTTAGCTACATACGCCAGTACTACGGAGAGCCCGACATTACCTGCGACGATTATCCGCAGCTTATCCAACTGATGCACCACGACAAGAAAAACACTGGCAGCGACATCAATGTTACCCTCCTGAGCGATATCGGTGCCCTGCACATCAACCAGATAGTGAGCGAGGCCGAGATTCGCGATGCCCTCGACTTCCTGCGCGAGGGATAGGCGGCCGGCCATCGGTACCAGTCCTGAAAAAGTTGACGTTAGAATAAACGTGTGGGCAGTAGGCGGCGCCATGACAGCCATGCGTGCCTCCATGTGGGCAACGCGCGCTGTAGGCGGGAGCGCCCTTACCACTAAAGCACCCGCAAATATTCCGGGGATTATCGCGAGAAAACAAAAGACCGACCTTTGCGTTTCTAAAGACGGCTCCCAGCATCGTAAAGGTCGGTCTCCCCGAACAGGGCGATAATCCCCGTTATCCTGGAGCGCCTTTCTCAAGCACTGATTTTTACCTTTCTACTTTTTTTCCCTTTTCTCAGTCCCCATGTTTCTGCTCATCACTCTCATTTTAGAGGTCAGGGAGCCTGTGGCTGCTATGAATACCACTTGTGGGAGGACTTTTTGGGTCGTCCTTTTCTCCTTTAGTTTGTTGGCGATTAAGTGTTTTTTTACAATTTATGCGATTATTTGTCTATTTTACGCTAACTTTGCATAAATTGGTATCCTCTATGCCCTGGGTGAAAGCTCGGCCCATCGTGGCTCGGCCCTTATGGGTAGCAGGAGGCGCTGCCTATATATAATAAGGTATAATGGAAACGACAAAGACTCCTCTCTTAGGCATGACGCTGGCCGAACTGAAAGACGTGGCCCGTCAGATGGGCATGCCCGCCTTTGCGGGTGGCCAGATGGCCCGTTGGCTCTATCAGCGTCATGTGGCTATGATAGACGAGATGACAGATATATCCAAGGCCAACCGCCAGAAGTTGGCCGAGGCTTACACGGTGGGCTGCCAGGCCCCCATCGACGAGCAGCGGTCTGTAGACGGTACGGTAAAGTACCTCTTCCCCACGGCCGAGGGCAAGTTTGTCGAGACGGTGTACATACCCGACCACGACCGCGCCACCCTCTGCGTGTCCTCGCAGGTGGGCTGCAAGATGAACTGCCTGTTCTGCCAGACCGGCAAGCAGGGTTTTGAGGGCAGTCTGACGGCTACCGATATCCTGAACCAAGTCTACTCGCTGCCCGAGCGCGACACGCTGACAAACATAGTGTTCATGGGGCAGGGCGAGCCTATGGATAACCTGGACAATGTACTCAGGGCCACCCAGGTGCTTACCGCCGACTACGGCTATGCCTGGAGCCCCAAGCGCATCACGGTCTCCTCGGTTGGGGTGAGGCACAAGCTACAGCGCTTCCTCGATGAGAGCGACTGCCATGTGGCCATCAGTCTGCACGCCCCTAACCACGAGCTGCGTAGCAGCCTCATGCCGGCCGAGCGCGGTATGGGCATCGAGGAGGTAGTGGACCTGCTGCGCAACTACGACTTCGCCCACCAGCGTCGCCTCTCCTTCGAGTACATTGTCTTTGACGGCGTCAACGACAGCAAGGAGCACGCCCAGCAGATTATCCATCTGCTGCGGGGTCTGGACTGCCGTATCAATCTGATAAGGTTCCACCAGATACCCGAGGTGAACCTCCGCGGGGTAGACGACCGCCGCATGGAAGCCTTCCGCGACTACCTTACCCAGCATGGTGTGTTTACCACCATCAGGGCCAGTCGCGGGCAGGACATCTATGCCGCCTGTGGACTGCTCAGTACCTCGAAGAAGATAGGCGAGGTTCGTCATGAACATTAAGGTCGCAGCCTGTGTGGCCTGGGTCTGTGCGCTGGTAGCCTGTAACGGCGGTGGCGGCATGCCGGCCAGCAGTAGCAAGCCCTGCGAGGTGGTGGTGGCTGCCGACAGCCTGAACCTTATCGGGCCGATGCTGGAGCGTCCTTACGGGGGGCTTCCCCAGGCAGAGCCGGCCCACGATGTAGTACGCATCGGGACCGCTGAGCCAACGGGGCTGTACCGCTACGCGCGGGCCATGGTGGTGTACAGGCGGGGCGAGGTTCTGAGGGCGGTGCGCGACCGCTATGCCCATCCGCAGATAATCGTCTATACCGATGGCACCGCACCCCGGCAGGTAGAAGCCACTTTAGAGCGCTTCGAGACGGTGTGCCACGTGACTGAACTGAAGGCCCGGCACAACAAGGCTGCCGCGAGCCTCGTAGCTAAACGGTGGGGACTCAGGGTGTGGCTGCCGGCCGATATGTCGGTGCGCGTAGACCGCCCCAGATTTGTGTGGATGGCCGGCGAGACGGCTCGCGCTACTACCGGGGTATGCGTCTTCAGCCTGACAGACACCCGCAGGGTGGCCGAGCAGACTGACAGCGTGCTGCGCATCAACCTGAAGGGCGAAACCGACAGCATGTACATGCAGCTGGTACGCCCCACACTGCGCACCACCACCATGTCCCACGGCGGCGTGTGGATACAGGGGCTGTGGGCCATGCAGGGCGACGCGATGGGCGGCCCCATGGCCATGCGGGTGGTGAGACACCGCGACCAGACGATGGCGGTATTGGTCTTTGCCTACGCGCCAGCCATGGCCAAGCGCAACCTGATGGTGGCGCTCAAGTCGGTGCTCTATACGATAGACAGTAATACATAAACTATATATAACTACTATGACCGAGAATAGGAAAATACGTGTGGCCATAACCCACGGCGATACTAACGGTATCGGATACGAACTTATTTTTAAGACTTTTGCTGCGCCGGAGATGTTGGAACTCTGTACGCCCATCGTGTATGGATCGCCCAAGGTGGCAGCCTATCACCGCAAGGCCCTCGGCATCGAGGCCAACTTCAGCATTATCGGCAGCGCAGACGAGGCCAAGGATGGGCGGGTCAATATGCTGGCCACCTTTGACGACGAGGTGAAGGTAGAGCTTGGCATGCCGAGCGAGGAGGCTGGCCATGCGGCCCTCACGGCCCTTGACAAGGCGGTGGTAGACTTTCATGACCATCTGTACGACGTGCTGGTAACAGCACCGGTGTACGCCGAGAGCATCAACAACCACGGGTTGCAGTTCAAGAGCCAGGCCAACTACATAGGAGAATGTTTTGCCGAGCGCGACCAGGCCATGACCATCCTGGTAAACGACAGTATGCGCGTGGGACTGATGACTGACAACGTGGCGGTCAAGGACATTGCTACCAAGATAACCCAGGAGTCGCTCACGGAGAAAATTAAGTTGTTCGCACAGGCTCTGAAGCGCGACTTCCGTATCTCTAACCCTCGGGTGGCCGTGCTGGCTCTGAACCCCACACTGGGGGCCGAGGAGCGCGATGTCATTAAGCCCGTCATAGAGCAACTGGCTGACAACCAGGTCAATGCTTTCGGTCCCTATACGGCCGACAACTTTTTCAGCAACAATCTCTACAACGATTTCGACGGCGTTCTGGCCATGTATCACGACCAGGGCATGACGCCGTTTCTGACCCTTACGCCCGAGGGAGGCGTTGAGATGGTGTCGGGACTGCCCATCGTGTGTACGTCGACCCTCCAGGGGGCTTCGTACGACATCGCGGGCAAGGACGTGGCCGATGAGAGTGCGCTGCGCAGGGCCATCTACCTGGCCATGGACGTGTGCCGTAACCGAGCCATGTACGATGAGCCTTTTGAGAACCCTCTGCCCAAGCTCTATCACGAAAAGCGCGACGAGAGCGAGAAGGTGCGCTTCGCTATCCCTAAGAAGCACGAGGACAGTATCAAGGAACGGTAAGCGGGCGGCTACGCCCCGGTAAGCAGCGATGAGCGGTAAGTACAAGAATGCTTTCTTTGTCTTTGGCATAGTGGTGCTGGCCATCATGGTAACCCAGCTCGACTTTGCCCAGGTATATGCCAGCCTGCAACGGGCTGGCTATTGCTTTCCGGCCATTGTGCTGCTGTGGGCTTTCCTGTATCTTTTCAACACCGCTTCGTGGTATGCCATCATACGGAGTCAGCCGGGCGACAGCAGCCGGGTGTCTTTTGCATGGCTGTACAAGCTCACCGTGTCTGGATTTGCCCTCAACTACGCCACGCCGGGCGGTCTGATGGGCGGCGAGCCTTACCGCATCATGGAGCTGGCACCCCGTATAGGTGCCGAGCGGGCTTCGTCATCGGTCATCCTGTACGCCATGACCCACATATTCAGCCATATATGTTTCTGGTTGCTCTCTGTAGGGCTCTATGTCGTGGTGGGGCCACTGAGCGTACCCATGGTAGTTATGCTACTGGCCATCAGCGTGTTCTGCATAATGGCCCTGTGGTTCTTTATACGCGGCTACCGCTTCGGGCTGGCCAACCGTACCATGGCCATGATGCGCCATGTGCCCCTGATACGTGGGCGGGTGGGGCGCTTTGTTGCTAAGCACAGGGAGCAGCTTGACACCATCGACAGGCAGATAGCGGCGCTACACGGGCAGGCTCCCCGCACCTTTGTGCTGGCTGTGGCGTTAGAGTTGGCCTGCCGGATGTGCTCGGCTTTCGAGATTTATCTGGTTCTGATGGCCTTAGGCGGTGGGGTGGGTTATCTGGACTGTGTGCTGATACTCGCCTTTACCAGTCTGATAGCCAACCTGCTCTTCTTCATGCCTCTGCAACTGGGCGGGCGCGAGGGCGGATTTCTGCTGTCGGCCACCGGACTTGGGTTCACGGCCAGCACTGGCATCTTTGTAGCCTTGCTGATCCGGCTGCGCGAGTTGGTGTGGACAGGGATAGGCTTGCTGCTCATAAAGATAGAAACGACGGACCGAAAAGTTAATAAATAGTTAAATGGCAGCAATCATGCTGCTTGGTATGATAAAAAGTACTAATTTTGTAACCAAATTACACATTTAGCGTGAAAATAATAGAAGTGGTTAATGCCCTTGAACGATTCGCGCCTCTGCCTTTGCAGGAAGACTACGATAACGCCGGCTTGCAGATAGGATTGACAGAAGCGGATATTTCAGGGGCTTTATTGTGTCTTGACGTCACCGAGGAGGTGGTTGACGAAGCCGTGGCCCGTGGGTGTAATCTTATCGTGTCTCATCATCCACTTATCTTCCGCCGCTTACGGCGGATAACGGGTGAGGACATGGTTCAGCGGGTTGTGGCTAAGGCCATCTGCATGGGCGTGGCCATCGTGTCAATGCACACCAACCTGGACGCGGCGCGTGGAGGGGTCAACTTCAAGATAGCCGAGAAGTTGGGACTGACCAACGTGGACTTTATCGGACGGACACAGACGGTTCAGGTCGCAGCGATGGCCGGCGAGCCGGCCGCGACGGTCGAGGGAGGCGCAGGCGTAATGGGCGAGTGGACAGAGCCTATGGCGGCCGATGACTTCATCGTGTTGCTGAAGCAGACGTTTGGCGTAGAGTGTGTGATGGCCAATCAGTTACTACGCCGTGGCATCCGCCGGGTAGCCCTCTGTGGTGGCGCTGGTTCCTTCTTGTTGGGCGAGGCCATCAGCCGTGGTGCCGATGCCTTTATAACAGGCGAGATGGGGTACCACGAGTACTTTGGCCACGAGCAGGAAATACAGATAGCTGTGATAGGGCACTATCAGAGCGAGCAGTTTACGACAGAAATATTAAAAACAATCATAACGGAGCGGTGCGGTGGCCTGAAGTGTGCCATCTCGGACATCGATACCAATCCCATTATTTATTTATAGAAGTATTATGGTAAAGAAAGCACCTACAGAATTATCGGTAGAAGAGAAGTTGCAAGCCTTGTATCAGCTGCAGCTCACCCTCTCTGCCATCGACGAGAAGCGCGCACTGCGCGGAGAGCTCCCCTTGGAGGTACAGGACTTGGCTGACGAGCTGGAAGGTCTGAAGACACGTGTAGAGAAAATCGAGAACGAAATCAAGGATTTTCAGGGCGCCATAACGGCTAAGAAGGCCGACATAGCCAAGGCTGAGGCTGGTATAGAGCGATACAAGAAGCAGTTGGATGATGTGAAGAACAACCGCGAGTATGACACGCTGACCAAGGAGATAGAGTTTCAGTCGCTCGAGGTAGAGTTGTGCAACAAGAAGATAAAGGAGGCCATCGTGCGGATGGACGACAAGAACAAGGAACTGGAGCAGACGCAGGCTCTGATAGAAGACCGCACACAGGCATTGGCCGAGAAGCGCAACGAGCTGGACGAGATAATGCAGGAGACCCGCGATGAGGAGGAGAAACTCAAGGCCAAGGCCCGCGAGCTGGAGGCTAAGATAGAGCCGCGTCTCTTGGCCAGTTTCAAGCGCATCCGCAAGAGTGCCCGCAATGGTCTGGGCATCACGGTAGTGCAGCGCGCCTCATGTGGTGGCTGCTTTAACAAGATACCGCCACAGCGGCAGCTGGATATAAAGATGCACAAGAAAATTATCGTGTGCGAGTACTGCGGTCGAATAATGATAGACCCTGAACTGGCAGGTATCAAGGTCGAAGAGGAGGCTAAGCCGAAGCCCAAGCGTGCGTCGCGCAAGAAGAAGACGGAGGATGCTGAGTAATCGGCAGCCGTCAGTAGTGATATAGAGAAGTCCCCATCTCGGGCCGTAAGGCCGAGGTGGGGACTCGCTGTTTATAGGGGTGTCTTAGCAACGGTTGCCCTGTGCGGGGTGTTACCGGTTGCAAAACTGCTGTAACTGGTGGGTGGCACGGGTGAGGGTCTGGGTGCTTATGGCGGGGTGCTTGGTGAATAGCTCGGTCTGCACGGTAACGGCATCCTTGGCCCAGGAGGTGCGCCAGTTGCCCACTACGCGCCCCTTGTGCAGGATAACGGGGCGGAAGATGCCAAACTTGTTGTACGCCATGGTTTCGAAGGGTTTGTCGATGGCTAACCAGCGGCTCTTGTACCCCACTAAATATTCATCGTATGGTGGTAGAAGCAGGGTTGGGCTCTGGGGCCTGGTGGCATTGGCTGTCTGTGTGTCAGAGCGGTCGGCCAGCCGGGCCGCGAGCCACAGCGTGTCGTGGTGTACGTACATGGGATGACCGGCTACCGCCACCTCGTCCACCTCGGTGGCTATGGCTTCGAGGGCCTTTCTGCACAGCGTCTTGGTGAGCCCCGTCCACCAGCAGAAGTCCTCGAAGGTGGCTGGCGAGTGGCTCCTGAAATATTTGGTGGCCAAGCGTGCCAAGGCTGCCGTCTGCGTGGGTGGTTGGGGCGACTGACTGCCTGTGATGGGGAGTCTATGAGGGGCTGTCCGCTCGCTTACCAAGGCCCATGTATGCTCGTTGCCGTAAGGCTCGCCAGAGCACAGTGTGCCCTCAATCTCGCCATGCAGAATGAGTTGGTTAATGTGGCCCGTATCGGCGGGCATCCCGACTCTTCCAGGGGCCTCGCACAGCGCTTTTTTGTGGAGCGATTTACCGCCAGAGAGTATCCTCCCGAAGGGCCTCGGTACCCTCCTGGATAAAGGCGGCCGACTGCTCGCATAGGTTGTAGCTGGGCCGCGACAGGATGGTACGCAGATTGCGTTCGCGGCATAGCTCGCGCATCCAGGGCAGGTCCTGCGGGGTTACGGCCTGTACCGTGCAGCGCAGCAAGTGTAGTCGTAGGATGTGTCCCTGGGTTAGCGAGCGCTGTAGGTGGCTGCGCCCCGGCAGGGTAGTGCGCATACCGATGGCCCACTTGAAGTGGCTGAGGTCTTGCGCCTGCATGGCGCCCATTCAGCTGACTACTTCCTTGGGCGTGGTGGCCTGGGTGGCCGACAGAAAGTGGGCTGCCAGACGCAGGCTGATAGCTTCGTGTGTGGTCATAGATTGTTATAAATTTTCATAGTTTGGTATCTCCTCTAAAAATAAATATTTTTGAAGGCTTTCGTCGTACTTGCAGCAGTAGTGGTGGAGCCCATTGCTGATGACCAGATACTGGGCCCGCAACAGCAGGTTGTAGGCAAAAATCTGGTCGAAGGTGTGCTGCGAAATCTTGATATGCGGGGCCTTGTACTCTATAATCATGCGTGGTGTTAAGGCGGTGGTGTAGAGCACGCTGTCGGCTCTGAGCACCTTGGCGCCGATAGACAGTTTGACCTCGTTGGCCAGCAGGGTAGCGGGGTAGCCCTTGGTCTCTATCAGGTAATGTACGAAGTGCTGGCGAACCCACTCCTCGGGAGTGAGGGCCACATACTTGCGTCGTAAGATGTCGAAGACGGTGGGGCGGGCCTTGGTTCCGCCTATCTTGATATCAAAGCCGGGAAGATTGAGCTGCATATTTTCTGTTTTTACGATGAGGGGCACAGGGGCGTCCGAATTTTCAAAAAATGGGGGGCTTTCCTGTGTGCTATTGTTAGCCGTCGGTGGTGTGGAGGGCGCAAAAAGCAGGGATTTTGTTTTGCATTGCGCCCGAATTGACGTACCTTTGTAGTATCTATTAGCATCTTGTCCGCGCCTGTGGTTATCGGCAGCGGATAGCTGCAGATGCAAAGGTAGCAAAAAAGCATAGATACACTTAACAATATGGCAGAAAAAAATAGCGGAAGCACTTATAGTGGTATTATGCGCGACTTAGAGGCGCAGAAATACGCCCCCGTGTATGTCCTGATGGGTGACGAGCCCTATTTTATAGACCAGATAGCGGGCTATATAGAAGAGAGAGCGTTGCTGCCAGAAGAGAAAGACTTTAACCAGACGGTGGTGTATGGTGCCGATGTGGCCGGGGCCCAGGTGGTAGACATGGCGCGCGAGTTTCCGCTGATGGCTGCCCGAAGGGTGGTCATGGTCAAGGAGGCCCAGGGACTGAAGGGGGCCGATGCCATAGTCAAGTACCTGACCAGTCCGGTGCCCACCACCATCCTGGTACTTTGCTTCAAGGGGGGCAGAGTAGACCGTAACCTGGCCGCCAAGGCCAGTGCCAAGGGAGTACTCTTTGAAAGTAAGAAGAAACGCGACTACGAACTGCCGGCCTTTGTGGAGAGCTACCTCAAGGTGAGAAAGACGGCCATAGAGCACAAGGCGGCTGCAATGATAGCCGAGCACGTAGGATCCGACCTGGCGCGGCTCACCTCGGAACTGGATAAAGTGCTCATATCACTTCCGGCCAATGACCGGCGTATCACCCCGGATATAGTGGAATGCCAGATAGGCGTAAGCAAGGACTTCAATGTCTTCGAGCTGCGAAATGCAATCGTGGAGAAGAACGTTTTCAAGGCAAACCAGATAATGAATTATTTTGACAGCAACCCTAAGGCAGGTTCGCTGTATACGGTGGTTCCACTGCTCTTCAATTATTTCCAAAACCTTATGATTGCGTTCTACGCGCCAAGCAGGAATAATGAGAAAGACCTGGCGGCATTTTTAGAGTTGAAGAGTGTCTGGGGCGTAAGGGACTACGTGACGGGCATGAGAAACTACAGCGCTATGAAGGTGATGAACATCATACACATGATAAGGAGTGTAGACGCGCGAAGCAAGGGCTTACAGAATGTGAGCACTTCTGCGGCCGATTTAGCCAAAGAACTCATCTTTTTTATCCTCCACTAAGAGGGTAGAGGGGTCTACTCAGACCCTTTTTTGCTGCTTTTTTGAGTATTTAGGGCCGTTTTCGGCCTTTTTTTTGTTAGAATTGCAACTTCAAAAAGCCTCTTTTTCGGCCTGAAAGTCGTGAAAAATAGGTGTTTACCCCTATCCTGAATCACCATAATTTCGATTTTTATAGTCGCGATGATGCGCGGTTCAGAAAACACGAAAAATGGGAAAATAGACACTATCGCCACCCTTGTAGATGACTTGTTAACGTTTATTATAATATACTTTTGTATATTTGTAATTGTAAATGTAAAAATCGCGATTGGTATATTTATATTTTGATATTGCTATGTTTACAATTGTAATCACTTTTGTATTCTTAATAATTAAATATTAAAATTGAAACCGTGTATTTTACAATGTAAATGGCTATTTATACAATGTTACAAATAGACATTAAAATGCTAAAAACCAATATTTTATAAGTATTTATTGAATGATTTTTAGGCAAAAACAACCTCTATAAACGCCTAAATGCCCATTATACATGTATAAACAGCCATTGTATAGGCGATAACCATTTCTATGTCAACATAATAAACTACTGTGTTAAAGTATAATATACATAGCTAAACGATTTATGTTATTGAATATTTAGAGATTGATATTATAATTTTCAAATATAATATTGGTATTATAAATATCTGTTTTGAAATATAAATATATTAATCTCAAAATATTCTTTAGTTTTGTTGCGTATCACCGAGAAAGTGTTTACCTTTGTAAAAATCATCAAAAATGGGCTATTTGCCGCAATTAGATACATTATAAAGGATGAAAGATAGAATAAAGCAGATCATGGAGAGTCAGCACATGACCCAGCAGGTGTTCGCGAATTACCTGGAATTGTCACCGGCTTCTTTGAGCAGTATATTTAATGACCGCACGCGTCCCACGATAAACATTGTCGAAGCTATCAAGAAGAAATTTCCCAATATCTCCACCGACTGGTTGCTCTTTGGTACGGGCGACATGTACGTGCATCCTTCTGATGGTGAGGAGGTGGCTGCGGCCGATGGACAGCAAGCAGCCGAACCTGTACTTGACTTCGGCGATACCCCCCAGGCCCCCTCTCCCCTCCCCATGTCTACAGGGAGCCGAAAATCCGTGGTTCCCCCCGCCGTTAGTGATGTCAAAATAATTAACAAAGTACAGCGCAACATTACTGAGATACGTGTTTTCTACGATGACCAGACGTGGGAGACATTTGTGCCACAACGACCAGAAAAATAACCATGGTCAGCACTGATAAAAGTAAAAGGGTAAAAGAGTAAAGAGGAGATTCTGAAAGGTAAAACGGTAAAAGAGTGAAAAAGCAAAAAGTGCTCTCTGCATGTTGGTGCAGGTTTCTTGCATGCCAATAGAAGTACCGAAATCGTAGAGACTGACCTTTACAATGCTGGGGGCCGTCTTTAGAAAGCTAAAAATCGGCCTTTTCTTTTTTTTTACGGTGGGCTATTGTGGCATAGCAAACATGTGCCAACACTCAGACAGCGCTTTTCTCTCTTTTACCTTTTTACCTTTCAAAGTCTGGAGCTGTCATAGTCCATTGTATAATGCTCTTGGAAGCCATGTCCTGGACAATAGGCATTGGGCGATGTGGGGGCTGCTGATGGCACCCTACAGCCGAAATTTAGTCAGCATATTAGGAACTGTGGAGAATGTTCAAAAGTGGACATTCTCTATTGTTACTTCCATTTCGCCAAACTCAATCATCGCATTGAAAAGACTTATTTTGTTGGTATTTCGCAAATCTTCTAATGTAATATCGGCTTCACGAATGATTCTTTTATCCAAGAGTTCGGCTCTTTTTGTACCATGCAATAATGGATGCTTGGGAGTTACCCAATGCTTACCGTCATATATTGCGAGGTTTGTGAATGAGGTATCTGTTAAAAGCCCATGTTTGACGATGATGATATCATCACAGTTTCCTTTCTGCGCGACTAAGGCATTAAGGCGGCTGCGGTCGGTGCATTTATAGTCATACACTATCGTGTCGTTTTCGACAACTTGAAGGGAGTTTATATTCCGCATGGAGTACGGGGCATATTCTACCGTTTCAACGCCTTGCTCGCCATACACAACTCTTGCCTTGTAAAAATCCATGTTTGCTGTTGGATTTATCCGTCTTTCCAATGAAGGCATGGACGCATTGCAAAACAATGGAAAGAAATATCTGATGGTTCTTTCCATTCTGTCCTGATGGTATGTAAGGGCTTGTGCCTTTCCGTCCTTAATTTTTATTGTTTCTACGAATTGTTGTGCCATATTAAAAATCTGTTCTATTCGAAAGGAAGGTATACTTTCTGTAACACCTCCTCGTATTCTTTTCTGCAATCACTCTTCGAAGTAATGCCTCCTCCTGCCTTGAAATACGTTCCTTTCCCGTCCTGTTCAAGAAAGCGTATCATAACTCCCGAGTTGAGTTCACCACTATTATATATGCCCATGACTCCTGTATAAAATCCACGATCATAGTCTTCTGCCTCTTGTATTATTTCCATCGTCTTGTCCTTTGGCGCACCTATGATGGAACCTGCGGGCAACATCGCAGCCAAGATGTCACCAAGATGTTGTTGATAGTCGGATGGCAAATTGCCGCTTATTTCGGAACTTGTCTGGAGAATGTCCCCCTTATTGGTATGGAGCACATCTATATAACGGTATCTGTTCACTCTTACATATTCTGCTACACGGCTAAGGTCATTGCGAATCAGATCAACAATGGTGGCGTGCTCGGCGGTTTCTTTCTCATCGTTCATTAGTATTTGCCTTGCATTTGGTATGGAAGCATCGATAGTACCTTTCATCGGATAAGAATAAATTTTTCCGTTCTTTATTCTTACGAATGTTTCTGGTGAGAAGCACACAAGCTGTCTGTTGCTCTTCTTGTTTTTCAGCAAAATCTTGTACTTACCTTTGGCCCATAGGAAAATTTCTTCAAACGGAAGATAGCAGTCCACAGCCACCTTACATGTAAGGTTGGTAAGATAACTATTGCCACGTAAGATGTTGTTTTTGACGATTTCGAAATCTTTCGTGTAATCTTCAAAGTTTGGCTCATACACTTTCCACATCGGATTTTTAGCAGATGTAGAGAGCGATTGCCGTTTTACATTGGTGATGCCTTCAAAGTCATAAAGGCATTCATCGAGGGCTATCTCCGACAGCTTCCGTATATATGCCTCCGTGCCTGCATAGTTGACGACAAAAAGGAAAGGTTCCTTTTCGCCAGCAAAAAGGTTGAGGCGGTCTATTATATTCCGTTTCATTGTTTTATATGATAAAAGTGCAAAATTATTATCAGAACCGTTAAAACACAACAATATTTCTAAGCCAAAAAAGAGCAACCTGTAGGAAGGTTGCTCTTTATAGTGCGCCCTTAGGGACTCGAACCCTAGACCCACTGATTAAGAGTCAGTTGCTCTACCAACTGAGCTAAGGGCGCGCTCATTACATCTCATTTCTAATTTGCGATTGCAAAGGTACTATCTTTTGCGCAAATGACCAAATTTTTTTCGGATATTTTTCTCCATTTATATGAAAGTTGCCTCTATACTATAGACATATAGGGCTTCCGTGTTTTTATTCATATATTATTTGGTTGTTACGAAAAAATAAGTTACCTTTGCATACGAATTAGCCGATATGGCTCAGTTGGTAGAGCAACGCATTCGTAATGCGTGGGTCCCGGGTTCGAGTCCCGGTATCGGCTCCAGTATCATTTGTGAGCATGATAAGCAACGCGGAATTAGCACATCGGTAGTGCACGGGCTTCCCAAGCCTGGGAGGCGGGTTCGATTCCCGTATTCCGCTCTAAGGCCGAAACGTACCTCCCCTGTATAGGTTTCTTCTAATTCGAATAATAGCCGTGGCGGTTAGCGGTGGGTTAGTTATAATTGGAATCAACCTCGCCTAAAAAACGGACAAAAGCGGGTTCGGAACTGGCGTTGGTTCTTTTGTCATTGAAGAAATTCAGTATTCTGTCATAATGGTTTTGAAACGTTTTAATGACAGTGTTAAACTCTTCGCAGTTCCATCGCTCAACCTGGTTAAACCATAATGTGAGTTTAGGACGTGCGATGTCCTTTCTTATCCCGAACTCAGGTTTATAGTCAAATAGAAATTAATTTTCAGAACATTTCAATATCTATGATGTTTTTGACTTCAGATGGAATGGATTAGTACTTCGTATTCTGTAGGTCGAAGTTGGTCCAACCTGCCATCCAGTTGTCGGTGTCGTCGAAAGCGCCGATGTACTTTACTTTATCGAAACCTGTCCAACCAGTGAAGGGTGCTGTATTGAGCAATGGACTGCCTGCGATAGGAGCGTAACCATCGGCACCTACGAGAGTGATCCATGAGTCGAAGTATTTGTTGCTCATCTCTGAGAGGAACAAGGTGTAAGCGACTATAGTATTTTCTGGGACAAGGGCACCAACTTGCTCTTCGTCGTGCAAAAATGCGAAAGCGACACCAACAGCCAAGACACAACTAACGTTGACCCAATCATCCAGAAATGGTGAGATATGATGGCAGACATTATGGATGTGCCCCCAGACAACCCTCCCGTCAGCATCCTATTGGAAGAACTCTTCCACATGGATTAGGCAGATAATCAATGGACGAAGGAGGGTGTGTCATGGACTCTTGCGACACACCCTCCTTCTTTTCTAACTACGCCAAAGTAGCCTTTTTCAGCTACTTACACGCGTAATATATTTGTATCAATTTCGTCAATGTTTTTAAATCTCATTGCAATCGCCCTGTACCATAACTACTGTATCTTTGCAACCGTAATAAGAAAGATATGATGTTATGAAACTAAAAAAGGGAATCATTGCCCTGGGATTGCTTTCGGCTATAAGTTTGCAGGCATGGGCGCAACAACTCAAGGGAGTCGTAATCGACAAGAACTCGAAAGAAACACTCGTCGGAGCCGTTATCAGCATAGAAGAAACCGGTGTGAAAGCTGTAACCGACGTGAACGGGAATTTTTCGTTCGATGGATTAAAAAAAGATGGTACTTATACATTATATATTAAATATGTAGGGTATAAAACTCTAAAAATTGACAGGGTTCAGATGAAGGATGCAAACCTGACGATAGCTTTGCAGCCAGATGAGCAGCAACTGAAAGGTATTACCGTTACCGCAGTGGAAAGGCGTAATACGGATGCGGCAATGATACAGGTTGCCAAGCATAGTCCCGTCATCGTGAGCAATGTCTCGGCACAAGAAATAAGTCGAACGCAAGATACCAACGCAGGAGAGGTCATCCGCCGCGTGCCAGGCGTGAGCCTCATCGACGACAAGTTCGTCATGGTTCGAGGGCTATCACAGCGTTACAACAATGTTTGGGTGAACGGAGGAGCAGTGCCGAGTTCGGAAGCCGACTCAAGGGCATTCTCCTTCGATATTATTCCCAATTCACAAATTGACAATCTTACTATCGTGAAAAGCCCAACTGCAGAATATCCAGCCGACTATTCGGGCGGTTTTATCATCGTCAACACCAAAGAGATTCCGGCAGAAAACAGCTTTTCTTTTTCCGTGGGAGGCAATTGGAACACAACTTCTGCCTTCAAGGACTTCTCGTACTCAAAAGGTTCGGGAACCGACTTCTTCGGCTTCGACAATGGGCTGAGAAGCATTCACGGTGGCATCAATGCCTCCTTGGCCCCACAGCTTGATGCCTCAGGGAACCCAATCAACGAGGACAACTATGCCACTTCGCTTTTGGGCAACCATCTGAACAACGATTGGATGGTAAAGAGCAAGAAACCAATAGGCGACCTGAAACTCGCCGCCAGCCTCAACCATCGTTGGAACCTGGGCGGAAGAACACTCGGTATGCTCGCAGCACGCTACGACATCAGTTGCTTTGCCACGGCAGATGGATATACCCGCTCCAAGACGGCTACGGCCAAGCTGTACTGGATTAGCGCCAATATCGAGACTGACGGCATTGCGCCCGCCACACAGATGCGCGGTGTAGTAGTATCGACAGAAGGCGGCATCGTAACCCTATCAGGACTAAAGGAGAACGAGCGGGTAACGTTCTACAATGTCAGCGGTATAAAGCTCGGTGAGACAAGGGCCCTGAACGGCCAGGCCTCCATCTCGGCCACCGATGATGTGATAATAGCCCGTATAGGCTCCCTGTCTATCAAGGTTAAACGATAAAACAACTCAGCTACCTTGCCCCGGTCCCACAAAAGAAGGGCAGGGGCGATGTCAAGATTTTCGCCAGCAAGGGCGAGATGCGCAAGCTCGTACAGGGCGGCGGCGTATCGCTCAACAAGGAGAAGCTCGCAGCCTTTGACCAGGTCATCACCGCCGCCGACCTCATCGACGGCAAGTACCTCCTCGTACAGCGCGGCAAGAAGAACTACTATCTTGTCACTGTGAAGTAAGAACATAAATATAGATAGCCCAAAGCGTGGTCCGGAGTCTCCGAGCCACGCTTTTTTGTTTCGAGTA
>JALEKD010000016.1 GCA_022769285.1 Prevotella sp.
CAACCCACTTATCAGCCCCCATCCCGCCCCTTTCGGCCCTATATATAATAATAGGTGAAAATTCTGGGGCAAAAATCGTTTACCTATTCCCTAATTTTTGTATCTTTGCAGAAGATAGGAGGCACCTCGGACATTTGAGCAAGCTCATGCCGCTCGGTTTGCACTATCTTTGCAGAAGATAGGAGGCACCTCGGACATTTGAGCAAGCTCATGCCGCTCGGTTTGCACTATCTTTGCAGAAGATAGGAGGCACCTCGGGCATTTGAGCAAGCTCATGCCGCTCGGTTTGCACTATCTTTGCAGAAGATAGGAGGCACCTCGGGCATTTGAGCAAGCTCATGCCGCCCGGTTTGCACTATCTTTGCAGAAGATAGGAGGTTCCTCCGACACTACCGGAGCCCCCACCCACGCACGAATAGTAACTTTTAACAAATAAATAACTATGCTGAACAAGAAAATCGAAGAGGCTATCAACGCCCAAATCAATGCCGAACTCTGGTCGGCTTACCTGTATCTTTCCATGGCCGCCTACTGCCACGCACAGGGCCAGCAGGGCATGGCCAAGTGGTTCGAGGTTCAGTTCCGGGAGGAACAGGACCACGCCAAGATATTCTATAACTACGTAGTGTCGCGCGATGGTGTAGTAACGCTGTCGGCCATCGATGCCGTACCCACCACCTGGAACTCCATGCTCGATGTTTACGAGAGTACACTGGCTCACGAGCAGAAGGTTACAGCCCTCATTAACAACCTCTACGCCCTGGCCACTCAGGAGAATGACTTCGCCACCCAGAGTATGCTCAAGTGGTTTATAGATGAGCAAGTCGAGGAAGAGGACAACGCCAAGACCATCATTGACAACATTCGCATGATCAAGGACAACGGCTACGGCCTGTACATGCTGGACAAGGAGCTTGGCGCCCGCGTCTACGCCCAGGCTGCCCCACTCGCCGGCAAAGAGTAAGACCATTCCGGCCCGCCGCCCCGCCATCTCGGGACACTACGCGGCCGTCACCACTATCCTAAGGGAGCACCCTCACTGCGGGGTGCTCCCTTTTAGTTTCCCAGGGTTGCCAACCATTCCAAAGCCGGTATCAGCCTGGATCCCACGGCCTGTTTCACCGATTTGACGCTTCGCTACTGCTGCGCCTGTTGCGCGACTTCCACCTGTGGGGGCCATACCTGGGGCGGTGCTCCAGGCTTTATACTGCTGCACCAGCAGCGCGCGCTGGTTGTAAAGCTATCTGTTCCAGACCCGAAATAGTTGCGAATACTTCAGAAATGGTCGAGAAAAAATGAAAAGACCGACCTCAGCATTTCTAAAGACGGCTCCGGGAAGCGTAATGGTCGGTCTTTAGAAATGCGGAGGTCGGTCTTCACAATATTAATGATATATTCGGCTACATCCGAGAGGCTCTCCATCCCTGAGTTTTTCACCGCTTTACTCTTTTACAGTTTTACTTTTCTTACAAAGGATGCCGCTGCGCTCCCCGTGCGTATCGCCATCCCTATAGACACGCCCTGTAGAACTATAAATAATGGTGCAACACTTTGATTTTTGACTATTATTTTCACAATACAGCAATTTTTGCCTGTAAAAATTGCCAATATGACAAAATCCCTCCTCCGTTGCAACTTTTCTGTTGACGATTTTGTGTATCTTTGCACCACCTATAATTAGGCGGATAACACCCTGACTCTAAAACAAGAGCTCTGAGCGGTGCCCATGCGCCAAGCAGCACACCCAGAAGAGCCTATGCTATATTTCTAATAGAAAGAACCGTAAGTAATGGACACTTTTGAAGCATTATCCCAGTATGCCCGGGGAGCAGCGACCTTGTTTTTCCTCCTGCTCACCATCCGCATTTTCGTAATGCGCCACTACAGCCGTATCATGCGCCCATTGCTAATAGCCCTACTATGGTTCACACTCATCAATATCAAGGACTCCATACTGCTGACAACCCCTCTGAAGAACCTGCCGGGGCTGGGCGCTCTTCTGATGATTATCGACCTGACCAGCGTGTCCATGACAAGTCCGTTCTTTATCAGCGCCACCCGTCCCTGTACCAACACCTGGCGCTACATGTACCTTGGCCTCATCCCCCAGGCAGTCTTCATCCCCCTATACATCTACTTCCCGCGCAATGCCGTGGTCTGGGGCGCCCTGGCGGTGGCCTTTGCGCTGTCGCTTACCACCATTGCGATGGTACTGGTCTATATGGCCCGTCGGCAACAGTTTCTTACAAGCCACTACTCTAACACCGAGCACCTCAACGTACACTGGGTGGGCGTATCGGCCATCCTCTGCTTTGCCATCACGTTTCTGTACATCGTCACGTCGACCATTGACACCTGGCTGAGCGATGCCGTCTACAACATAGGCACCATTATCCTGTGGGGCATTATGATTGTCTACGCCGAGCGCCACCATGTGCTGTACATCGTAAGCCCCGAGAGAGCAGCCACGCTGAGCTCCAACCTGAATAAGTCCGAGGAGATATACATCAAGGACGACTCACCAGCCACAGCCCGTGTGGTGATAGACAAGGACACGGCCGGGTCTATCGGAGAGCGCTTTGACCGCAGCATGACCACCGACAAACTGTACCTAAAGCCTGCCCTCACGCTCGATGACATCTGCCGGGCCATAGGCACCAACAAGAGCTACCTGTCGTGTTATCTTAACAACTATGTGGGCGCCACTTTCTACGACTATATCAACGAGCTGCGCATCAAGGAGGCTTGCCGCATCATCGACGAGATGAAACAGCAGGGCAAGAAGCCCTCCATGGCCAGCGTAGCTACCGCCTGCGGTTTCAGTTCACAAACCGCGTTCAACCGTTGCTTCCGCCACGTGGCCCGCATGACTCCCGGCGCTTACTACAAGCTGTAGGCCCATCCTCCAGTGGCACGCCCACTGCCACCGCCACTACAGCAGGGCATCAGCAAGCTCTCAGCGCTCCAGCTTCAGCCCTCCATACCATCATTCTAACCTTCTTTGGCAACATTAGCCACCATTTCGTTATTTTTTATTGAACTTTGTATTTCTGTATATATGCCCCATGGTAATGCCTCTGCCCCCAGAGTACATACTAAAAAGAGCAGGCTCTGTAGTCTATGACGACCGCAGAGCCTGCTCTCGTATTGTCTGTATGGACCGCGATGCTTACTCGGAGAGCATCGTTACCTCCACACGGTGGTTCTGGCGTAGCAGCGTCTGCGCCATCCGGCTTATGTCCTCGGCCGAGATGCTGTCTACCAGCTGGCAGTAGCCCTGGTCAAAGTCGGCATCATCCTCCAACTGGTGCCAGATGACATAACTCCAGTAGTCGTTAGTAATAGCCATCTGGGCATACTGTTTCTTCAGATAGCGCTTCACTTTGTCTAAGCTGGAGGCCTGCGGGCCCTGCTGGGCCATATGTTCTATCTGCCAATAGACTATCGGGGTGAGCTCGGCATAACGATTGGGGTCGGCCTTGTACGAGATACGCAGCAGGGCGTTAGGACGGTCGTCTTTCTCGAGGTCAAAGCTCACACTGACACCGTAAGTACCACCCTTGTCTTCGCGCACCGAGTCGGTATAGGCTATCTGCAGACAGCGCTGCAGCATGTCGAGCGTCAGGTCGGTACGCGGCGAGAAGTCCACGTCGGCCGTATAGAATATGCTCACGTTGGCCAGCAGTGTAGCCATCTTCTTGCTGAAGCGCACCACCTCATTGGCCTTTACCATCTGGGGTAACCGCTCGCGGCAAGTCTTCTCCCCGCGGTGGGTAGCAGGCAACGAGGCCAGATACTGGCACAGCAGCGGACGCAGACGGTCCATATCGACCCGCCCGATGATGACAGCCTTGAAGTTAGAGGCATCAGAGAAACGCTCGCGATACATCTGCAGGATGCGGTCGTAGTCGGCCCGGTCCACCACACTACGGGTAACCGGCGCCAAGCGTGGGTGATGACCGTAGAGCACCGCCGTAAGACTGTCGTTGTAAGCTACCTTAGGACTGGCATCACGATTGGTAAGGAAGGAACGTGTGCGGTTCATCAGTCCACCCCAGGCCAGCGTGTCGCGACGCGGAGCCGTGAAGTAGAGATAGGTAAGCTGCAGCATGGTCTCCATGTCGCGTACCGACGAGGTGCCCGCTATCTGCTGCGACGACTGTCCCACCGACGGCTGCACCTTGACCGACTTGCCCGTGAGCGCCTTGCGCAGACTCACGGCATCGAAGCGGCCCACGCCAGCCTCGGTTATGGCGCTCGAAAGCAGCGAGAAGTTGGGTATATCAGCATCCGGATAGACCGAGGTGCCGCCATCAGTTTTGAGGGTAAGTGTTACCTGGTCGGCCTGATAGTCGGTAGGCTTGACATAGACCTTGAGCCCGTTGCTCAGGGTTATCTCCGTCATGCCAAACTTGCCATAAGGCTTCTCGGCCACGATGGTACCCGGCTTGGGCAGCTGGTCTATCAGCGTGGTGGGCACCTCGGCCTCGCGGTAAGGCTCGTACTGCTGGTACTGAGCCTGCTCCACGGTAGTGCTGATGGCCTCCTCGGTGGGCAGGATTACCTCCGCCTTGTCGGGGCCATAGAGTACAAATACCTGGTTGGTGTCGGTGATGAGGGCAGCCGCCTCGCGGTTCACATCGCCGAGCGATACCTGAGCGTCAAAGCCCCTGACCAGCGCACACGACTCCGAGGCCGACAGGATGGGCTCTCCCTCCAGGAAATTGTTTACACACTGGTTGACAAAGTAGCTATTTCGGCGGTCGGCCTCCATCTTTACCTTGCGCTCGGCCGCTGTCAGATACAGCGCCTTGGCCCGGGCCAGTTCGGCCGCCGTAAACCCATGCTGGCGTGCCCGCTCCACCTCGGCCACAGCGGCCGTTATACCGCCCAAGATATTGTCCTGCTTACAGCTGATGCTCAGGCTGAACGCATCCTTGGTGCGCGACACGAAGAACATGCCATCGCGTACCGTGGCACTCATGTAGGGCGGGTTGGCCGTCTGCTTGGCCCGCTCCGTCAGGCGGCTGTTCATCATATAGGTTATCAGTCCGCCTATATAGGCATCGCGCTGATAGGCCACGGTGTTCTTCCCGGCGTCGGGCGTAGCCGCCCGCTTCATATAGAGATGTCCCAGCACGATGGGCTGTTCCTTGTCTTTCTCGATGGCCACTATCATGCGGTCGCCGTTGTCGTTGACCGGATAGTAGATACGCTCGGCAGGGTTCTTGGCCGCAGGTATCTTACTGAAAAGCCGCTTCACCTTAGCCTCCATGCGGTCTACATCGAAGTCGCCAACCACCACAATGGCCTGCAGGTCAGGGCGGTACCACTTGTGATAGTAGTCGCGCAAGTCCTGATAAGCAAAGTGGTCCACCACGTCCATACTGCCGATGGGCATGCAGTCCTCGTACTTGGTGCCACGGTAGATACGCGGCATGACGTTCTCCATAAGCCGCTGCATGGCCATGCCCGAGCGGCGGTTGCGCCACTCCTCGTGGATAACGCCACGTTCCTTGTCTATCTCACCGTCTTCGAGCAGTATATAGTGGCTCCAGTCGTTGAGGACGAGCAGACAGGAGTCTACGATGCCCTCGCGGCTGATGGGGACAGCCCCTATGTGGTACACGGTCTGGTCGACCGAGGTGTAAGCGTTGAGGTTGGCCCCAAACTTGACCCCGATAGACTCGCACCATGGCACTATGCCCAGCTGCTTACCCTTGCCAGGGAAGTGCTTGGTACCATTAAACGCCATGTGCTCCAAGAAGTGGGCCAGGCCACGCTGGCGCGGCTCTTCGAGGATGCTACCCACGCGCTGGGCGATGTAGAAGTCGGCCAGGCCAGCCTCCTTGGCATTGTGGCGGATGTAGTAAGTAAGCCCATTCTTCAACTTGCCGGTACGAACTGAAGCATCCTGCTTCACGGTCTGAGCCGACAGCGAAGCAGGAAGCAACAGGGCAAGAAGGAACAGCGCTGAGAGTTGTTTCTTCATACACATTATCGTTATAGTCTTAGTCAATAGTTACCTTTTTGCCACCGATGACATACACGCCGGCGGCCAGTCCACGTACAGCCTCATCATAGGTCTTGGCCGTCTTGACCAGCGCACCATCCAGGGTGTACACGTCGTACTGACCGGCAACAGCCGTAGCCGTGGCAGTGCTGATGCCCGTAGGGGTACCGGCTATCTTGTAGCTATAGTACACCGTACCCCAGTTCTTCAGGTTGCTGAAGGCGGTATCGGTACCATAGAACGTGGCCGACTGCCGTCCGCGATTGGCCAACACTACATTCTCGCCGTCAGAGATAGGCTCGGTGCAGGCAGCCACAGTACCGTACTTGCACACGGTGATGGCGGTGCCTAAAGCCAGCGTCGAGGCATCGACCGGAACCAGCAAGGCACCGGCACTCATGTCATAGCCGAAAGCATAGAGGGCAGAACCATTGGCATAGAGGCCATAGAACTTGCCGATGCCGCCATCTATGCGAGCCACGCCCTTAACCACGTCGCCCGTGGCAGGATCCATCTTCAGAATGTAGGCTCTGTGCATGCCTTTAGTGTTTTCGTAAATGTCCGTGAGGCCACCCATCGACGAGCCGGTAAAGTACACGTAGCCATCAATGTACTGGGCACCATTGTTATGTATGGTGCGCTTACTGCCAACGGGCTCAATGGTCTTCACGTAGTTAACCGACAGATCAGCGGCATTGACCGAACCCAGGATGAGGTTCTCGCAGTCGGTAGTGGCCGTGATGGCCTTGCCACCCAGCGTTACCTCGTTGCCCGCCTTACCAGCTACACGTCCGTCGAAGTACAACTTGCCGTCAGCATATACCACCTTGTCCAGGAAAGCACTGGTGGCTATGCCCTCGGCTGTCAGGCTGGCAACATAGTAGCCCTCCTTGTCCAGTTTGGCCAGGAACAGGTCACCAACTACGCCCTGCGAGTCACCATTCCATTCGGTAGAGTTCTTGGCAGTAAGAGTTTCCACGGTACCATCGGTCTTCTTGAAGTACAGTGAGGTTCTGAAGTTGCCCGCGAGGTAGATATTGCCGCTCTCGTCGACTGCCACACCGTAAATATACATATTGTTCTTGGTGAAGCCCGACTTGCGCTGCTCCACCTTGCCTGCCACCAGGCGCGACCAGTCCAGCCGGCCGTTCTCATCTATCTTCAGAATGAGATAGCGGTACTCGCCAGACACGTTGCCCATGTCCTTGATGGTGGTAACATGCCCGGTGGGATCCACGTACTCTACCAGGTTGTCATAGCCAGCCTCGGCCACCCAGGCACGTGTCTTCAGCACGGCTACCATGCCTCCATCTTTAGTAGCTACCACGTACGACTTGCCTACTTCCATGTCGCCCTTGCGTGTGTAGCTGCTCCATACCACCGAACCGGTGTTAGTAACCCGCTGGAGGAACACGTTGCCGTTGTTACTGGTGCCCGTGTAGGGGCTACCCACGATGGTAGCGCCATCGGCACCATTAACCAGTTCCTGGTCAAACCACAGGTTGGTCTGTTTGGAGCCCGAGTTGGTGCCCCAGGTTGTAGCTACATAGTAGTCGCCACCAGCCGACTTGACCATGCCGATGATGTTATCGCCAGTCGATGTGGCACCGTCTACCGAGTGGGCCCAGTTAAAGGTAAGCGGGGCCTGCGCGTCTGCCTGTGTGGCAGTGGCCAGCGTGAGAAACGCAGCCAGAAGGAGTGTAATTTTCTTCATACTCAATACAGTTTTAATTGTTATTATAATAGTTATTGGCTTATCAGAAATGGATGCCCACACTCACCGTGAGCATCTGGCCGTGCTGGCCCTGGGCATAGCGGGCATAGTCCCAGTGAGCCCGGATGAAAGGGAACCAGCGGCTGTCAGCCCGATAGGCCACCTCGGCCTCGGCACCCGTATGCCAGGCATCGTGGGAGAGTACTCCGTAGAAGTGTCTGACGGGTGCGGCCATGGTGCCATCGACACCGGTAAGACTGGCCGATGACGCGGCCGTGTACGAACCCGTCAGCACCAGATGGGTAAGCACCCTGCCCCACCCCGACAGGAGCCGGGCGGTGAGGGCCGATGTACACCCCGAGGCCAAGAGCTGCCGCGCGGGTTCGGCCGTCTGCTCGTTGTAGCGGTGATAGTACACGCTGGGCTGCAGAGCGTAGTAACCCCGGCAGCCCGAGGTGTGCAGGGCGCGCTGCCACAGTCCCTGGGCGCCCACGCGCAGGGTGGTAAGCCGGTACTGTTCGGCCGTGGCTATCTGCGGATAGATGTTGTCCTGGGCCGTGCCGAAGATGTGCTCGAAGCCCTGGCGGCGCTGCCACTCCTCGCTGGCACTGACACCCACCGTGTGGGCCCCTATCTGTGCCGACCACCCTGCCGTGGCCGTCTGTACATGCCGGCGCAGCGTGGCCATGGGCAACTCGTTGAGCGAGAATATTATCTTGCTTATCTCGGTCATCTCGTAGCCCACCTGGGCAAAGGCGGCGGGAACCGACGGGGCCGATGTGCCCACGGTGTGGCTTCCACGATACAGGTAGCTCAGCATGCCGCCCACGGCATGACCCTTATAGTAGGTCGAGGTGTTGACACCGCGGAAACGGTAATAGTCGCTACCCAGCCCGGTGAGGTGATAGATGGTGGGCACGCTCACCTCGTTGTACAGTTTCAGTTCATTGGTCTGCTTGTAACGGCGGGCGGTGAGCGCACCGCCTATGACGTGGCGGCCCGTGGCGTACGAGACACCGAACTTGCCGCTCAGGTCACCGGTAAGGTTCTTGGGGCGAGGGTCGCGGGTACGGTACTCCATCAGGGCGGTGTACTGGCCCTCGGCGGCGATATTCCAGCGCCCCACGGGATAAGAGAAACCGCCCATGAAGTGGTAGTGCTCGCGGTGCGAGTTGCCGCCCACGGTGTCGGCCATAAGGTAGGGATAGAGCAGGTCGTAGTCTGACGTCTCGCTGTACAGTATGTGGCGCGCCGTGCCGTTGCGGTACGAGGCAGCACCCCACAGGGTGGCCCGTCCCTTATGGATATAGGCGTCGATGGCCCCATAGCCCATGCTGTGGCCCGAGCCCTGCTCCAGGCGCACGGGCTGGGTGGCATGGCCATAGTCTATACCAGCCCGGAGGGTATTGAGCGAGTGGGCATGGCGATAGCGCTGCATGGCGGGATTAGCATACAGGGGAGCGGCCTGGGCTGCCGAGGGGGCGTAGGCTTCGGCCATGCGGTCGGCCAGGGTGGCGCCGTGTGGCACGGCCGTGCGGCGGGCCGCCGTGGTATCGGCCAGATGGACCAGATCCGTCTTTAGCGAGCTGGGAGCCGTGGCCAGCGCGGTAGAGGCCGTGGCCAGCGTGGTAATGAGGGTCATTAGAAATCTGTTCATCGACTATCTACTTTTTAGGAACCACACCATCGTAAGTCTCGGTGGTGGCCCGGGTGCCCTGGGCATCGATGGCCGTGTGCTGAGCCTCTATGATAGAAGGTATGCACTCGGTGTTGAAGTCCTCGGTCGAGTTATTGGTGTCCTGCAGGTGCATGGTACCATCGGCGTTGAGGTACTGGAGCTTGCGGCGCACGCTCCGGAAGTAGCGGGTCTCGTCCTTGTCTATCTTGCCGCAGTGCGTCCAACCGGCATCGACAGACGGGGGCAGGATGTTCCACAGCCGCTTGGCCTCTATACTGCAGTTTACGCCGTCTACTATCCACGAGTTAGGTATCTTGTAGGCATCTTGCTCCATGGGGAAGGTGCCGGCAGGCAGATACATGGTGTACTTGTAGGTGTACTTGTAGTCCTTGAGGTACTGGAGCTTGTCGATGGGTATGCGGGCCAGGGCAAACGAGGTAAAGCCGCGGTTGTGCAGTACATAGAACGACAGCGTATAGCAGTACCACTTGTCCAGGTTGGGCACGGTCTCGCTGTCTATGTCCATGTGGTCGGGCCGTGTAGACACGTCGTACCACTCCCAGTCGGCAGCACTCAGGTCAAAGGAGTTGGGGTTGGCCGTGCGGTGGTCGATACCGGTATCGCAGATGATGAGCGAGTGGCCGGGCAGAACGGGATGGTCGTGGCCCGAACCGGGAATGACGTAGAGCGACCACACGCTCATGGTGTCCTTACGTATGTCGGGGCTGTACTCAAAGTTCTGGGTAGACTTGAACTTGCTCTCGCAGAACGCCAGCCCGTCAGCGTACAGCACGTGGTCGGTATTGTTGTATATCTTAATGTAGCTGTCGCCATAATACTGCAGGCCAGAGCTCCGCAGCGTGCCCGAGAAGAAGATTTCCTCGAAGATGAAGTCGTCGGTCTCGGCCGAGAGGTACGTGTCTATCTTGACGTGGGTCGTGGTGCCGGTAACCTGTACATTCTCGGCCTTGCCGGTAAGTCGGCCGTGGGCCTGGGCCGTCTCGTTGTACGAGCTCTGGGCCGTATAGGCCACATCGGCGCTGTACACCATATCGTATAGTCCCTCGGGCAGGGTCAGGTTGTCCAGCGTGGTCAGGGTAGTCGTGGTACCGGTAGACAGGTTGGTTACCTGTACTTTCTGGCTTACTATCTGCAAGTCCTTGACACCCTCGGGGGTAGTCACGGACAACTGGGTATCGGTGTGCTGCACGCCGGCCGACCCGAAGTCGGTGCAGGCGCCTATCATGGCCCACAGCAGGAGCAGGGCCACATACTTGACGGGGTTATGGTTCATGGATGTTGTCATATTATTACATATTAGTGATGTTATAGGGTGAAACCGGCCTCGACACCGAAGTAAGGCGAAGCGTTGCGACGTATCGTCTTGCCGTTGGCGGTATAGTCGGGCAGGTAGTCGAGTATCTTGTTGGCAAAGAAGGACAGCCGCATGTAGCGGCCTATCTCCTTGGTGACCTTGAGGTTGACCATGGCTGACATGGGTACCGTAAAGGGCTGGAACTGGGCCTCATTGTACGTGCGCACCAGCTGCATGAGGTAGGCGTCGGCCGTGCTCTCGTCGGTAAAGGGGTGCAGCTGGCCGTCGGCCGATGAGATGTAGGCCATGGGGGTGCCGTTCTTCCGCATCTGCTGGGTGCGTACGAGCCACATACACTGTACCGAGGTGGTAAAGATGAGCTTCCACTCGGGTATCTGGGTGTCCAGGGTCACGTTGGTGTTGACGCGGTCGTTCTGCCGACCGTCGTTCCAGTCGTACAGGCCCACGTAACGCTCGCACACGGGCTGGTTGTCTATCACGGTGCTTACGGGGTCGAACATGGGCTGGCTGTTGGCATACACGGTGCGGAACCAGGCACCGGTAATGTTGATACGGGTGCGCAGGCAGTGGATGCGCTGCGAGTTGAAGCTCAGTTCGATGCCCTGCTTGACCATGCGGCTGCCGTTAGAGGCCTGCTGGTAACCATCGAGCACCTGGCGCTGGGTATAGGGCAGACTGCGATAGTCTACACCTGGGCCCATCTGGCTCACGTCATAATACTTATAGGTATAGGTGCCGTAGATGGACGAGTAGCGGAACCCGTCGGTCATGGTCTCGCGGAAGTAGTCGACCGAGAGGGTGTTATCGTTCCAGCTGGCATCGAGACGCACCTCCCACTTGTGGTTGCGCGCCGGGGTGAGCTGGTAGTTAGTAGGGTCCTGTACGTAGGTGTGTACCACGAAGCGGCTGTCTTGGGTGGGGTTGGCCGCATCGTAGTAAGACAGACAGATAAAGTTGCTGTAGTACTTGTCGGGATACAGGTAGTTGAGGGTGGGCATCTTGGTAGTGATGCCGTAGCCGCCGTTGAGGGTAAGGGCCAAGGGGTGGGAGCCTACCTGGATGACAGGCAGATGCCAGGCCACGTTGACGCGAGGGTCGGCATAGTAGCGGCCGGCCATCTGGTAGCGGCGGCTCAGACCGGGCAGGGTGTTAAGGCGCACTCCGGCCATGGCCTCGACACGGCTGGCACCTACATGGGCGCGCAGGGTTTCCTCGGCAAAGAGGGAGAAGTTGTGCAGGGCTGGGATGTCGGAATACTTACGGGGGCGCGAACTCCAGCCCGACACGCTGAGAGGGCGGTGCATATCGTAGACCTGGCCGCGACCGTAGTTCTTAGCCATGTCCCAGTTGGCACCCATCTTGAGAGTATTGTCGGTGCCCCAGGCCTTGAAGCCTAACACACCCTTGGCCTTGACATAGGCCGTAAAGGGCTTACCGTCGCACAGGTAACGGGCCTGGTACTCGGCATAGACGGCCTGGGCCTCGTTCTCGCCATCGGTCCACGACAGGGGCACGATGCCATAACGCTGGGGAGCCACCAGGCGGGTCTGGTGCAGACGGTCGAGCTGCAGACTGAGCTGGCTGTTAACGGTAAGTTCGCGCAGCAGCGACCGCCGGGGGCGCAGGGAGAAATTGTTGGTAAGGGCCATGCGGCTGTACGACGAGCGGTACTCGTCTACATGACCGTAGTTGATGTCGGGGTCGCTCTTAGAGTTGTCGAATGAGCCGGAGTAGTCCATGGCCGACTGCCACTGCCAGGAGCGGCGACCGTCATCGGCCCGGCGGGTATAGCGCACCGAGGCCGTGAGGCGCTTGTAGTTCTCTAAGTTGTCTGTGGGATCTATCTTGGAGTCCAGGTAACCTAAGTCGACATTGACCACCGAGGTGCCGTCGGCCTTGAGGGCCACGCCCTTGCCCACGGAGAAGAGCTTGCTGTAGCCATCGGCCTTGAAGCGGGCGGTAAGGGGCATGGCGCGGCGTATCTTGTGTATGTTGACCAGGCCACTGGTCAGGTTGCCGTACTCGGCCGAGGGTATGCCACGTACCACCTCGACACTCTCGATGTCGTCGGTAGAGATGCTGCGCATGTCGACCCCACGGTTGGTAATGTTGCGGTCGTTCTCAGTGGTAGACGAACTGACCGACGACTGAGTGTCGCTCAGGGGCGAGTACTGCAGGTTGGCATCGGTAACCATGGGCACGCCATCGACCACAAACTGGGTGCCTAAGGAGGTAATGGCGAAGTTGTTGTTCTTAGTCGCAGAGCCATAGGCACCCATGGTACCCGTCTCACGTAGGGTTATGGTGTTGGCCTGGCCCATATTGGGGTCCTTGGCATATCCGCCAGGCAGCAGTTCCATCAGGTCGGCTATACTGTTGGGCTGCAGATGGCGCATGGCGTCGCGCCCAATGATAGACGATGTAACGGGGCCGTCGCTGGCACGGGCTGTAACTACCACCTCGCCCAAGGCATTGACATCGGGGCGCAGGGAGTAGACCGTGTTAGGTGTGAATGTACGGGTGAGGGTCTTGTAACCTAAGTAGCTTATGCGCAACTGCTGGCCACGGGCCGATGCAGGCAGAGCGAAGCACCCCAAGGTGTCGGTAATGGCCACGGTGCGTGTGGCCGATACGAGGGTTACCGTCGCGCCTACGATGGGTTCATGAGTGGATGCGTCTACTACCTTTGAGGTAAGTGTCTGTGCTGTAACAGGTATCGCAAAAAACAAAGCAAGGACAAAGCCCATTAAGGTACTCTTCATCTGCATATATATGTGCCTAAATATCTATCTGTATGTCTGAGTGCAAAATTACGCATCAATCGCTGGCGGCACAATACCTAATAATAGGTATTTAACAGGGGCCGCGGCACGCTATCCTTCTAAGAATAAGGAGAAAAGGAGCCATCTGGGCCAAGAGAGAGAGAATGACAATTTTCGGAAAGGCTCGGACACAAAGATAGTAGTCTGACAACTAACGACACAACCTTTGTACATAGTTGAATAAGGAATATGAACAAAGTCACAATTCGTGATTTTGAAAAATGAATATAAATGACTGACAAAATAGGAAATAAAGAGAACAGCAAACTGGCCACGAATCGTGATCTGTTTGCTGTCGTGGACAATATAGAGTCTCTAATAAATGTAATCAGAGGACAAGAGCCTAATATTCATTCTGCAATGCCCTTAAATAGGCGTTGCGGGTACTTTTAAACATATTTCTTCTTTTGTCATAACAGCAAACTATGACATGCAAGCCAAGCTAACATGGCCGTTCACAAGGTTTCCTAAATTGATTTGAAGGATCTCGTTTTTCCTTAGAGATGGCAAATGGAACCACTATAGTAATAACAACACTTTATTTTAGTGACGGCTATGTGGTAAACAGACGGTCATAAAAAAGGCTCCGACCCGCGCGGGCTGTGTGCTCGCCACGGGCCAGGGCCTGTATGGGGGTGCGCGGTGGTCAGCGGATGAGCCGCCTCACCTTGTCATAATAACGCTGGGTGCTGGAGCAGTCGTAATGCTGTCCGCCATTCCAGGAGCGGATAGCATGCTCCACATTGTTGGTAGGGTTGTAGTACGACTGGATGACCAGGAACATGGCTCTCGACTTGTCGATGCTGAACCGGTCGGCCAGGGTGAACCGACGCTTGGAGCCGCGGCTCCGCAGGATGCGGTTGCAGTCGCGTACCAGCACGGGGGTAATCTGCATGGCACCACAGGAGTTGCCCTTAACGGCCCGGGCATTGCCCTCGCTCTCTACCTGTATGATGGCGTCCATCACGGGGTTCCAGTCTATTACAGTCTCCTGTCCGGCAGTCGCTCGTGCCAGCGTTATCAAGGGAGACATGACACACACTAATAATAAAATAACACTTCTTCTTGCTCTTAAATCCATAAATTATTGTTTTTGACTCCTGGGCACATGCCGTGTGCGTGCCCGCGATGACGGTGATGATAAGAAGAGAAACTACCGTAATCTGGAAGTCAGTAAATACTGAGAGTACTCGGCTACGCCAATAGACGCAGGAAACCAGGGTACTCCATTAACTGATGCCCAGCGGACAGAGGCCCGCTCCAAGGGGCTGGGACGGCACTACAAGCTGTGCGCGCAAAGCCCGTGGGCAACTTTTCGGCTGCAAAATTAGTAAAAAAATACCAAATGGCCAAACAAAAGGACAGCAAGTGTAAAGTATAAGGATTTTTAAGCAGTTAGCAACGCTGTGTATTACAATATTTTGCACTTACTAATTGTTATAAAATCAGATTTTGCAGCATCTATTTACGCCACGCACACCGCCCCATTTATGGCGAAAAACAGGACAATCATCGGGGCGGTTAGTAGGCATCGGAGCATCGGGATACACCTTATTATATATATACGCGAGAAAGAGGACGACAATTAATGGAGGGATAAATTGGGTAGATGGCAAAAAAATCGTAACTTTAGACCATCAACCTAATGGATATGAAGAAACTGGCAATAATGACCATGGCCATGACGCTCGCTACGGCGTCGCTGGCCGACAATGTGCGGGGAGCCTGGAGCGGCAACCTGAACCTGGGAGTAGCCTCGCTGCACATAGTGATTAACATAGATAAGGACAAGGTTTCCTTAGACAGTCCGGACCAAGGGGCCTATGGCATAGGGGCCACGCTGAAATACTGCTCGGCCGACTCGGTGGCCATAGAGATACCGGCGCTACAGGCTGGATACACGGCTCGGCTGACCGGGGGAGTACTGAAGGGTACCTTTACACAGGCGGGACAGGCAATGGCTCTCGACCTGAAGCCGGGAGGCGTAGACCTGAAACGGCCGCAGACTCCGAAGCCGCCCTTTGCCTACACGAGCGAGGAGGTGAAGATAACCACACCGGGAACCGACCCCTCTACGGGTAAGGCGCTGACAGCAGGCGGAGCCCAACTGGCCGGCACTCTGCTTATACCGGCTCACTTTGCCAAGGGTGGTACCGTGGTGGTCATGGTGAGTGGCAGCGGACAGCAGAACCGCGACGAGGAGCTGTTCGGGCACAAGCCTTTCTGGGTGATAGCAGACCAGCTGGCCCGCCACGGCATAGCCTCGCTGCGCTACGATGACCGCGGAGTGGGCGGTTCGACCGGTCAGGTAAAGGGGGCTACCACCTACGACAACATGAGCGATGCGCTGGCTGTGGTAGACTATCTGCGCAAGCAGGGACGCTTCGGCAAGATAGGCATACTGGGACACAGCGAGGGCGGAACCATCGGCTACATGATAGCGGCACGGAAGAAAGCCGACTTTGTGGTGTCATTAGCGGGCCCGGCTCTACGGGGCGACAGCATACTGGTCATGCAGAACCGCGACATGCTACGTGCTGCGGGGGTAGACTCGGCCTCGGTATCGGCCTACTGTACGGCGCTGAGCCGCATCTTCGAGTATAAACGTACAGCGAGGATGGAGGCAGACCCAGAATTGGCCTTAGCCACGCTGACCATCGGTCTGACACTGCCCGAGCCACTAAAAGCTAACCTGATAGAGGTCATCAAGAGCCACGATGCGTGGACAGACTACTTTGCTGCTTACGACCCATCGGCCGATGTAAGCCATACTACCTGTCCGGTAATGGCCGTGGGCGGAAGCCGTGACCTACAGGTAAACACGCAGGCCAACCTACAGGCTGTAAACCGACTGCTGCCCCACCCTACGGGCAACAACCAGTGGGCCCGCTATCATTTCGTCAAGGAATATCAGGGACTAAACCACCTGTTACAGCCATCCACCACGGGCATGCCCACAGAGTATGGCCAGATAGAGACAACCCTATCGGAGGATGTACTGGCCGACCTGTGCCAGTGGCTATCCGAGTTACGGTAAGCAGCCCAGACGGGCAGCAGCGGAGCCAGAGGCGGTTCTTTACGGTGTTTCTGGTTCTGTGGTACACTGGTACTTGCTGCGCCGTGGGCGATAATTGTACGACAGGGTAATGCCTACGCAGCGGCTACAGCCATAGGCACCCTTGAAAAGTACGATTTTTTCGCAAATGGCATAAGATATATCTAATGACACAGGATGGCAGGAAGGCAAGGGAGCACAGGATATACTAAGAATAAGGAACCCCAAACCTCGACAGGGAGGCCCGGGGCTGAGATTACAGATTGCAAAACATGCCAGTTGGCTATTCTTCTTTCTTTCGGGCTGCCTGTAATCTGGGGTAGCCCTGGCTATAACAGGTTACCAGACGCTGTTAACATCGGTATTGTCCACGTCATCCGAATCGTAACGAGGGGCGCAGGCATGGCCTCCGGACAAGTCGGCACCACCGTTATCTATTGATGTTGACCCTGCGCAGATATTATACAGTGCATCTACTTTTATCAGTTCGGTTTCTGGCTTTACATACTTTTTCATAATAATTATCAGTTTAATGGTTCTAAAATATTAATAGAGTACTTTCTTGCCACTGCGTATATAGATTTGTCCCTTTTGCGGGGTGGTTACGCGGCGGCCCGTTAGGTCGTACAGACTGGTGTCGGCCTTCTTCTGAGTTTCAGAGATGCCATCTATGCCTGTCGTCTCGCCGCCAAATTGCATGGACAGGGCTTTAGCCGTATGGCTACCAGGCACTTTAAGATAAGCTTTATAAGCTCCAACTATAACTGCATTATCAACGGCTACACGGTGAAACTTTTCATCTGGCTGAATTACATAAGTATCCTTTGGAGCATAGGTGTCTTCAAACACTCCCTGGAGAAACTCCGATTCAACAGGCTCGTCCACTTTAGCTGTTTTATCAAGGGTAAAGGTAGCACTATTAGGAATGGTCAGGCCCTCCGGGTTATTGTTTACCACGATATAGGCCACTCCGGGTTCCAATACTCCAGTCGTTACTCTGTCCAGAATGGTTTTTTCACTATTGGCACTCGTCACGGTATATATTTCACCCATATTTTCGCACGTCTCGTCGTTCAGATTTACCCGGTTTTTCAGGCAGAGGGTTCCATACTTGTAGGGCGTGCCGTCGGCTGTAACAAACTGGATGTAGGGTTTCAGCTTATCCTTATAAGCAGAAAGCGCGTTGGCAAAATGCCAGTTACCCGCTTCACTTGCGTACACTTCGTTCAGGCTGGCATATACCGTCTGGAGGCCAGTACAATAATAGAATTTATAATGAATAAATGAAGCGCCCCACCTAATCCTCCTTATCAGCCTTTGTCTTGCCCCCCCGCAAGATAAGGGCACATCATAGATACTAAGCAGGACAAGAGACTTTAGCCGAAGCAAAAAGCCAAGAGGGTCTATATATAATATAATAAAGTATCCACAAGCCAAAGGCTCCTCCTCTTCCCCCCCCAAAAAAAGGCCCAAGAGGTGGGATAAATGCAAACCGGCAACAGACAAAACAAGGAAGGCCATAGCAAAACAAAGTGAACCTATGGCAAACGGCTTCCTTAAACGCTATTACTATTAACTGCCTGGGGCATAAAAACCATAATAGCAGACAAAGCACCATAAAAGGCCGAGCATCTCATACACCCCGCCAAACAGCCCCCGTAAACGCAGGAAGCCCCGGCCAGATGACTGGCCGGGGCTCGCTCCATGAAAGGGGGCGACTACCTACTCTCCCGCATTGCATTGCAGTACCATCGGCGTAAGTGGGCTTAACTTCTCTGTTCGGAATGGGAAGAGGTGGCACACCACCGCAATAACCACCTAAATATCTCTTTATAGCTGCCAAGAGACGCATTGATTTACTTATCTTGCAACTCTTATAGCAGTAAGGGGTTGACTTATCGCACAAGACAAACAAATACCGTAAGACATTTTTCTCAGAGCATAACGCCACGGCTTCAGGAAGGCCGCGCTGGCGGAAAGTTTTCGGGCTATTAGTAAGGCTCGGCTTTGACGTCACCGTCTTTACACCTGCCTCCTATCTACGTCGTAGTCTGCGACGACCCTAAAAGGAGTTCTAATCTTGCGGCTGGCTTCGCACTTAGATGCTTTCAGCGCTTATCCAATCCAGACGCGGATACCCAGCGGTGCACCTGGCGGCACAACTGGTAAACCGGAGGTCTGTCCGCCACGGTCCTCTCGTACTAGTGACGGCACCACGCAAAACTCCAACGCCCACGATAGATAGAGACCGAACTGTCTCACGACGTTCTGAACCCAGCTCGCGTGCCACTTTAATGGGCGAACAGCCCAACCCTTGGGACCTTCTCCAGCCCCAGGATGTGACGAGC
>JALEKD010000040.1 GCA_022769285.1 Prevotella sp.
GAGTGCCAGTGATTGGGCTCATCAGCTACTTTGTCGAGGGCCGGGTTCTCGCTGTTGTGATACTCTTCTTTGTGGAAAGCCTCGAAGTTAGAGTTTGGAATCTGCATTGTGGCTGAGTTGAAGAACACCTTGATGTCCATACTCATTTTGGTAAATGGGATGGTGATGTCTGCCTTGAGTGCCCCGTTCTTAATGGCGGCCTTGAGAGCCACGGGGATGGGAGGATTGCTGAGCGCGGGGCCCAACCAGAAATGAGCGCCGCTGCCCTTGGTTATCGTGATACTCTGCTCGGTCTGCATGGTGATGGTGCCATCGGCTGCGGTGGTAGCCTCTACGTCTTTCAGCACGATATTGCCTACATAGGTGATTGCACCGCCCATGTTGAGCGTGAAGTTGTTGAGCTGGAACTCGTATTTTCCGTTTGCCTGCTTGTTGGCGGTGATAGTGGACTGCTGCGAGGCAACGGGGCCACCATTGATGGCTACGGCCAGCTGGCCCGTGTAGTCATCGGCCAGCGCGCTAAGCGAGCTGATGGCTGCCATGATAAGGGTAAAAATTTTCTTCATGATTACTTGCTTTTTAATTGAGTATTTTGTTATATCCTGAATAATCGTTGTGTTACTTGAGCTTATAGATAATGCCCACGGTGCCGAAGATGGGGTAGAGGGTCTGCTCGATGGTCTTGAACGAGCTGTGATGGATGCCCGTGATGCCCCAGGCAATGTCGGCGTAGGCACCCCAGCGGCGGTATATCTGCCAGTCAGCACCGGCGTCGAAGCCTATCTGTATCTTGCGCATCTTGTCGCCGAAGTCGTAGGTACCGCGGGTGGTCTCGGTGTTACCTATATCTACCTTG
Organism: Prevotella sp.; assembly: GCA_022769285.1. GTDB lineage: Bacteria > Bacteroidota > Bacteroidia > Bacteroidales > Bacteroidaceae > Prevotella. Next base: position 857 of record JALEKD010000040.1, read on the forward strand.
GGACCTGTGGGATCGCCCTTGCGCAGGTAGCCGTCGTACACGTAGCCCTTGAACACACGCGTAGACACGTACGACAGGTACGGGCCAGCCTTGATGAGCACGCGGCCGGTACGCAGGGTGGCCATAACGGGTATGGTGAGCATCCACTCTTCGCACTCGGTGACCAGGTTGCCCGTGTACATACCCTCAATGCGGTCTCCCTCCTTCGTCATCTCCATGTGGTAGTTCTTCACGGTGGCATCTATCTTCATGGCCTTGTTCTCCAGGTGCAGGCCGCTCATCAGTCCCCACCTGCCCCATATATCCTTTTGCACATCGATACCCAATGAGAAGTTGGGCTTCAGCGTAAATTTGTTCATGCGTCTAATGGTGGCCGGCATGCCTATCGGGGCTGTTCCACCGATGTTGTATCCTAAGCGCACGGTATAGTTGAGGCTGTCAGGCAGGCTGATGGCATGTGCCTGGAGTGTCAGCGCCATGAGGGCGAGCAGTATGATGGTCTTTTTCATTGCTGTGTCATGTTTGTTTGTCGGTGGATGGGTTACTCCAGGGTCTCGCAGACGATGCGGACCTTGTCTATGTCGAGCGTACTGTTGACAGCGCCCTGGAAATAGGCACCGTCGGCACTCGACGAGAAGACGACGGCTAAGCTGTAGCCGCGGTTCTCGAGCAGGTCGAGGTCAAGGTCGCTGTCGAAGGTAAAGTCTACCTGGAACTGACGCCACTCAGTGGTGGGGGCGAGGTCGGTAGCTATGGCGCGGGCCACTATGAGCGGACTGGTCTGCACATTCTCGCCGTTGAGGGTGACGGCATTGCCCTGGGCATCGTGGTTGCGGTACAGGATGGCGTAGATAGAGGGCATGTCCTTCTTGCCGTCGACATAGGAGCCGTCCTGGTTCTGGAACTTGGGGCCCGGGGTGTAGCGGTAGTAGCCCGTAAACTGCTTGGGACGCTTATCGAACGGGCGGCCGAAGTGAGTAGCCTGGAGGGGCTCCTGCAAGGCGTCGCCAATGGAGAACTCGCCTAAGAACAAGTTGCCTGCGGCGATGCGCTTGTTTAACATTACAGCCAAAGGGCCTGTGGCGCGGGTCACCAAGCGTACTCCCTTGCCGTCTAAGCTATTGTCCAGAGGTATGGTGGGGTACTCGTCGGGCTTAGCTGATGAGTTGGAAATCTCGAAGCCACCGTTGCCCGTGGCCCAGACATCAGTTGCTACGCCGTCCTCATCCTCGCTCCAGATGTAGTACTCGCCGTAGCTGTCCAGGTGATAGGTCTCGAAGTCGTACTCGATGGTGGCCTTGACCGTCTTGGTAACAGGCACAACCGACACGGTGTAGTCGCGGTGCCAGGCGTGGTCTGCCGAGGTAACCCGGTAGCTGACGGGGCCCTGCGAGAAGTCGTGTACGCTGCCATTGGCCGGCTCAACGATAGCGCCAGGCGTCGTGGTAAATCTGGGAGCCAGCGCGGTGATGTCGGCCTTGCGTTTGACGCTGAAGCGGATATCAGTCTTATCGGTGAGCACGTTGACTAAGCTGTCGCTGGCCTGATAGAACATTTCGGAGGGGTCGTCGGCGTGTAGCCAAGCCTGCGTGATGTCGCACTCGGCGTTAGGGGCTTCGTCCTTGAAGCAAGAGGTGAGCGAGAGGATACCTATGCACCCACAGAGGATGTGGCTCTTATTCATTTGTGTTCCAATTCAATAATACTGAGTGCAAAATTACAAAATAAATACGTGCGTTCGAAATTTTTTTATCGAAAAAACTCGATGTGTTGGCAAAAGTTTTCACTCTGGTGGTTGTTTTGACTTCTCCATTTGGCAAAACAAGCAAGCTGGGAGCCATCATTAGCGGGCTGGGAGCCATCTTTAGAAGTCCAAAGACCGGTCTTTTCATTTCCCGCGATGGCCTCGCAACCAGCGCGCAGTTCCCCTGGGCTTGCCCATGGTCATTAAGGTCGCCGCCCCCATAGTTATAGTGCCGCTCATCGGTTCCGCCTCTATCCTAACACCCTCTTGGGGAACAGGGGAGCGTAGTCTCTGACCGTGCAAAAAAAACTGGCAGATGTGTGGTGCTTTCTCGCACGGAATGTGTAACTTTGTGTGCAGTAATATCTACTTACGCAGAAATCTACAGAACAACAACCCTTGATACAGATGATAAAACCGCTTACCTTATTGCTGGCCTTGGCTCTGGCCGGCACTGCCGCCGCTCAGACACGGCATACGGCTGCCTTTACGGTACAGGTGGTCAATGATGGAGCCGTGGCCCACGAGGCTGTACCCGTAGTGATAGCTCTCCAGAAGTATGGCGTGGACGTACACACGGCCCTGGTGACGTGTGGGGGCAGCGAGGTGCCGTGCCAGATAGACGACATGGACCGCGACGGACGGCCCGATGAGCTGTGCTTCATGGCTCAGGTGGGCCCGCGCACGACCCGCAGCTATGCCGTGACCATAGCCGACAGCGGACAGCCCCGCTCCTATACGCCCCGAACCTACGCCGAGATGATGCTGCCCAACAAGGGCAACAGGAAGATATACATCAGCGAGCTGACCGTAGACCGTGGTTCGGCCAGCGCCTTTAATGCCGTGGTGCCCCATGGCCCCGCCTTCGAGAACGAGTATGGTGCCTACCGCATCTACTTCGACCACAGGCAGACGGTGGATCTCTACGGCAAGGTGAACCGCCAGTTGGAACTCCGCCAGACCCACTTCTATCCCTCGGCTCAGCAGCTCCGTGCCGGCAGTGGCGACGATGTGCTCTGGGTGGGCGACTCGTTTGGCTTAGGGGCACTGCGCGGATGGGACGGACGGCACCCCACCATGATAGACAGCCTGGCGCGGCGCACCATGCGCGTGCTGGCCAGTGGGCCTGTAAGGGCGGTGGTCGAGGTGGTTAACACGGGATGGCAGACGGCATCGGCCGGACAGCCGCCGGTAAACATGACCACACGCTATGCGGTCTATGCCGGTAGGCGCGATGTCGAGGTGAACGTCAGTTTTGACCGCCCCACCGCTGGCTACGAGTTTGCTACCGGCCTGGTCAACGTCAAGGGCTCCGAAGAGTACTCCGACCACCACGGCCTGCGTGCCTGCTGGGGTACCGACTGGCCAGTGGCCGAGCGCGACTCGGTCGGCCATAAGCGCGAGACGGTGGGCTTGGCCATCAGCATACCCCGCCGCTACGTGGTGCGCGAGCTGCCGGCCGACCGCGACAACTATCCCTTTGTGGTGAGCACCGCCGGCGGCAGCCGTCTGCACTACTGGCTCAACTTTGCTTCGGCCAACGAGACCCGGGGCTATCACTCGGCCCGCGAGTGGTTTGCCTATCTGCGCCAGTGGCAGCGCCAGCTGGACAGCCCGGTGCGCATAAGCGGCCTGTAACCACCACGGCCCCTCTCGCGCGTACGCGCGTATATATATAATAGGTGGACCGACATGCAGAAGACACACTAAATCCTATAACTAAAACGATGAAACTATTCAAGACCCTCTTGGTGGCCATGGCGCCACTGCTGGCTCTGACGGCCGGGGCGGCCAGCGTCAAGACGCTTCGCTCGCCCGATGGAACGATAGTCCTCAAGGCTACCGTGAGCCGAGACCTGAGTTACTCGGTAAGTATTGATAACCACGAGGTGTTGACAGGCTGCCGCATCGGTATGACTATAGACGGCAAGCAGCTGGGCCAGAACCCCAAGCTGGCCCGCACCACCTACACTACGGTCAGCGAGACGCTGCGGCCCGTGGTGCCGCTCAAGAGTGCCACCGTGCAGAACCGCTGCAACGTTATGACACTCGCCCTGGGTGCCTACTCGGTAGAGTTCAGGGCCTACGACAACGGCGTGGCTTACCGCTTTGTTACCCGGATGAAAGGTACCGTGGCGGTAGACGACGAGCTGATGGAAATGCACTTCCCGGGCGACTACACAGCCGATGTGTCGCACGTGGGAGGTTTCAAGACATCGTGCGAGACCACCTACCGACACATCCGCACGGCCGACTTTAAGCCCACAGACGACATGACCTATCTGCCCATAGCCATCAGTACCGACAAGCAGTACCGCATGCTCGTATCTGAGACCGACCTGCGCGACTATCCAGGCATGTTTCTGCGCGGAACGGCCGATAACGGCATGCGAGCCACCTTCCCGCCCTGCCCGACGGAGTTTGGCCCCGACGGAGACCGCAGCGTGAAGCTGGTGAAGACCGCCCCCTACATAGCACGTACCCAGGGCACGCGCACGTTTCCCTGGCGATATGTAGCCATCGTGCGCCGCGATGCCGACCTGCTCCTTAACCAGCTCACGTACGTCATGGCGTCGCCCTGCGAGGTCAGGGACGTCAGCTGGATACGCCCGGGACAGGTAAGTTGGGACTGGTGGAACCACAAGATGGTCTGGGGCGTAGACTTCAAGGCCGGCATAAACAACGCGACGTACAGGTACTACATAGACTTTGCTGCGCGCTACAAGGTGCCCTACATTATCCTGGACGAAGGCTGGGCCAAGTCTACCCGAGACCCCTATACCACCATCAAGGACATAGACATAGCCGAGCTGGTAAGCTATGGACGGGCCAGAGGCGTGGGCATCATCCTGTGGCTGCCCTGGCTGACGGTAGAGAACCACATGGAACTCTTCGCCAAGTACGCGGCGTGGGGCGTGGCCGGTGTCAAGATAGACTTCATGGACCGCCAGGACCAGTGGATGGTCAACTACTATGAGCGCGTGGCCAAGGAGGCTGCCAAGCACCATCTCATCGTAGACTATCATGGTGCCTACAAGCCCTCGGGCCTGGAGCGCCGTTACCCCAACGTGCTCTCGTACGAGGGCGTACGTGGCATGGAGCAAAATCAGGGCACCACGCCTCAGAACTCTATCTACCTGCCCTTTATACGCAATGCCGTGGGCGCTATGGACTTCACCCCCGGTGCCATGAGTTGTTCGCAGCCGCGCTACAACCGCAGTACCGACCCTATGCCTATGGGCAACGGTACCCGCGCTTATCACATGGCCCTCTTTGTGGTGTTCGAGAGTGGCGTGCAGATGCTGTGCGACAGCCCGACACGCTATTACGCCGAGCCGCAGTGTACAGAATTTGTCACATCGGTACCCACTACGTGGGACGAGACCCGCGTGATAGACGCCCGGATGGGCCAGTACGTGATAGTGGCCAAGCGCAAGGGCGCCAAGTGGTTCGTGGGAGCCATAACGGGCGAGAACCCGCAGCAGCTGAAACTCTCGCTGAACTTCATAGGCGGTGGCAAGCATCGCATCACTTACTTCGAGGACGGTGTTAACGCTGACCGTATGGCGGCCGACTATCGCCGTGTTGAGGCCCAGGTCGACCAGTCGTCTGTCTTCGACCTGCGTCTGGCCCCCAATGGTGGCTGGTGTGCTGTCATCGAGTAGCCATGGGCTGGCGGCCGCCCCGCCAGTCCTGAACATAAACTAAAGGAGAAGCCCCGCATGCCTTGGTGAGCATGCGGGACTTCTCCTTATTATATATAGGTGCCTCTGCGGGCGAGGTGGGGCACACGGCCGTGAGGGCCATGGCCCCGGTACCTGCCCCGGCCTTAGATAATGCTGTTCTTACGTGTCCAGTCGATAATCTCAGGGATGTAGCCAAAGGCGAGACCCGTAACCGTGTCGGCGCAGCCATAGTAAACGGCCACGCGGCCCGTCTCGGGGTCGTGGAGCTCAGCGCAGGGGAAGCAGACGTTAGGAACATCGCCCGTGAGTTCGTATTGCTTCTGCGGGGAGATAAGGTAGGGACCGCTGCGATAGATGGGCTTCCACGGCTGGTCAAGGTCGAGCAGCGCGGAGCCAAAGCTGTACACGTAGCCATTGCAAGAGTGGAGTACGCCATGGTAGAAGAGCAGCCAGCCCTCACTGGTCTCGATGGGGATGGGGCCAGCACCAATCTTCATGCACTGCCAGGCGCTCACCTCGAAAGCAGCAGGAGCCATAACATGGCGATGCTTGCCCCAGAAGCACATGTCGGGCGACTCGCTGTAGAAGATGTCGCCAAAGGGAGTATGGCCAGTGTCAGAGGGACGCGAGAGCATGGCGTAGTTGCCATTAATCTTCTTGGGGAAGAGTACGCCGTTGCGGTTGTAAGGCAAGAAAGCGTTCTCGAGCTGATGGAAGGTCACGAAGTCGGTAGTCCAGGCCACGCCGATGGTAGGGCCGTAGTAGCCGTTGCACCAGGTAACGTAGTACTTGTCCTCTATCTTGCACACGCGGGGGTCGTAGCCGTACACCCAGTGGCCTATCTCCTCGTTGTCGCACTCGAAGCGTAGCGGCTCCTCGTTGATGTTCCACTTGACGCCATCGTCAGAGAAGCCCACATGGAGAACCATGCGGCGGTTGGTGTCGTCGCAGCGGAAAACGCCCGCATAGCCCTTGCCGAAGGGTACTACGGCACTGTTGAAGATGCTGTTGCTTGTGGGCAGTAGGTCGCGCGGTATGATGGGGTTCTGGCTGCAGCGCCACATCACGTTTCTACAGTCCTGGGGACGGTCTTCCCATGGCATATTGGGCAGTGCCTGTCCCTCGATGATAAGTTTACTCATAGTTGTTATGTTTTTTAAGTTGTTCAATAACAATCTCTCTTATTGCCGTGTCCGCCTATTTCTTGTCAGGATAGGTAAAGGGCACAAACCAGGTTATCAGCAGCGCCGGGATGACACAGAAGAGCACCATGATGAAGAACCCGCGGTAGCCCAGTGTCTGAGCCAGCTGGCCGCTCATCATTCCCGGCATCATAACGCCTAAGTTCATAATGCCCGAGGCAAATGCGTAGTGCGACATCTGGTGCTTGCCCGGGGCTATCTGCTGCATCATGAAGAGTGTAAGGCCTACGAAGCCGAAGCCGTAACCGAAGTATTCTATCACGATGGCACTTCCGATGAGTACCAGGTTATCGGGCTGATAGATGGCCAGCAGCGTATAAGCCACAAAGGGTAGGTTGAACACCAGCGCCAGGGAGAACAGACTCTTCTGGAGCCCCCTGTGGGCTATATAGTAGCCTGCGAGGATGGAGCCGATGACAAAGGCCGCCGCCCCAAAGGTTCCGTAGAGCAGGCCGATGGCCTTTTCGTCGAGTCCCAGGCCCTGCTCAGCGCGCGGGGCCTTGAGGAAGAGCGGCACTATCTTCATGACAAATCCCTCGGCAAATCGGTAGAGTATGATGAAGGCTATGTAGTACCAGATGTGCTTCTTGGTGAAGAAGTCGGCTATCACTGCCATTAGATCGTGCATGGTTTCGGCCAGGGTCTTGCCCTTGGCGTCCTCGGTCTTATCCACGGGCAGGATAACGTAGTGGTATATGCCTATCACGGTCATGATGATGCCTAAGATGGCCATCACGATGGTCCAGGCCATAGTTACGCCCACCTTGGGGATGAACAGTCCGGCCAGGTAGACCAGCAGTCCGGTGGCAAATATCTTCGCGATGTTGTAGAAAGCCCCTTGCCAGCCTATCCACCGTGCCTGTTCGTCCTTGGAGAGGACGCCCATATAGGTGCCGTCGGCGGCAATGTCGTGCGTGGCACCGCTCAGGGCTATCACGGCGAGCAGCGCTATACTTATGGCGAAGAAGCTGGGCAGGCTGAGCGACAGCGCCACCAGGCCAAAGCATATTCCGGTGGTTAGCTGAGTGAGCACCACGAAAAACTTCTTGGTCTTGTACAGCTCCATGATGGGACTCCAGAGAAACTTGAGTGTCCAGGGCATCGTAATGAGCGACGTCCAGAACGCAATCTGGGCATCTGAGATGCCCATGCCCTTGTACATGAGCGAGGCGACCATGTTGAGCACCACAAAGGGCATGCCCATGGCAAAATAGAGGGTGGGCACCCAGGCTATGGGGCTCACCTTCTTATTCGTAGTCGTTGTTCCTTTCATTTTGTACGGTCTTCTTACTTCTTGCAGGTATTGAGCAGGTCGGTCTTGCCGTCGTGAACCAGCTTGAGGATAAGCTCGCCGAACAGAGTGTTCTGCCAGGCAAACCAGGGACGGGTGTATTTGCTGGCATTGTTCACGTTGAACGACTCGTGGATAACGCCCGTATTGCCGTCGGTATCCATTAGCATCTGCACACACTGCTTAATCTCGGCGTCGTCACGGCTTGTCATGGCGCGCATGATGAGACTCATTGGCCAGGCCATGTCGTAGCCTATGTGTGGGCCACCGATACCCTCGCCGGCCTTGCCGCGGAAGAAGTAGGGGTTGTCCTCGCTCCACACGAAGCGGCGGGTGTTCTGGTAGATGGGGTCGTTGTAGTCTACATCGCCTAAGTAGGGCATGGCCAGCAGGCTGGGCACGTTGGCATCGTCCATCAGCAGGTGGTTGCCCATACCGTCTACCTCAAAGGCGTATATCTTGCCATACTTGGGGTGGTCATATACGGCGTATTTCTGCAGCGCGGCTTTCACCTCGTTGGCCAGCGAGCTGCACTGGGTGGCCAGGGCGCTGTCGTGGTTAACCTGGGTGAGCACGTCGGCCATCTTGTTGAGGGTCGACACGGCCATGAAGTTAGACGGAACCAGGAACAGGAAGGTGGTAGCGTCGTCCGACGGGCGGAAGACCGATGCTATCAGTCCTACAGGCCGTACGGGAGCACCCCATCCGCCGTTGCACACGGTGTCCAGCTGGCGGTCGGTAACGCGGAGGAACTTGTAGGGCCCGTGGCCGTCCTTGCGCTGCTGCTCGTGGAATGTGCGCAGAATGTTGCGCACCACATCCTGCCAGAGCGAGCCCTCGAAGATAGAGGCGTCGCCCGTGACGCGCCAGTACTCATAAGCCAGGCGCAGCGGGTAGCACAGGCTGTCTATCTCGTACTTGCGTTCGTGCAGCCCGGACTTCATTCCACAGTCGTCCTTCATCCATTCGCTCTTGGTAGTGGTGTAACGGTTGAAGGCGTTGGCGTAAGGGTCGTACTGGATGTTCTTAAACTGACGCAGGATGACACCTTTAATCATCTTGCGGATATCTTTGTCCTCCTTGGCGAACTGGAGGTAAGGCCAGACCTGTGCGCCAGAGTCGCGGCCCCACATGGCGTGGATGTCGCCGGTATAGACAAAGGTGTCGGGGTTGCCGTCGGCGTCCTCCTCATAGTGGACGGTGGTGTCGAGGGTGTTGGGGAAACAGTTCTCGAACATCCAGGCCAGGTAGGGCGTGTCTTTGAGCTTCTTCTTAATATCCCGGATGGTTTTCTCTACCGCCTTGGAGCGGAAGAGGCGCTCCTCTACCTTCGGGCGCTTGGACACGTAGGGTGTGCTTACGGCTATGGCGTCTATATACTCCTTGCCGAACTCTTTCTGCACGGCCGGGGTCTGTGCCCAGGCGGTAGCTGCGGTAAAGGTGAGCCATCCTGCGATGGCCACCTTTCTTATCTGTATCATACTCATGTGCTATATATTTTTTAGGGACGGTCTTTAACTTTGGTGCCGAACTTAGAGGGCTTGGAACCCATGACAAACTCGAGCTTGCCACCCTTGATAAGGTCGGCATAGTAGATGTACGACTTGGTGTAGGGGCGGCCGTTCCACTTGACGCTCTGGATATACATGTTCTGCTTGCTGTTGTTGCGGGCCACGATGTCCAGGGTGTTGCCCTGGCCTACGGTAAGGGTGGCGCGGTCAAAGATGGGCGAGCCGAAGATAAACTTGCCGCCCTCGGGCTCCACTTGGTACAGGCCCAGGCTTGACAGAATGTACCAGGCAGACATCTGGCCCACGTCCTCGTTGCCACTCAGGCCGTCGAAGTTGTTGCCGTACATGGTGCTCAGTGTCTGGCGTATCAGGCGGGCTGCCTTCCAGGGCTGGCCTACGTAATTATACATATATATAATATGGTGGCTGGGCTCGTTGCCGTGGGCATACTGGCCGATGAGGCCCGAGATGTCGGGCGAAGCCTGGGCACCCATGTCGCCGCTTACGATGAAGAGGCTGTCGAGCTTAGTAGTGAAGCGCTTCTCGCTGCCGAAGAGGCCGACCAGGCCGTGGACATCGTGGGGAACCAGCCAGACATACTGCCAGGCGTTGCCCTCGGTATAGTCGTCCTGACGGTGTACGGCGTGGAATGGGTTGAAAGGCTCGCGGAACTTACCCTTAGAGTCCAGGCCACGCATAAATCCGGTGGCGGGGTCAAAGAGCTTGCGGTAGCTCTGGCTGCGCTTGTAGAAGTACTGATAGTCGTCCTCGTGACCTAACAGCTTGGCCACCTTGGCCACTCCTGCGTCGGCCAGGGCGTACTCCAGTGCCTTGGCGACTGTCTCATGGGTCTTGTCGAGGTCGCAGGGGATGTAGCCGTACTGCTTGAGCAGATCCTGACCGCGGTCGTCCTTCATGGCCGAAGCCTTGAGCGCCTGGTACGCACCCTCGTGGTCCTTAACGAGCCCTTTGAGCACATAGTCGGCCAACACGGCTACGCCGGGGTTGCCTACCATACAGTCAGTCTCGTTCCCCATGAGGTGCCAGACGGGCAGCTTGCCCTGCTCGTTGTATATATGGATAAAGGTGGCGGCTATGTCGGTCGCCTTGTCGGCATGTATGAGCGACATGAGGGGCATGGCGGCTCTATAGGTATCCCACAGCGAGAAAGTGGTATAGTTGGTGAAGTTGCCGCGGTGTACCTTGTAGTCAGAGCCCCTGTACTCGCCGTTCACGTCCGAGAATACAGATGGGGCAATCATCGAGTGGTACATGGCGGTATAGAATATGGTGCGGTCGGTGGCATTGGCGGTCTCTATGCGTACACGCCCTAACTCCTTGTCCCACTCCTTGCTGGCCGCCGTGGCTACGGCGTCAAAATCCCAGCCCGGCATCTCGGTCGCCAGGTTCAGCAGGGCGTTGCCCTCATTGACGGCCGACAGGCCCACCTTGATGAGCACCGGCTTGTCGGCATTGGCCACCTCTAACAGGGCTATGGTGTCGTTGGTGCTAGTTATCTTGACCGGCGCAGAGAACTCGGCGGCGAAATACACCTGCTGGTTCTTGGCCCAGCCTATCGAGGTGCGGTAGCCGGTAATCATTGTCGGCGTTATCTGTCGCAGCTGGCAGCGGTTGAGGCTGTCCCAGCCTATCCCCTGCAGCAAGTCCAGGCGGAAGAGGGCTTTCTGGCCCTTGCCGAAGGTGTAGCGGTGGAAACCGGCACGCTTGGTGGCGGTCAGCTCGACGTTGACCTCGGGCTTATCTATCTTCAGAGCGTAGTAGCCAGGGCGAGCCGTCTCGTTACTGTGCTTCAGGGTTACGGTACTCTGCTTGGCGTCGGCCACGGGGAGCAGGGCTACGTCGCCCAGGTCACCTATGCCCGTACCGCTGAGGTGGAGGTGTCCGAAACCACGTACCACGCTGTCGCTGTAGTGGTAACCCGAGCACCAGTCCCATCCACGGGCCGGCTCGGTGGGGCCTAACTGCACGAAACCGAATGGTACGTTGGCACCGAGGAACACATGGCCGTGGCCGCCGGTACCTATGTAGGGATCAACATACTGAGTGAGTGTCTGCGCGTTGGCAGGGAGTGTCTGTGCGGTTACCATTCCCATCGCCACGGCAATGACTGTTGCGAATTTTCTTAATAATTTCATTGTTAGAGCTAATAGTTTGTACAAAGGTAACAATTATTGTGCTGTTAAAGGGCCTTTTTGTCGTAAAAAAAAACTTAAAAAGCATCCCCGGGCTGGTTGCGGGCTCCTTGATGGCGGTCATAATGCTGGCAGGGGCTGCCTCCTCCTGGCGGCGATGGTTGTCGCTGCACCCCTGTAGCCATCGCGGGAAACGAAAAGACCGGTCTTTAGCTTTCTAAAGACGGTTCCCAGCTCGCTAAAGACGGCTTCCAGCATCGTAAAGGTCGGTCTCTACGATGCTGGAGACTGCTGCCGCTGTCGCAGTGCCCCTCTTCGCGCCCACCGCTTCCCACGATTTATAGAAAGATTAACGCTATCTTTGGCCTAAATAGGGTTTTTATGGTTAATTTTGCAATCATGGTGCTGCCCGTGACCCATCGCCACCGTGATGGGAGCTGCGGGCGCCCTAATAGATACTGAAGCCTATGAAGATAAAGACCCTCTTGCTGATAACGATGCTCCTTGTGGGCACGCTGCTCCATGCCCGTACCCTTGAGCAGGGCAATACTGAGGCTATGCGGGGCGTGGTTCCCGGTAGCTACAACTTCTGGATATTTACCCCCGAGGGCTACGAGCCCCAGGGACGCGGTCTGCCGCTGGTCATCTTCCTGCACGGTGCCAGTCTCTGTGGCAACAACCTGGACCGCGTGCGCCGTTACGGCCCCCTCGATGCCATCAAGAAGGGCAAGGTGGTACCCGCCGTGGTGCTGGCACCGCAAAACAGCGGCGGGGCATGGAGTCCGCGTAAGATAAACGAGCTCCTGGAGTGGACCGAGGCCCACTATGCCATCGATACTACCCGCATCTACGTGCTGGGCATGAGCTTAGGCGGCTACGGGACGATGGACTTTGTGGCCGCGTATCCCGAGAAGGTGGCCGCAGCCATGGCCCTGTGTGGCGGATGCAGTGTCAGGCAGCCCGACGGACTGGGCCAGGTGCCCCTCTGGATTATGCACGGCACGGCCGACCGTGCCGTGTCTATCAGCCAGTCCAAGCGCGTGGTGAGTTACCTGCAGCAGACCGGACACGACCAGTTGCTGCGCTACGACTGGCTGCCTGGAGCCTCGCACGGGGTGCCCGCGCGCCTCTTCTATCTACAGAAAACTTACGACTGGCTCTTCTCGCACTCGCTGCACGATACTCCGCGGGTGGTAGACCGCAGTTTCGACATAGGTATGGACGACATCCGCGAGACCTATCAGGAACTCAAGTGGTTCAAGGGCATGTTTGACGACGACTAAGGATAACCATAATATATATAGCAGTAATGATAGACATCAAGGCACTCTTCTTTGACATCGACGGGACGCTGGTGAGTTTTAAGACCCATGCCATACCGCAGTCGGCAGTCGACGCGCTGACCGAGGCGCACCGCCGGGGCATACGCATCTTTATCTCTACCGGGCGGCCCATAGCCATTATAACCAACCTGGGCCAGATAGCGCCGCTCATTGACGGCTACATTACCACCAACGGTGCCTACAGTTTTGTGGGAGCCGACGTGGTGGCCTGCCATGCCATGGATGCGACCGACGTGCAGGCCATTATCGCTGACGCCGACCGTGCCGACTACTCGCTCATCGTGGTGGGACAGCGCCGGGTGGTGGTGTACAACCGTAAGGATATCGTGGATCGCATATTCGTACACGGCCTGGGCGTAGATGCCCTCGACTTCAGCCTGACGCTGGCTGACCTGAAGGACGAGCCTATCCTCCAGATGACCCCCTTTATCACCACCGAGCAGGAAGCCCTGTTGGCCCGCCACGTGAGCCACTGCACCTTCGGGCGGTGGCACCCCGAGTTTGTAGACATCACCCGCGACCACATAGACAAGGCCCGCGGACTGCGCGAGATGGCCGCCCACTTGGGGCTGGACATCAGCCAGACCATGGCTTTTGGCGATGGCGGCAACGACATACCCATCCTGCGCCAGGCGGGCATCGGCGTGGCCATGGGCAACAGCACCGCCGAGGTACAGGCCGCGGCCAACTATGTAACCACCCACATTGATGCCGACGGTGTGAGCCACGCCCTGCACCACTTCGGTCTTGTTTAGGGCCGTGGGTTACAGGGCGCGCGGCGCAGTCGCCTGTGCCATATCTCCTGTAGCCCATGGCGTTAGCAAGATTACTCATAAATCACAGCAAAAATATCACTTTTTGCTTTGTGCTGTCTGCTACTTTCACTATCTTTGCAACGATTTCGACGATAACAAGAAAGATGCACACCGAGCTATTCCAGAAAAACGTAGCACTACTTTCCCGTATCTCCGACGAAGACCGCAGCGTCATGCCGTGCAACGATGCACCGCTGCCGTCGGTCGATGCGCTGCGCGACATCGTGCAGCTGGTACGCAACATCGTGTTCCCCGGTTTCTTCGACCGCAGGCAGGTCTGCGATGAGATACACTCCTATCACATAGGGGTCTACCTGGAGCAGCTCTACGACCTGCTGCGCCGCCAGATAGCCCTGGCGCTGCTCTTCGATTCTGATCGCTGCGAGGACAGTGCCGACGGCGAGGCCGAAAGGTTGGCTGCCGACTTCATAGACCATCTGCCAGCCATCAAGAAGACGCTGCGCACGGATGTCGAGGCCATCTTTGACGACGACGCGGCCGCCAAGAGCCGTAGCGAGATTATCTTCTGCTATCCCGTGGTGACCGCCATGCTGCACTACCGTACCGCCCATCAGCTGTATGTCGCCCGCATACCCGTGCTGCCGCGCATCATCACCGAGATGGCCCACGCCCTGACCGGTATAGACATACACCCGGGCGCCGAGATAGGCCCCTACTTCTCGATAGACCATGGTACGGGCGTGGTGATAGGCGAGACCTGCGTCATAGGCAGCCACGTGACCCTCTACCAGGGCGTTACGCTGGGCGCGCGCAACTACAAGCTCACCCACAGTGGCCAGCCCAAGGGTCAGGCGCGCCATCCCGTCATCGGCGACCGCGTTACCATCTACTCTAATACTACCGTGCTGGGCCGCGTTACCATCGGCCACGACACGGTTATCGGCGGCAATATCTGGGTTACCCACAACATAGCCCCGGGCTCTAAGCTGCTGCAGGGCAAGGCTATTGACATTACTTTTAACGGAGGATTAGGAATATGAACATGACATTAGACAAGCATAAGGCGCTCCGCAAGGAGATACGCGACTACGTTATGATTAGCGTAGCCATGATTTCGTATGGTATAGGCTGGACTACGTTCCTGCTGCCCAGTAAGATACCGTCGGGAGGCGTCCCGGGTATCTCGTCGGTACTCTACTGGGGCACCGGCACCCCCATCCAGCTGTCGTACTTTGCCATCAACGCCACGCTGCTGCTCATTGCCCTGCGCATACTGGGCTGGAAGTTCTGCATGAAGACCATCTATGCCGTAACGCTGCTCACGGTCATCTCGCGCGTGTTCCAGGACCATCTGGGTAGCCTGCACCTGCTTCAGAACGACCCCTTTATGGCGTCCATCATCGGTGGTGTGTTCATGGGAAGCGGCATCGGACTGGGTCTGGCCTTCAATGGCTCTACCGGAGGTACCGATATAGTGGCCGCCATCATCAACAAATATCGCAACATATCGCTGGGCAAGGTGTTCTTGGTGATCGACCTTACCATCATCTCCTCGAGCTACGTAGTGCTGCACGACTGGGAGCAAATCATCTACGGCTACGTTACGCTTATAGTCTCCTCGCTCTGCATAGACTACGTGGTCAACTCCATGCGCCGCTCGGTGCAGTTCTTCATCATCTCTGACAGGTACGAGGAGATAGGCATACGTATCATCAACGACCCCCACCGCGGTGTAACGGTCATCAACGGCGAGGGCTTCTACTCCGGCCGCGAGGTTCGCATGCTCTTCGTTCTTGCTAAGAAGAGCGAGTCGCACAAGATATTCCAGCTCATCAACGAGATAGACCCCCACGCCTTTGTCTCACAGAGTGCTGTTATCGGTGTGTACGGCGAGGGATTTGATAAGTTCAAGGTGCGCACCAAGCGTTATCAGGAGTAGCGCCGCCACTATTAGCACATTATCTGCCACCCTTATTGATGGACGACAACGTATACATACACGAGCTGATAGCCCAGGGCGAACACCGCCAGCAGGACTTTAAGTATCAGGTGACCGATGCGGCCAAGCTGGCCAAGTCGGTTTCTGCCTTTGCCAATACTGCGGGCGGGCGGCTGCTCATCGGCGTGCGCGATGATGGGTTCGTGGCCGGTGTAACGTCCGATGAGGAGATATTCATGATGAACCGCGCGGCCTATACGCTCTGCTCCCCCGAGTCAGACATCAGCTTTAGGACTTTCCATGTAGACGGCCGCAATGTGGTGGTGGCTACCATACCGCCCGCCACGGCCCGCCCCGTGTGTGCCATAGACGCGGCCGGTCACGCCACGGCCTACCTGCGCATCAAGGACGAGAATGTGGTTGCATCGCCCGTCCATGTAGAGATGTGGAAGCAAGAGCAGCGCGAGGAGAACGTCATGCCGTACACAGACACCGAGTCGCACCTGATGGAAATGATGCGCCTAAACCCTCATCAGCCGCTCCAGGTAATCTCCAAGATAGCCCACGTCAAGCGGTTCCTGGTCATCAAGGTTCTGGCGCGCCTCATACGTTATGGCGTAGCCGGCTGGGAGTGGGACGGCGACGACTTCCTCTTCTACCTGAAGTAACCTGTAGTGAGAGGCTGGCTACTGGGCGCAGGGTGGCATACGTCAGCAGCAGTTTCTTTACGGCTGATAATATATACATTGATATGACGAAACTATACTTGGATGTCGATGGTGTCCTGCTCACTGCTAAGAATACGCGAATGGCCCCTGGGGCTATTCCTTTTATAGAAAAGGTTCTTTCCAAGTTTGATTGCTATTGGCTTACTACTAATTGCCGGGATGGTAATGCTGGTCGTGTGTTGGCCAGACTGTCCAATTACTATCCTGATGACATGATAAGAAAAATGCAAAGAGTGAAGCCTACAGAGTGGAAGGACCTGAAGACGGATGCCATTGACTTTAGCACGAAATTTTTCTGGGTAGATGATTATGTGTTTGAGGCAGAGAAAAGAGTGCTGAGGCTGAATAATTGCTTAGATAGGCTGATAATGGTTAACCTGAGTAATGTACACGAGCTTCAAGACATCTATTCTACTTATCTCTCTTCTGAGGATAGGTAGAAAGGATATCGCATAGCAATTATAGATAGATGCCTTGAACGGCCGTTGCCGCTTTTGATAGAGTAGGGGATAAAGATAAGTACCTAAAAAGGCACTCGCCCTGACAAACACAGGTCTGGTTTATCAGGGCGAGTTCTTGTATGGTGGCGGGAGCCGTCAGTTTACTTGTCGCTGTCGGGCGCCTTGTCTATAAGGTCCATGAACTGGTCGAGCTTGGGCGTGATGATGATCTGGGTGCGGCGGTTGCGCTGCTTGCCCACCTCTGTGTCGTTGCTGGCCACGGGATTGTACTCGCCCCTGCCCCCTGCGGTGAGTCTCTTGGGGGCTACGCCGAAGCGGGTCTGCAGATACTGAACCACCGAAGAGGCTCGCAGCGCTGAGAGGTCCCAGTTGTTGCGTATGTTCTTCATCGAGGCGGCGCTGGTGTTGATGGGCACGTTGTCGGTGTTACCCTCGATGAGTACATCGTAGTCCTTGTAGTCCATGATGATTTTGGCTATCTTGCTCAGAGTCTCCTCGGCGCGGTCATTGATTTCGTATGAGCCGCTCTTGTACAGCATGTTGTCAGCCAGAGATATGTACACCACGCCCTTGAGTACCTGCACGTCTACCTCCTTGAGCTCCTCCTTGCTCAGAGAACGCGTTAGGTTGTTGGTGAGTACCATGTTGAGCGAGTCCGACTTGCTCTTCACTTCTACGAGATGGCGAATGTACTGGTTGCTCTCGTTAATCTGGTCTACCAGTTTAGAGATATTGATGTTGTTGGTGCTGGTATTGGCCAGACTCTTGTCGAGGCTCTGCTGGAGGGCAGCGTAAGCTTTCTTCTGAGTGGCCAGCTGGTCGGTCAGAGAGGCCACGCGGGCCTGGGCAGCGGCCAGCTGCTCCTTAGTGTTCTGGTAGTTGCCTGTCAGTTCCCTGTTTTCAGTCTGGCAGTTCTTCAGCTCGCTTTGGCAAGCCTCTAAGTTCTTCTTGCTGACACAGCCCGACAGCACCAGGGCTCCCAGGGCGAGGGTCAGTACCATAGATTTTACTTTCTTCATAATCTTTCGTGATATTAATGGTGTTAGTAATGTTTGGACAGTAGCCTGGCTCATGTGGCGGAGCCTCTCGGGGTCTGGGCCGATGGCGGCTATAGTCTGCAAAGTTATCAAAACTTATATATATGACGTTCGTAAACCCCCATTTGTATTTTTCTTTAATGTTATTTAACTATAACAGCGCTGAAAGAACAACTATTTACATGTCACAAACCATCGTTCTGTACGTTATTAGTATAACTGGCCAGCCCGGAGGGACCCGCGGAATGTCCGTAGAAACCGCCCGCAGGTCGGCCATTATCAGAAGAAGTAAATACATTAACAGATAAACAGCTTATGATTATGAAGATGAAGCGGACAGCCGCCCTGCTGATGGCCACCATGACGGTGCTCGTGGCCGGGGCGCAGACTAAGAAAGACACCACCATTGTGTTTAACGGACAGCGTATCGTAGTGAGCGGCAATGCGGCCGATACGCAGGTAGAGGTGTACAACGCGCAGGGCACGCAACTGCGCAAGTCGAGCACGACCACCTATGTAGACGGCCAGGAGGTAGAGCGCGTGTACGTCACGTCGCCCTTCCTGCCTTCGTCCTACACTAACGGAGCGGGTGTGTTCCCTACGTTGCCCACGGTGTGGTATGCCTTTACCTCTACCGACAATAAGATAGGGTCTACGGCCAACAGCAGCGCCGGACTGCATACCCGCGGCTCGGGCAGTGGCGAGGTGGGCGTCACGGTCTTCGAGGGCATCTGCCCGTTGACCCCCACCGGCCGCAAGGGTTCCCTGGGCCTGTCCATGGGTACCCAGGTGTACATGTCGTGGAACAATTTTCAGACCGGAGTGCTGTTAGAGGGCCAGGGCAACCACGTCAGCTTCGCCCAGTCCGCAGCCAAGGCTGCCACCAACCGCATTACCTATACCGGAATACGCGTGCCGTTGATGCTGGTATGGAACCCGCTCGAAACCGAGGGCACTATGGCTTCGCAGATATTCCTGGGCCTGTCGGCCGATATCAGGGTGGGTGGCAAGTACCGCTTTACGCCCGAGGAGACGGGCGACCCCGTAGAGCGCAACTTCCGTGTGAATCCTGTCGGCCTCAATGCCGAGATGGGTGTCAACTTCGGTCCGCTTACCATTACCAGCCGCGTGGGCCTGTTGCCTCTTTTCAAGACTACGGATGGCAAGAAAGCCTATACTTCGTCTGTCGGCATCGGTATCAACATCGGCCAGCTGTTCCGCAAGGGCAAGTAAGGGGAAAAGTAAAAGAGTAAGAGCCCCTAAGCCCGCAAGGGGTGATGGTGAGGTAGTGAATGTGGGAGCCATGGGTACCCAGACGCTTGGAAAAACCGTCTTTGGGTGAAAAGTAGAAAGGTAGAAACGTAAAAAGATAAGAAGCGCTGGAGTAGAGAGGCGTTTTCGTAGTCTCTAAGTCGCTCAAGGGGGATGTAGGATGGCAAGTGGGGGAGTCGTGGCCGACCTTTATGTTTCCAGGAGCCATCTTTAGCGCACTGGGAGCCGTCGTTAGAAATGAAAAGGTCGATCTTTTCATTTCTCGCGGCTGCCACGCGAAGAAATGCTGTCCTTACGAGCGTGCTGGGGATGCCTCCGCAAACAGCGCGCGTTGCTTGCGCGGCGTAGGACTTCGCAATGGCCGTTCCTCGCGCGTATATATAATTATGGTATAGGCCGTGCGAAAAAACTTCGTCTTTTCCTTTGCATTGTCTTCGGCTTGCACTACCTTTGCACCCATGGAAAGAAATAAGGTGCAAGGACACGCGGCCGTGCTGTCGGCCAACGTCATATTCGGACTGGGTGTCCCCGTGACGGCCCTGCTGCTCAGCCGTTGGGTGTCGCCCATGGTCTACATGCTCACGAGGTGCGTGGGCGCTGCCGCCATATTCTGGATAATATCGCTCTTTATGCCTGCCGAGCGGGTGACGCGCCGCGACCTGCTGGTCATCATGGGTGGCGGACTGCTGGGCATCGTGGTGTCGCAGACGCTTACTGCCTGGGCACTGGTGTACACCACCCCGGTGTATTTCTCGCTCATAGCCACCCTGACTCCTGTGGCCACCATGCTCATGGCGGCCCTGTTTATCGGCGAGCGCATCACCACCGTCAGACTGGTGGGCGTGGTTGTGGGTATCGTGGGCGCGGTACTCATGGTGCTGATGAACTGGAGTGGCGGGGCAGGCCTCAATGACCTGTTGGGCATCGGCCTGGCCGTGCTCAGTCTGCTTACATGGGCCCTGTACCTCATTATCACCCGGCGGGTGAGTCAGCGCTATACCGCTGTGACCCAGATGAAATGGACGTTTCTCATTTCGGCTGTGGCCGTGCTGCCCATGGCCTGGGGCGAACTGGGCTCGCAGCCCCTGTATTCCTCTGCCTGTACATGGACGGGTGCGGCCGAGATGGCCTTTATCGTGGTCTTTGCCACGGTGGCCGGCTACTTTGCCATACCCTTTGCCATGCGCTACATCAAGGCTACTACCGTGAGCGTGTACACCAATCTGCAACCCATCGTGGCCTCGTTTGTGGCTATAGCCATCGGTCAGGATGTGCTCACGTGGGACAAGCCCGTGGCCCTGGTCTTAGTGCTGCTCAGCGCCTACATGGTAACCCGTGCCGACAGCCGGTCGTAACTCCGGGCCGGCCGACAGACACATAGTAAGTAACTACACATATATAATAAGGTATGGGGATAGAGAGAGGACTGTTTAACCGCACCGAGCTGTTGGTAGGTGCCGATGTGATGGATGCCATCACCGCCCAGCGCGTCATCATCTTTGGCGTGGGCGGCGTGGGCAGCTGGTGCGCCGAGTGCCTGGTGCGGTCAGGGGTGGCCCACCTGACCATCGTAGACTCTGACCGCGTGTGTGTAACCAACATTAACCGCCAGCTCATGGCCACCACCCACACCGTGGGCAAGGTCAAGGTAGAGGCGCTCCGCGACAGGCTGTTAGAGATAAACCCCAAGGCCGACATCGTGGCCCTGCAGAAGATATACAATGAGGATTCGGCCGATGACTTCAATCTGGACGAGTACGACTACGTCATCGATGCCATCGACAGCCTCAAGGACAAGGCCCTGCTGATACTGCGGGCCTGCCAGTCGCGGGCCGTCTTCTTCTCCTCGATGGGTGCGGCTCTCAAACTGGACCCCACCAAGATACACGTGGCCGAATTCTGGAAGGTGCGCGGCTGTCCCCTCGGTGCTGCCCTGCGTAAGAAGTTCAAACACATGCGTGTCCGCCCGGCCCATAAGTTCCAGTGCGTGTACAGCGACGAGGTATTGCCTAACCGCGGTGTCAACCACAGTTGCGGCACCAGCGCCTGCATGTGCCCCAAGGCCAAGGTGGGCCCCGGCGACCCCTCATTAGTTAACCACGAGTGGTGCTCGTCCAAGGCACAGATTAACGGCACGCTGGCCCACATTACCGCCATCTTCGGGTTTACCATCGGCGGACTGGTGCTCAGCGACATCTACCGTCGCGCCCTGGCTCCGGCAGCCGGGTAAGCCGTGACCCCACCGGACGCCATGGCTGTGGCCCCCACCGTGGAAATAAATATAAAGATTTGTTTTGTATTCTTATCAACTTGCACTATCTTTGCAGATACATTCATTATAATAATATAAAAAAACATTTATGATACTCTTCTTCAAGACTCTGAATGAGCATGTGATTGCGACTGAAATCGACCATCAGCCCAGTCAGCAGGAAATCAATGAACTCAGTTGGCTTTATGGCGACGCAACCTGTCTTGCGGAGCAGTCACTGCCAGGCTTCTATGTGGGCCCGCGCCGTGAAATGATTACCCCTTGGAGCACCAATGCCGTTGAGATTACACAGAATATGAGCCTCAGCGGCATTTCGCGTATTGAGGAATATTTTCCTGTTAGTTCTGAGGACGCTGACCATGACCCCATGCTCCAGCGTATGTACCATGGCCTGGATCAGGAAGTGTTCACCGTGAACCACCAGCCAGAGCCCATCAAGTACATCGACAACCTCGAGGAGTACAATGAGCAAGAAGGACTGGCCCTGTCGCCCGAAGAGATAGAGTATCTGCATAAGATAGAGGCGCAGAACGGGCGCCCACTGACCGATTCGGAAATCTTTGGCTTCGCCCAGATTAACTCTGAGCACTGCCGGCACAAGATTTTCGGCGGAACGTTCATCATTGACGGCAAGGAGATGGAGTCGAGCCTCTTTGCCATGATTAAGAAGACCACCAAGGAGAACCCCGGCAAGATACTGTCGGCCTACAAGGACAATGTGGCCTTTGCCCAGGGCCCTGTGATAGAGCAGTTTGCCCCCAAGGACCAGTCTACGGCCGACTACTTCAGAGTTGAGGACATAGAAAGCGTCATTTCGCTCAAGGCAGAGACTCATAACTTCCCCACCACCGTAGAGCCGTTCAACGGAGCCGCTACGGGTACCGGCGGAGAGATTCGCGACCGCATGGGTGGTGGCACCGGTTCGTGGCCCATTGCCGGCACGGCCGTGTACATGACCTCTTATCCCCGCCTGAAGGACGATGAGGGCAAGGCCGATACCCTGCGCGACTGGGAAGACCTGATGCCCGTGCGCCAGTGGCTCTACCAGACTCCCGAGCAGATACTTATCAAGGCTTCCAACGGTGCCTCCGACTTCGGTAACAAGTTCGGCCAGCCCCTTATCACGGGCTCTGTGCTCACTTTCGAGCATGCCGAGGACGGTCAGAAGTTGGGTTACGACAAGGTAATCATGCTGGCCGGCGGTGTAGGCTATGGCAAGAAGCGCGACTGCCTGAAGAAAGAGCCCCAGAAGGGCAACAAGGTCGTGGTGGTCGGCGGCGACAACTACCGCATCGGTCTCGGTGGCGGTTCTGTCTCTTCCGTCGACACGGGCCGTTATTCCAACGGTATCGAACTCAATGCCGTGCAGCGTGCTAACCCTGAAATGCAGAAGCGCGCATACAACCTGGTGCGTGCGCTGGTCGAGGAGGACAATAACCCAGTCGTTAGTATTCATGACCACGGCTCGGCCGGTCACCTCAACTGTCTCTCTGAGTTGGTCGAGGACTGCGGCGGCCGTATCGACATGTCCAAGCTGCCCATCGGTGACAAGACGCTCAGCGCTAAGGAGGTTGTCGCCAACGAGAGCCAAGAGCGCATGGGCCTGCTTATCGACGAGAAGCACTTGGAGCACGTCCAGAAGATAGCTGAGCGCGAGCGCGCTCCGCTCTACGTGGTCGGTGAGACCACTGGCGATGCCCACTTCTCCTTTGTACAGGCCGACGGTAAGAAACCGTTTGACCTGGACGTGGCGCAGATGTTCGGACATTCGCCCAAGACGATTATGCGCGACGAGACGGTGACTCACCATTATGAGGATGTTACCTACTCGCAGGACAAGATAGACGAGTACCTTACCCGCGTACTGCAGCTCGAGGCTGTGGCTTGTAAGGACTGGCTTACTAACAAGGTAGACCGCTCTGTAACGGGCAAGATAGCCCGCCAGCAGTGCCAGGGTCCCATCCAGTTGCCCCTCTCTGACTGTGGCGTGGTGGCCCTCGACTACCGTGGCCGCAAGGGCATAGCCACCGCACTGGGCCACGCTCCCCAGGCCGGCTTGGCCAATCCTGCTGCTGGCAGCGTGCTCTCTGTCGCTGAGGCCCTCACCAATATAGTATGGGCCCCGCTGGCTGATGGTATGGAGAGTCTGTCGCTCAGCGCCAACTGGATGTGGCCTTGCCGTTCGCAGAAGGGCGAAGACGCCCGCCTGTACGCTGCTGTCAAGGCCCTGTCCGACTTCTGCTGTGATATCCACGTCAATGTGCCTACCGGCAAGGACAGCCTTTCTCTCAGCCAGCAGTATCCTTACGGCGAGAAGATTATCTCTCCCGGTACGGTCATTGTCTCTGCTGGCGGCGAGGTCTCTGACGTCCGCCAGGTAGTTTCTCCTGTTCTCGTCAACGACAAGAACTCTTCGCTCTATCACATAGACTTCAGCTTCGATGCCCAGCGCCTCGGCGGCTCTGCCTTTGCACAGAGCCTTGGCAAGGTGGGCGACGACGTGCCCACGGTAGCTAACCCCGAGTACTTTGTCGACTGCTTCAACGCTGTTCAGGAACTCATCCGTAAGGGCTGGGTTATGTCCGGCCACGACATCTCGGCCGGTGGTCTTATTACTACGCTGCTCGAGATGACCTTTGCTAACACCGAGGGTGGCATGCACGTCAACCTGCACGATATTGATGACGACGACCTCGTCAAACTGCTCTTCGCCGAGAACCCCGGTGTCGTTATCCAGGTTAGCGATGAGCACAAGCACGACCTGAAGGCTTTCTTAGAGGATGCCGGCGTGGGTTATGCCAAGATAGGCTATCCCGCCAAGGAGCGCAAGCTCGTCGTGAAGAAGGGCGACTATGAGCACACCTTTGACATAGATACCCTGCGCGATACCTGGTACAAGACCAGTTACCTGCTGGACCGCAAGCAGAGCCGCAACGGCATGGCCAAGGCCCGTTACCAGAACTACAAGCACCAGCCGATACAGATGAAGTTCAACAACGACTTCACGGGAACGCTGGCACAATACGGCATCAGCGCCGACCGCCGCACGGCTTCGGGCGTGAGGGCTGCCATCATTCGCGAGAAAGGCACCAACGGCGAGCGCGAGATGGCCTACTCGCTATACCTGGCCGGCTTTGACGTGAAGGATGTCATGATGACCGACCTCATCACGGGCCGCGAGACCCTGGAGGACGTTAACATGATAGTGTTCTGTGGCGGCTTCTCTAACTCTGACGTGCTCGGTTCGGCTAAGGGTTGGGCCGGTGCTTTCCTGTACAACCCCAAGGCCAAAGAGGCTCTCGACCGCTTCTATGCCCGTAAGGACACCCTCTCCCTTGGAATCTGCAACGGCTGCCAGCTCATGGTCGAGCTCAATCTTATCAACCCCGAGCACCAGCACCGTGCCCATCTGCTCCACAACGAGTCGCAGAAGTTTGAGAGCGCTTTCTTAGGTCTGGACATTCCTCAGAACAACAGCGTGATGTTCGGCAGCCTGAGTGGCGACAAACTCGGCATCTGGGTAGCCCACGGCGAGGGCCGCTTCGAGTTGCCCGAGCCCGAGAGCGCTTACAATGTGGTGGCCAAGTACAGCTACGCCGAGTACCCCGGTAACCCTAACGGCTCTGACTACAACGTTGCCGGAATTTGTTCTGCTGACGGCCGTCACCTCGCTATGATGCCGCATCTTGAACGTGCCATCTTCCCGTGGCAACAGGCTTACTATCCTGCCAGTCGTCGTCAGGACGAGGTTACTCCTTGGATTGAGGCTTTTGTCAACGCCCGCAAATGGATTGAGAACCGCTAATGGCAAATTTCTATTGGGACTCGTTTAAGATATTCTTCAAGATTGGCGCCTTCACCATCGGTGGGGGCTACGCCATGATACCTCTTATCGAGGAGGAGGTGGTTACCCGCCGGCAGTGGATAGCCAAGGAGGAGTTTGTAGACCTCTTGGCCATCGCCCAGAGCTGCCCCGGCGTGTTCGCCATCAACATGAGTGTCTTCATCGGGTACAAGTTGCGCAAGGTGCGCGGCGCCCTGTGTACCGCACTGGGCACCGCGCTGCCTTCGTTTATCATTATCCTGGCCATAGCCATGTGCTTTCGCCACTTCATGGACGTGCCATGGGTGGCAGCCATGTTTATGGGTATACGGCCCGCCGTGGTGGCGCTGATAGCCGTTCCCACCTTCAACATGGCCAAGAGCACGGGCATAAGCCTTGTCAACTGCTGGATACCCATAGCCAGCGCCCTGCTGATATGGGCCGTGGGGGTCAACCCCATCTATGTACTGTTAGCTGCCGGCCTCGGTGGCTATCTCTATGGTAAATTCGTCAAGCCCACTGAGCCATGATATATCTGCAACTGTTTATCACGTTTTTCAAGATAGGCCTCTTCGGATTTGGAGGAGGCTACGGCATGCTGTCGCTGATACAGGCCGAGACAGTGGTACACCATACCTGGCTATCCTCGGCCGAGTTTACCAACGTGGTGGCCATCTCGCAGATGACCCCAGGGCCTATCGGCATCAACTCGGCCACCTATTGCGGTTACAACGCCCTGCTCAACGCCGGATATGGTAACAGTATGTGTGTATTGGGTTCTGTGGTGGCCACCTTTGCCCTGGTGTTGCCCTCGCTGATACTGATGATACTCATAAGCCGTATGTTTATGAAGTACATGCATACGGCACTGGTTCAGAGTGTCTTTTCCGGACTGCGCCCCGTGGTGGTGGGCATGCTCGCTGCCGCCACCCTGATGCTATGTAACAAGGATAACTTTGGCGAGATGGCCGCCTCGCCCTGGCAGTTCTGGATTAGCATAGCCCTCTTTGCGGCTACCTTTGTCGGAACCCGCTATGTCAAGGTGGGAGTCATCAAGATGATATGTCTGGCAGCCTTTGCCGGTCTGCTGCTCCTCTATTAATCTGCTGCTATGCCTATGAGTCGACTGCTGCAATCCCTACTGCTTACCCTGGTGCTGATACTGACAGGCCCCGTGTCTGGCAGTACGGCCCATGCAGCCCCGGCCAAGGAGGCGGCCCTCGTGGCCGAACCCGTGCCCGTAGGCCAGCGCAGCGACGGTCTCTATGCACCCCAGCAACAGAAGTCGGGCCAGGCTGTTATCAGCGAGCAGCAGAACTGCCGCCTGAGTCTGCCGCGCCTGCACGACTATCTGCCCACTACGGGCCCACGCCCCACCTCTACTGATGGTCGCGTGCCCGACTACGCTAAGTTTAATCCCTATAACCTTATTTCCCATGGTTGGCTCCGCCGCCAACTCACGGCAAGCCATCCCCATGCCCAGGGCCGTTACTATGTGTACGCCCTGCGGCACATTCTCCGTTAGCCTCCGTGTAACCCCTCAGATCGGCACCCCATTCCGGTACCGTCCCCGTCATGGTGGGCTGTGCCCCCGTGGCCGTGTACCCTCGTGGTGCGGGCCATGGTTACATACCTATTTATTAACTTACACATACATTGCAATTATGGCTAACATTAACAAACTGGAGATGGGGCGTACCCTCGCCACCGACCCACGTATATCTACAACAAGCACTTTCTTCGGACTGATACATACCTCGGTCTATGTACCCACTGGCAGCAAGATAGCAACCTACACCTTTGAATATCCCGCCGAGCGTGAAGCCAAGATAGAGACCCTGCTCGGGTTGACGGGCGATGCACTCGTCAATGCCGCTACTGACATCAAAACGCTGAAGAGCGACACGCTGGGCAACCTCCGCCTGGAAGCCTGCGTGTCGGCCGACCACCGGTTTGCCGCCCTGCAGCTCTTCAGGTACTCCAACTTCGAGGCCTCGCCGCTTAGCCGCCTCGCCCTGTACGAGGGGGCCGATGCCGCCACCATAGCCTCGCTACTCTGAACCATTTAGTTACACTTGTTTATAATGACGAGGGGCAAACTGCGGCCGTATGGTCTGCGGTTTGCCCCTCACTCAGATGCGTCGATGGCTTACTTGTCCCCGTAGGCATCGGCCAGCGCACGCTCTATCTTCTCCATCATCACCGTCGATACGGCCACCCGTCCGTCCGGCCCTATCAGGTAGAGCGTAGGTATCCAGTCTATGTGGTATAGACGGTCGCTGGTAGTTTCCTTCTTCCATTTGCGCAGCTCGCTGTACTGGAGCCACGTCATGCCGTTGTCGGCCAGATACTGCTGCCAAGCCTGGCGGTTGGTGTCGTACGAGATGCCCGCCATCTGCAGCCCTTTGCCGGCATAGCGCTGGTAGATGACCTTCAGCGCTGGTGTCTCGCGGCGGCAGTCGGGGCACCACGAAGCCCAGAAGTGTATCAGCACATACTTGCCGCGCAACGCGCTGAGCTTGACGGGCTGTCCGTCGGAGCCCGTGCCCACCACCATGTCGGGGGCTTCGGTGCCTGTGGTCAGCAAGCGGGTGGCATACTTGGCATCCAGGTCCTGGGCCGATGCCGTGGTCAGCATGGCCACCAGGGCCAGCATAGTTGTCAATATTCGTGTCCTCATATCTTATATAATGTATGTTGCGGCTGCAAAAGTAGCCAATTCTGCGTGTCTGACCGTCATTGCGATGGTTAAATATGCGAAAAACTGCCACAAAGCGAGCCTGTCTGTGGAAAAATAGAGCATTTTAGCAGAAAAAAATGAGGATAACCGTACCTAAAGTAACCATTTTTTCATACTTTTGTACATTCGCTGTAACTCACATCATTATGCCCATGAATCAGGATGTAGTCTATACGATGGTACAACGGCTTAATACCGAGCTGATAGGTCCGGCGCTGGTCTTTGTGTTGCTCGGTACCGGCATATACTTTACCATCCGCCTGCGCTTTGTCCCTCGCTATTATCTGCATGCCCTCCGCCGGCTGTTCCGTGGTACCGAGGGTGGCATACATGCTTCGCGCACGGGTGGCATGACCCCTGTACAGGCCCTGTCTACCGCCATTGCCTCGCAGGTGGGCACGGGCAACATCGTGGGTGTGGCCATGGCGCTGCTGATGGGTGGCCCCGGGGCTCTTTTCTGGCTGTGGCTCAGCGCCCTGTTGGGCATGTCTACCAATTTCGCAGAAGCCATCTTGGGCCAGTTGTATAAGAGCCGAACAGCCGAGGGCCACATTGTGGGTGGCCCGGCTTACTATATCCGCCGCGGGCTGCACAGCCGGTGGTTGGCCGGCTTCTTCTCCGTATTCTTTATCCTTGCCCTGGGCATGATAGGCATCATGGTCCAGGCCAACTCTATCAGCACGGCCTTGGTCTCGCTCTTCCCCGAAGAGGTGAACCCCCTGTGGACAGGCTGCGTGCTGGCCGTCTTCGTGGGACTGGTCCTCTCGGGCGGCATCAGGCGCATAGCCCAATTCTCAGAAAGCGTGGTGCCGGTAATGGCCGTACTCTTCATGGGCGGATGCGTGGTGTTTATAGCCTTTCACCTCTCGGCACTGCCAGGTGCCGTGGCCGATATCTTCTGCTATGCCTTTACCCCTATGGCAGGGGTGGGCGGGGCTGCCGGCATAGGCGTGATGACCGCCGCACGCTACGGGGTGAGCCGCGGGCTGTTCAGTAACGAGGCCGGGCTGGGCACCACGCCCCACGCGCATGCCATAGCCAAGGTACACAACTGCTATGAGCAGGGCATGATGGCCATTGTGGGCATCAGTGTAGACCTGTTGGTGTGTACGTTTACCGGCTTGGTGCTGTTGGTGTCGGGCGTGCTCACCGATGGTTCTGGCATGGTGGGCATACAGCTCATGCAGAGCGCCTTTTGCTCCTCCTTTGGCATGGTGGGCAACTGGCTTATCGCCGTGTCGCTCTTCTTCTTTGCCATGAGTACCATTGTGGGCTGGTACTTCTTCGCGGCGCAAAACGTGCGTTACCTTTTCGGCGAGGGGCCCATCAAGGCTTATCGGCTGCTGGTCATGGTGCTGGTGGTGTTGGCCTCGGTGATCCAGGTGCCGCTGATATGGGAGCTGGCCGATACCTTTAACTTCTTCATCGTCATCCCCAATGTGCTGGCGTTGTTCTGGCTGTCGCCCAAGGTGGCCAAGGAGGTCAAGCGCATGCGTTTCGAGCTGGGCCGCCTGCGTCAGGCGCGGCGCAGCCGTAGCCGACAGGGGTAGGGGAGCCGTGGCCGGTTCCGCGCATCCTTATCTTTCTGAACTTATTAGTAACACTGGCTGATGGGATCGTCGTCGGGTGTGGCGCTCAGGCTGAGGCTCAGATCGGCCTCGTCGCCGCCCTCGGGAGGGGTGGTACCGAAGAGCGTGATGGACTTGGTCGTGGTGGCGTTGCGGCTGATGGGCAGATTGGCATATTCGGCCTGGGCCACCGTGCCGCCCTGCGCGTCGAGCGCCTTGACGGTCAACTTCAGCTGGCCGGTATCGTTGTGGGGCAGGGTGAAAAGCTCGAACTGCGTGGCGCGCCCCGCCATGTCGGCGTTAACCGTCCGCACCTCAGTCTGGCGCGAGTTTACCACTCCGTAGCCCGTCGTGGTTCCTAAGGTAGAACTTCCGCCCGTGTAGTAGAACTCCATCCTGCTTACCTGGGCAGGCATGGCATCGGTGATGTCTATACATAGTCGCGCCGTGACCCGCTGTAGATGCAGGGTACAGTCGGTGGGGCCGCTCACGGTCAGGTCGGCCGTGCCCCAGTAAGTATCGGTTACCTTATTGTCCTTGAACTTGATTTTCTCGTTGGCCTCTACCGACAGGTTGCCCGCCCCGTTGTGAGCCACGGTTGCCACCCTGTAGTCGCCAGCGGGTAGGGCGATCGTCAGTGAACCAAATCCCTGGTTGCCCGCCGCTTGGTGCTTGGTGGTGTACACCTGTCCGTTGCTGTTCAGCACGATATACGACACCCTGGAACACACGTCGCCCAGCGCCACGGCCGTGGTTCCCGTGCCCATGCCTATGGGCTGCTGCTCTATCTGCGCCACGTTCAGCCTCACCGTATAGCCATCGGTGACGCCCGCCTCCGGGTCGGTCTCTGATGGCCCCAAGTTGGCTTTCTCGCACGAGCATACTGCCAGCGACAGCACTGCCGTAAGCAGTAGGGATAAGAGGGTGGTTTTCATCTGTTAGTATTGTTGACGTGTTGATGAGTAATGTACAAAAGTAGGCATAAAAAACCGTACCAGCGTCTCCTGTGTCCGTTTTTTTTGTTCCGGCTGTATTTTTTCGCTGTGTTTTTTTGTTTCCAGGCCCCCAAAGAGTAGCCTGTCAAGTGTTTCTGGTAGGAAGCAAACCGTCTTTGGGGCGAAAAGTAAAAGGGCGGGAAACACAAAGGTAAAAAACGCTGGGCTGGGAAGTCACTCCGGGATAGCGGCAGATATTACCCGAATCATGGAGACCGGTCTTTACGTATCCAGAGGCCGTCGTTAGAAAACTAAAGACCGGTCTTTTCATTTTCAGCGGTGGCCGTCTCTTTCCCCGTGATGCCCATGCTGACAAGATAAGCCCGAATGTGTGATAACGAAGCCGTCGGCAACTGATGCGTCACCGTTGCGGCAAGGGTAGACAGCAACGGGGCCATCGGGGAGCTAATGGACAGGCAACTAAAAAGTCCCCTGCCTATGGACAACCATAAGCAGGGGGCAGCTGTACTAATAAGCGACTGTACGGGCCATCGCTATGGCCCCAGTCGTTACACACATTAAAGATGTCTGATAATCTGCCGAGGGGTCAGTTCGTTGTCGAGTACCATCTGCTGGTAGTCGTAGCGGTCGTAGAGCCCCTTCTTGATGCCGAAACAGTGAGTACGCACATCAGTGCTGCCGTAGTAGCGGGCAATCTTCTCGCCGAAACCACCCTCAAGGGCACCATCTTCGAGCGTGATGACCGTGTGGTGGTTGGCCTTGAGGTCGCAGAGCAACTGCTCGTCTATGCCCGTGATGTAACGCGGGTTGATGAGGGTGGCGTCGATGCCTCGCTCCTGTCGGAGCAGGTCGGCCACCTGCTGCCCCAGGCCGCAGAATGCACCCAAGGCCAAGATGGCCACTTGGCTGCCCTGATGAGTAACCTGATAGCGGTTGAGCTCGTTGTAGTCGGTGTCAAAGTGGGCGTCGCTGTGGGTTACGGCACCGCCCGGAACACGGATGGCCACTGGGTGCGATGTCTGCCTGATGCCCCAGGCCATCATGGCCCGGTACTCTTCCCAACAGGTGGGCGCCAAGTACACCAGGTTAGGTATATTGCTCAGCATGGGAATGTCATAGAAGCCTATGTGCGTAATATCGTTGAGCCCGAAGACCGAGCCGAGGAACACGTTGATGAGGGCAGGGTTCCCGTTGATGCACAGGTCCTGTGCTATCTGGTCGTAGGTACGCTGTATGAACGTGCTGTACACATTGTACACCGGGCGGAGACCCGCCTTGGCCATGCCCGATATCATGGCTACGGCCTGCTCCTCGGCTATGCCCACATCGACAAACTGCCGGCCAGCCTCTTCGCGCAGCTGACGTGTAAAGCCGGCCACGGTGGGCGTACCCGATGTTACGGCCACTAACAGGGGGTCTTTCTTCATCTCGGCCAGCAGATATTCGCCTGTCAGGGTGCCATAGTCCTCGCCAGTCGACGTGTTGAGCAGTTCGCCGGTGGCTATGTCGAATGGCATACTCCAGTGCCAGCGCTCCTTGTCGTGCTCGGCAGGAGCGTAGCCCTTGCCCTTGAGCGTGTGTACGTGTACTACCACGGGATGGTCGGTGTCCTTGACCTCGCTGAGGGTACTGATAAGGGTGGGTATGTCGTTGCCGTCGGCCACATAGCGGTAGTCCAGGCCTATGGCACGGAAGAGGTTGCACTCGGCCTGGCCCTGGGTGTCGCGCAGCAGCTTCAGATTCTGGTACAGGCCACCGTGGTTCTCGGCGATAGACATCTCGTTGTCGTTAACGATGATGATGATGCCCGTGCCCAGTTCGCCGACCTCGTCCAGGCCCTCCAAAGCCTCGCCGCCGCTCAGCGATCCGTCGCCTATCACCACTACGATGTTCTCGTGGGTACCCTTGATGTCGCGCGCCTTCTGCAAACCTGTGGCCAGAGATATAGAGGTAGAAGTGTGGCCCAGCTCAAACTGGTCGTAGGCAGGCGACTCAGAGGGACTGCTGTAACCCGAAATCTCGCTCAGGCGGCCAGTGTCGCAGAAACCGAACGAACGGCCGGTAAGCATCTTGTGGGGATAACTCTGGTGAGACACGTCGAAGACGAACTTGTCCTCGGGGCAGTTGAACACGTAGTGCATGGCGATGGTAGTCTCCACAATGCCGAGGTTGGGGCCCACATGGCCGCCTATATGGCTGTCGCGGTTAAGGATACCGTCGCGTATTTCGCCGGCCAGTGTGGTCAGCTCGTCGGTGGTGAGCCGCTTTACATCCTGCGGGCTATTGATTTTCTCTAAGTACATGGTCCTGATGATTTTTATGATTGTGGTGCAAAGTTATTACATTTTTTACAAACGGGCTTTACACCGATTACAGAATTAAAAACCATTTTTACAGAAACCTCACTCGCGCCCATTTACGCCTTAATATATATTGCGCGCGAGCGTGACTTCCCTCTCCAACGATGGCCGCTGTCACAGTGGTGCCCGTGCGGGGGCAACTCATGGGGCACGGCATGGTTTTCAGCTAAAAAGTAGACGTAAGCAGATGGGGACAGATGCTTATAAGGATAGCCGTAACTATCTTTGTCGGTATAATGACTATGGCGGTGGACGTGGAGATTATCATTAGCCATCTCGTGATGGCCTTGGCTGAAGCGGGAGTAAAGAAAGCAGAAACTGGTATGATGGCTATGAATGGGGCGGAAATTGGAGCGCGACTAAACTTTTTCTGAAAAAAGCTTGCAGAAAATTTGGCAGTTTCGTCAGAAGTGGCTACCTTTGCACCCGCAAGTTCGGGATTTGGCGCAGTTGGTAGCGCACACGTCTGGGGGGCGCGAGGTCGCTGGTTCGAGTCCAGTAATCCCGACACTTATCAAGAAAGACTGCTAAGTAGGGTAATGCCTACATGAGCAGTCTTTCTTTTTTTTGTCTATGGTGGCAGTTGTCTCGTCCGTGGCCTTGGTTACAAGTCCCTTTACCAGTTGGCGGATGTCATGACATCCCA
>JALEKD010000006.1 GCA_022769285.1 Prevotella sp.
ATTGTTGCAAGACTCGGAGCATGGTCAGGCTACAGCAGCCAATCACGTCCAGGATATACAACTTTCAAAACAGGACTTGACAATTTCTTCTGCAAATGTGAGATGTTGAGAATTGTCAAAGATGTGTATAAAGGGTAGGGCGGTGCCCTGGGCTATGTGCTTCTGCCCCTTCGGGGTGTGCTGCTTTGACTTTTGACACCTCCTATGGGCTTCTGTCTCTTCGTTTTGAGGCTTCCTCTTTTTTGTTTTAATATCCGAAAATCTCTTCAGTAGAAATACGCTTGATTGGAGCTATTTTCTCAAGAGCCTTGATGTCGAGGTTCTTCTCATCGCCGAGGATAAGATAGCGGTAAGGCTTGTTGGCCATGGTCTGCTTCTCGAAGTTGACAATGTCTTGCAGCGTGATGTTGGGCAGGGCGTTGTATATTTTCTCGTTCAGATCGTAGTCAATGCCCATGTGGCGGGCCGAGAGATACCTGTTGATGACACTGAAGCGCGTGCTGCGGGCACTGGCCAGTTGTTTGGTGAGTGCCTGCTTGGCCAGATCGAAGGCCTTTTCGCTCTGCGGGATGGTGTCGAGTATCTCGTTGAAGACGCGGATGCAGTCGGCCATCTTGTCGTTCTGCGAGATGATGTTGGTGACACCATATACAGGATGTCCCTTGTATGGCTCATAGGTGAAGAAGGCGCTGGCGCTGTAGGCCAGGCCACGGGCTTCGCGCAGTTCCTGGAACACCACGGTGTTCATGCCGCCACCGAAGTACTCGTTGAACAGGGCAGACACGGGCACCTCATCAGCGTTCCATGCCTTGTTGTCGTTATGGTACATGGCCATGTAGATATTCTTAGCCTCGTAAGGAGCTATCCACACCTCGTTCTTCGGAGTGGTCTGCTCGGTGTACTCCTTGTTCTTGAGTGGCTCTTTCAGAGTCTTCGGGGTCTGGTGTACCTTGTCGAAGAGCTTTACCAGATCCTTCACCGAGCGCGGACCGCAGTACAGGATCTCGTGCTTGTAGGTAGGCAGTGCCTTGATGAGGTCGAGGAGCGTCTGTGGGTCAGTCTTGCGCATCTCGTCGATGCTCATGTCGTTGGTCTGAGGGTTGTACTCGCCATACTGACCCATGTAGCGCAGGGCGGTGAAGTTGCTGCGCTGGTTTTTCTTGGCGTCGGTGCGGTCTTTCTCATAGAGGCTGGTCAGATCGCTGTATGCCTTGGCATCGGCCTTGGCGTTGTGCATGATGTCCTCGACCACGGCGATGGCCTCAGGCAGGGTCTCGTCCAGTCCGGAGATAACCAGGTTGATATAGGTAGGGCCTGTACTGAAGTTGGTAAAGCAGCCCAGGCGATATAGTTCTTTCTTAATCTGTGCCAGAGTCTTGCTCTGGGTACCTACATAGTCCAGGTAGTCGGTTGCCACGCCATAGCGGTTGTCGGCACACTCGCCCATCTCCCAGTGCAGAGCCAGGGTGGACAGGCCGCTCTCGGCATCCTGCTTGTAGACTACAGGCAGGCCTTTCTTGGTCTTGGTGAAGGTGAGGTCGCGCTTGAAGTTGACAAACCGGGGCTGTATAGGTTCTACCTTAGAGTCTTTAATTTCGCTTACAAACCGGCTCTGATAGTCGCGGTTGCTGGGAATGGCCGTAATGGCAGGTTTGTCTATCTTCTTCTGGGTCGAGTCGACACCCTGCTGCTTGTACACGGTGATATAGTTGTTGTCGCCGAGGTAGCGGTTGGCAAAGGCCACGATCTGCTCCTTGGTGATGTGCGATATGCGGTCAAGGCGTGTTACCACGTCGCCCCACTTCTGCTCGTTAATGAAAGCGTCGACAAACATGTCGGCGCGCGAAGAGTTGCTCTGCAGGGCGCGATACTGGTCCACCTTATAGTTGTTGATGATAGAGGGCAGCAGGCTGTCGTCGAACTCGCCACGGCGCAGGCGTGCCACCTGGTCTAACAGCAGCGTCTTGACCTCGTCGAGGGTCTGCCCCTTTTTAGGGAGACCTATGAGGATGAAACTGCCGTAGTCGTGCAGGCCCTGGTAGCCACTGCCGGCGGCCTGTATCTTCATAGGCTGGGTGAGGTTGAGGTCTATCAGACCGGCCTTGCCGTTGTACAGAAACTCGCTGAGCAGGTTGAGGGTGTCGGCGGCCAGTGAGTTGGCCTGCGGTACGCGCCATGCCATGGTGACCATGGCGGCCTCCTGGCCCACCACGCTGGTGTCGCGGGGCTCGGTGATAGGCTTGAGCGGCGCATATTCGGGCCGGGTAAGGTTAGAACTGGCCTTCCAGTCGCCAAAGTATTGGTCTATGGTGGCTATGACCTTATCGGGATCCATATCGCCGGCCATGCAGATGGCTACGTTGTTGGGCACATAGTAGCGGTTAAAGTAATTCTTGATGTTAACGATAGATGGGTTCTTCAGGTGCTCCTGGGTACCGATAGTGGTCTGTGTTCCGTATGGGTGGGTGGGGTAGAGCAGCTTGTTGACGGCAGCCCACATCTTGCGGTTGTCCTGGGCCAGACCTATGTTGTACTCTTCGTACACGGCCTCAAGCTCGGTGTGGAAACCACGTATCACCATGTGCTTGAAACGGTCTGACTGGATGCGTGCCCAGTTAGTCACCTCGTTAGAGGGTATGTCCTCGGTGTAGCAGGTCACGTCGTTGCTGGTATAGGCATTGGTGCCCTCGGCGCCGATAGAGGCCATGAGCTTGTCGTACTCGTTGGGGATGTTGTAGCGGGCTGCCAGCTGCGACACCGAGTCTATCTCGTGGTATGCTTGCTTACGCTGGGCGGGGTCTGTCAGACGGCGATACTTCTCGTAGCGCTGCTCGATGTCGTCCAGGTAGGGCTTTTCCTTGGCATAGTCGGTAGTGCCAAACTGCTGGGTGCCCTTGAACATAAGGTGCTCGAGGTAGTGGGCCAGACCGGTGGTCTCGGCCGGATCGTTGCGCGAGCCGGTGCGCACGGCGATGTAGGTCTGGATGCGCGGTTTCTCCTTATTCACACTTAGATACACTTTCAGGCCATTGTCGAGGGTGTAGATGCGGGTCTGCATGGGATCGCCCTTGATGTACTGATACTTGTACTCCTTGGCCAGCGACGGCATTGCCACGGCCAGCAGAGCCAAGCCTGTGGCCAAGCCTCGGCTCAGCCTCTGTAAGATGGTTGTTCTCATTGTAGTGTTTATTAGTAATCTATTATTTATACCTTATATTATATACGCGATGGCGGCCGTATTATCAATGGCTTTAACATTCTTTACAGATGTCGGCCTTTTTCTCAGCCGCCAGGACGAGCCTGTTTGCCATGGCCGTCCCGGTTTTTATAGAAGGCCCCAGCACACGTGCCGGGGCCATCTTAGTTCTCGTAGTCTATCTCGTGGTCGAGCAGTTCGACGAAGTTGTCGAACACCTCGCGCTCCACGTCACCCATGTGATACTCTTTCTCAGCATCCTTGCGTATCTCGCCTATCCATAGACGACGAGCC
The DNA here is from genome assembly GCA_022769285.1 of Prevotella sp. GTDB lineage: Bacteria > Bacteroidota > Bacteroidia > Bacteroidales > Bacteroidaceae > Prevotella. The sequence goes on from JALEKD010000006.1 coordinate 3,491, forward strand.
TCGATGTAGTCGGCATGGATGCGGGCTATATCCTCCTCGCCTATGTGGTCCAGATGGTAGTAGTCCAGGATGAGGCGGTAGGTCCAGGCCCACTGGTAGTCGCGGTAGCGGTCGCCTATCTTGGCAAACTCGGCGATGATGCTCTGCACATCGTCCAGGGTGCCGTCTTTAATCTGATTGCAGAGCCGCTCCTCCTCCGAGGTGGGCAGCAGCAGACCCGAAAGGTCGCTCCAGTTGCCTTCGCCCACTGTGGTGATGGGGGGCTCTACCGCGCCATAGCGCTTGATGACTCGCTTGAGCACGGCACCTATATATATACGCAGGGCGATGTCATAGTACTTGATGCCCTTACGCAGCGAGGCTGCATTGATGACATACTCATGGTAGTTGTAGGTTGATACGTTGTCGCCCGATGCTGCTCGCAATCGCTCCAGGATGGCCTTGCCCTGGATAATCTCGTTTACAGAGAACGGCGACAGCCAGTCAAAGTTTACGATACTGCGATGGCGGCTCTGCGGACGGATGTCGCGCTTGGGCCACTTACGGATGTCGCGGTATAGACCCACTGTAGTCAGGTTGCGACCCGGCGAAAGATACATGGTGTCGCCATAGGCGATGAGGTAAGAGAAGGGCAGACAGCGGGTGTCAGGGTGGTACATCAGCTTGCCGAAGCAGACAGAGAAAGTACCTATGTTAGCCGGCATAAGGATGTAAGCACCGCTGGCTGTCTTGACACCACGCTCCAGGATGCCGTAGTGCATGGGCCCCATCTTGTAAGCATGGTTAGAGAAGTTGGTCGCCGACCCAGCATTGTAGAACGAGAACTGGCCTCCGATGAGCAGCGAACTCTTGTGGTGCGATGCGGTGAACGGGCCGCAGAACGCGGCACACGCCTCGCCGTTGCTCATGTACGAGTTGGCGAAGAACACACTCTGCGAGGCCGTAAACCCGTTAGAAATCTTGCATGCCTCGCCCACGAAGCAGTCCTGTATCTTGACCGAGTTGAATACTGATGAGCCATCGGATATGATAGAGTTCTCGCAGATTACTCCCGTACCTATAAACACAGGCTGGGCTGAGCCCTGGAGTGTACAGTCGCTCAGGCGGGCGGCTCCGTTAATTTCACACTCATCGGTTACTACTGTGTTGATTATCTCCTTTGTGTTAACAATCTTCACCTTGTTGCCTATGGTACCCCGCTCTACGTCCGTGCAGTGTATCTCCTCCTTGATGAGCCTGCGCAGCGTGTCGCGCAGCACGTGGTCCGAGTTGTGGTTTACCATGAAGGCGGCAAACTGGCTGTTCAGTTCCTTGAACATCATCAGATTGCCCTCGCCCACCTCGTTGAGCACCGATATGAGGTTGCCCTCGCCGTAGGTAGCCCCCTCCGTGGTCTCCATGACACACACGTTGCTTATATAGCAGTCGTCGCCTATGGTATAGTTGTTGATATAGTTGCCTATGTTTTCTATCAGGCAGTTGTTGCCTATGGTTACGTTGCGCAGGGTGGCATTGCGTATGCCCGAGTGCTTGAAGAACCCCTGGCTCACCTCTACGCTGGTGTCAAAGGTACCCAACTCTATGTCGCCATACATCATTACGTTGTGCATGTAGCTCGGGTTGAAGTCCTCGTTTACCTTTACGGCTGTCCAGTCTTCTGCGGTGCAGCCATTGTTTTCCAGAATGTTGATTTCCTGTTCGTTTAATAGTCGGTTTGTACTCATTGGATTAATTATTAGTTGGGTAAAGAAAATCGTTGTATGGGTATTTCTGCACGTGCAGCTCGCGCACCTTACGGTAGAGCCATTCGCGGAAATCGTCAATGTTCTGCCGCTCGCGGGCCGATATGAACAGACAGTTGTCGCTCATGCGTGCCATCCACGTGTGGCGCAGCTCGTCCAGGGTGATATTCTCGCGGGTCGGGGGAGTCAGGTCGTCTTCCTCCTTGGTTACCCAGTGGTAGTTGTCTATCTTGTTGAACACCACCATCATGGGCTTGTCGGCGGCCCCTAACTCCTTGAGCGTCTGGTTGACCACCGCTATCTGCTCCTCGAAGTCGGGGTGCGATATGTCTACCACGTGTACCAGTAGGTCGGCCTCGCGCACCTCGTCCAGGGTCGACTTGAACGAGTCTACCAGGTCCGTGGGCAACTTGCGGATAAATCCCACCGTGTCGGCCAACAGGAAGGGCAGGTTATCTATAACCACCTTGCGTACCGTGGTGTCGAGTGTGGCGAAGAGCTTGTTTTCGGCGAACACCTCGCTCTTTGCCAGCAGGTTCATGATTGTCGACTTGCCCACATTGGTATACCCCACCAGGGCCACGCGTACCATGCGGCCGCGGTTCTTGCGCTGCGTGCTCTTTTGTCGGTCTATCTCTACCAGCCGTTGTTTTAGTAGTGTTATTCGTTGTAGGATGATACGGCGGTCCATCTCAAGCTGGGTTTCACCGGGGCCACGCAGACCCACGCTGCCCTTGCCGCCACCCGAGCCAGAGCCACCGCCCTGGCGCTCCAGGTGTGTCCACAGACGCTGCAGACGGGGCAACATGTAGCGATACTGGGCCAGTTCTACCTGGGTCTTGGCATTGGCTGTCTGGGCGCGCATCGCGAAGATGTCCAGGATAAGACTTGTACGGTCCAGTATCTTCACCTTGAGTTCATTCTCTATGTTGCGTATCTGTTTGGCCGACAGTTCATCATCAAAAATGACCATTCCTACCTCCCTGTCCTGGTCTTCCTCGTCGGCTATGTACTGTTTAATCTCCTCCAGTTTGCCTTTGCCTACGTAGGTCACCGTGTTGGGGCCGTTCACTTTCTGCGTGAAGCGCTTAATGGTTACCGCCCCAGCCGTGTCGGCCAGAAATTCCAGCTCGTCTAAGTATTCTTTGGTTTTTTCTTCGTCCTGTTCTTTGGTTATTAAGCCTACTAGTACGGCTGTCTCGGCTTTAGCTTCTGAAATTACAAACTCTTTCATCTATTATATATAATATGTGGACAAAGTTAGTGAAAACGGCAGAGAATACAAAGAGAATTGTTGGATTTTATTGTCGTGGCTCCGGTACGGCCCCCTGTCGGTCTATTTTTAGTTCGAAGGGCGTAGCGGGCAGCCCGGCACTGTTGTACAGGTTGGCGTCGTCAGGATTGTCGGCCCAGGCATAGCGTACCTTTGCTGGAACCATGCCCCGGGGCGTGTGGAGACGCACCTGGCTGAGGCCCACCACCTCGGCCTGTGCCCACTGATAGTGGCCGTCAGTGCCGGCCATGGCAAAGGCATTGACGTAGCCGTAGCGGTTGTGGGCCTTGAGGCCACGGGCCACATGGTCGAAGGTCACTATCACGTTGCCAGCGGCATCGGTATGCGCCTCAACGGGCTGCGGACTGTCACTGTACACCTCGGTCTGCCCATAGTCATTCTGTAGCGCCATAAGGGCCAGTCGGTGAGCCACCGTCTGCTTGTCGTGTGGATGAATGTCATTGGCGTCGCCCACATCGATGATGACGGCCTGGCCCGTATGGGGTAGTGCGAGTGCCGCGTTCTGCGCGGCGCGCAGGGTGGCCCAGTCGCTCTCGGTGGGCGTGGCGGCGGCGTTCTTGTAGTTGGCCAACTGAACCCAGTAGAAGGGCATGTCGGCCTGCCGCCACTGTTGCCGCCAGTCGGTTATCATGTTCTGGAACAGCGGCGCGTATGCCTGGGCGCGGTCGGTGTTGTTTTCGCCCTGATACCACAGCGTTCCCTTGACGCGGTAGCGGCAGATGGGGGCCACCATAGCATTGAATATGCGCGAGGGATACCTGTTGGGACTCTCTGGCACGTACCCCATCATGTCCTTGACCACTGCTATGCGGTATTTCCACGGATTGTCGAGTATGGATAGCTGCTGGTCGCCCACCTGTAGGTAGTACAGGTGCTTGGGGCCATAGCAACCACCGTTGCCGTGGTCGTCTACTATCCGGATAGTCAGTTCGTTTAACCCCGCTTTCAGTAGTCCGGCGGGTATGGTGTAGCGGCGTATGGTGGTGTAGCCCTTGGTGTTGCCTATGCGGTGGCCGTTCACCCAGGTCACGTCGTCATCGTCTATCATGCCCAGCGAGATAACGGCCTCCCGCCCCGCCATCGCCTCGGGTACGTTGAACTGAGTGGTGGTCCATACCACACCGTCTATCTTGGCCAGCGAGTCTACGGTCCACACCCCGGGTACGGGCAGCGGTGCCCAGTGGCTCTTGTCCCAGGTGGGAGCGTACCATCCCTCGGCCTTGCCCCGCTCTGTGGCCACCGCTTTGGCAAACAGCGCCTCGACCTTTCTTCCTAACGCCTCGTTGGCTGTAATGTCCGATGTGCTCAGCTCTTTCATCAGTTGGCTGTATTGCGGTAGCCGGTTCATGGCCCCTAAGCTCATCCACGCCTCTATGTCGGTGCCGCCCCAGGTGGTCTTTACGATGCCCACGGGGCAGCCCAACTTACTGGCCACTTCTTTGGCGAAGAGATAGGCCACGGCCGAGAAACTGCCGGCCGACTGGGGTGACGCTACCGTCCAGTGTCCCTTCAGGTCGTCATTGGGCGTGCGGCTCAGCGCGTGGCCCACCTCAAACTCTCTTATCTGCGTGTTGGTGGCCGCCGCTATCTCCTCGTCGGCCCGGTTGGCACTGCTCAGCCGGAACTCCATGTTAGACTGTCCGCTGGCCACCCATACCTCGCCCACGAGGATGTCGGTTACCCGGATGGCTTCCTTGCCAGCGGCCACCGTCATGGTGTAGGGCCCGCCGTAGGTCATGGGCGGCAGGGCTACCTGCCAGGCACCCTTGCGGTTGGCCTGGGTGTCCATGCGGTGGGTTCCTATGGTTACCGTTACCTTTTGGCCTTTGCTGGCCCAGCCCCAGATGTTGGCCGGTTGGCCTGCCTGTAACACCATGTGGTCGGCTATGATAGCCGGAAGTCTCAGCTGGCCCATCAGGCAGGTGGCGGTCAGCATCAACATCAGTGTGAGTAGTGCGCGTTGTTGTTTCAAGATAGTTCTGAATGGTGGTGGAGGCCGTAGAATGTCCTCTACCATGGGTTAGCGATATGGATAATGTCAGGCGAGTACTCATGCAGATGCTCGAGATGCCGCCTGTTTTTGCAAAGATAGTGCAAATCGAGCGCAATGAAGCTTGCTTCAATTGCTGAGATGCCGCCTATCTTCTGCAAAGATAGTGCAAACCGAGCGCCATGAGCTTGCTCTGATGGCCGAGGTGCCGCCTATCTTCTGCAAAGATAGTGCAAATCGAGCGCCATGAGCTTGCTCTGATGGCCGAGGTGCCGTCTATCTTCTGCAAAGATAGCGAAAAGCAGGCACAGGACAAAGAAAAAATCGCGTTTTTTGCTGGCTGTGGGAGCCGAGAGGGCCGCCATGGGTGCCCTGATGGCCTGCTTACAGATTGTAACCATGGCGGGACGAGTTTTGCATAAATATACACTACCAGAGGGCATAACTGCATATTTATACACGATGGCGGCCCGTCGGGCCGTGATGTTTTGCTATTTTGGTGACCGTTTATGGCCTTTTTGGGGGCGATTTTGGGCTTTCGGGCCGTTCTTTTCACCTCCGCCTGGATGCCTTTTGGGGCTTTCTGAGCCTGTATGGGCACTTTTGGCCGCTATTTTGGTCACTTCTGATGGCCCTCTTTTTCATACTCCGAACCATCTTTGCGGAGCTGAAGACGGTCGTTGGCATCGCCGCGACCATCGTTAGCTCGCTAATGACCATTCCAGTCGCCGCGAAAGTCACCGCTACGCGCGTTGAGAATGGTCGAAAAATGCGTGGTACAGGTCGCCACATCGCAAAACGCCACGTAGAGCGGTGCTAAACGGTATAAATATACAGTGACAGACAGTAACTAACAAGTGTTAAACGCCCCCGGCCATCCCGCGGATGGTCAAAAAAAGAGCCGCAGGCAGTCGCGGTTTCTCAGAGATTATGATTACTTTTGTACCCATCACCCCCTGAAAGGATAAAAACCTAAACAATAGATATGAAACAGACCGTAATGATGTTGGCGGTGGCACTGCTTATGGGCAAGGCCGCTACCGCCCTGGCCCAAGGGACCGCCTACGCCCAGTACACCAACTTGCCCACCCTGTATATAGAGACCACCAGCGGGGCCGACCCCGTGGACAAGACCAACTACCTGCCCTGCAAGGTAACACTGGTAGATGGCGACAAGACCACCACCTATACGCTGGCCAAGGGCGGCGTGAGAGGCCGGGGAAACAGTACCTGGAGTGCCAAGAAGAAACCCTGGCGGCTCAAGTTTGACTCCAAGGTGGCGCTGTTAGGCAAGGACTTTGCCAAGGCCAAGAGCTGGACCGTGCTGGCCAACGCCTTTGACAAGTCGCTTATGCGCAACGCGCTCACGTACCACTTGGGCCGCTTCATGGGCCTGGAGTTCTGTCCCGCAGCCGTGGCGGTAGACCTGGTGATGAACGGCACCTACCGCGGAACGTACCAGATATCTGACCAGATGGAGGTGCGCAGCAAGCGGGTGCCTGTTGATGAGGACACAGGCTGGCTCCTGGAGTACGCTAACGCTGCCGACAAGGTAGATGACCCCAAGATAGCCCTCTACTGGAACAGCGGCTTCTACGGCAACGTACAGATAAAAAATCCGGAGTTCACAGATGATAAGCTCACGGCCAACCCCGCGCTGGCCGAGGAGATACGCAGCTATCTCAACACCACCATTGGCGGCCACATGGATACCTCGGTCAATGGCTACGACTACTTAGATCCCGTCAAGGGCTACCGCGCGCTGGTAGACACGCTGGCCCTGGTCAACTGGTACGTGGCCACCGAGATAACGGCCAACTGGGACGGATTTTACAGCATCTACTCCTACCGCGAGGGTAGCGGCGCGCCCGACACCCGACTGCACCTGGGCCCGCTCTGGGACGAGGACCTGGCCTATGGCAACCACCACGAGACCTACGACCATTTTGCAGACAATTACTTCTACACCCACCTGCTGGCCGACTGCAACTTTGACCGCAACCGTTTTCCTGCAGGTTTCCGCAAGATGCAGCCCGTGATACAGCACTTGTGGGACGACCCGTGGTTTGCCACGGCTGTGAGCCACCGGCTGCAACAGCTCATGGACGGAGGCGTCCAGGCGTATCTGGAGGGCAAGGTCGACGAGATGCAGGCTCTCTTGGCAAAGTCGGCAGCCAAGAACTTCGCGCTGTGGAGTATTAGGAACGACGACAAGGGCTGTTCCACGGCCGATAACAGGGTGAGCTGGGAGCGGTCGGTACGCTTGCTGCGCGCCTTCATAGGCTCGCGCCTGGCCATGATGAAGAGCCAGGTGGCCGCGAAGAACTCGGCCAACCTGTATCTGGACGATACGGTCGACGACGATGCCCGTATAGCCACCCGCGCGGCCTCGGCCACGGGCGGAGTCAACGTGGTGATGCGCCGGACTGTCGAGGCAGGTGTGTGGACACCTGTGTGCCTGCCCTTTGCCCTGACACCCCAGATAGCAGCCTACTACTTCGGCGAGGGAACCCAACTGGCCGTCTTCAGCACCGTCAGCACCAGTGGCGGGCGGGCTCAGTACCACTTTGCTACCACCCAGGAGGTAGGGGCCGGCGTGCCCTGCCTGGTCAAGGCTACCCGCGCGGTGGCCACGCCTTACTCCTTCCTCGGCGTAACGCTGACAGGCCAGCCCAAGGGCTATGCCCAGGGCGGATGGGGCTTCCAGGGCGTGTTCGGACCTGCCACGCTGGAGGCCGACGGCACCCGCCTGCTGTTAGAGCAGGGCAGCGCCGTAGCTGTGACCGCCGCCCCAGTGGCCATGCCGGGCTATAGAGCCTACTTTACCCGTCCGGCTGGCACCGCGGATTATGCCGTAGAGGTGCTGGTAGACAGCCATCCCACGGGCATAGCCGATGGCCCCACGGTAGATGCCGCGGCCAACGGCCCCACCTACACGCCCGACGGCAAGGCTCTGTCCGCTCCCGCAGCCACCCTGCCCCATGGCCTATATATAAAGAAAGGTGTAAAGGTGGTACGGTAGTCGCTCGTGGCTGTGGCGACGGCCGTGGCCGCGCGCCCTCCGGCTCGTTTAAAAAACGATAAAAATGTAGAAATTAGTTTCTTTTTGTAGCCGATTAGTTGTAACTTTGTGGCTCAGAATATAACTTAAACATCAAAACAATGAGATTAATTATCGAAACCGATTATGAGAAGTTGTCACAGTGGGCAGCCAATCATGTAGTAGCGCGCATCAACGCTGCCATGCCTACGGCTGAGAAGCCTTTTGTACTGGGCCTGCCTACCGGGTCGTCGCCCGAGGGCATGTATCACTGTCTCGTCGAGGCTTACCGTGCTGGCCAGGTCAGTTTCAAGCACGTTCTCACCTTTAACATGGACGAGTACGTGGGTCTGCCCGAGAGCCATCCGGAGAGTTACCACTCCTTCATGCGCCGCAACCTGTTTGACCACATCGACTGCCCTGCCGAGAATATCCACATCCTCAACGGCAACGCCCCCGACCTGGAGGACGAGTGCGCCCACTATGAGCAGATGATAGCCGAGGCTGGCGGCATCGACCTCTTCCTCGGTGGCATAGGCCCCGATGGACATATCGCTTTCAACGAGCCGTTCTCGTCGCTCACGTCGCGTACCCGCGTCAAGACACTCACCACCGATACCATCATAGCCAACAGCCGCTTCTTTGACAATGATGTCAACAAGGTGCCCAAGCACGCCCTGACCGTAGGCGTGGGTACCGTGATGGATGCCCGCGAGGTAATGATACTCGTAAATGGTCACCACAAGGCCCGCGCGCTGCAGGCTGCCGTCGAGGGAGCCGTTACCCAGGCCTGGACCATCAGCGCCCTGCAGCAGCATCAGCACGCCATCATCGTAGCCGATGAGGCGGCAGCCGACGAGCTCAAGGTTAGTACTTACAAGTACTTCAAGGATATAGAAAAAGATAATTTGTAGGATTAATAAAGGTTATTAGAAAAATGAGACTAAACCTTAGTTCTCAGATAGTATTTAACAAGGTTCCCGAAGAGTTCTACAATCCGAAGACTGCAGTAGAACGCTCTGAGATTACTCGTGCGGAGCACATCCCCACAGACATCTACCCGACCGTAGATGAGGGCGCCGCCCGTATTGCCGACGCCATTGTGGCCGAGATTAAGGCCAAGGAAATGTTGGGCAAGTACTGCGTGCTGGGCCTCGGTACCGGTCAGTCGCTTACTCCTGTGTTTAACGAACTTATACAGCGTTACGAGAAGAAGCAGGTTAGCTTTGCCAACGTGGTAGTGTTCAATGCTTATGAATACTTCCCTCTTTCGCCGGATAGTCAGCACAGCGCCATCAGCCAGTTGCGCGACCGCTTCCTCAGTCACGTCGATATTCCCGATCAGAACGTCTATACGCTCGACGGAACGATATCCCAGGAGGCCGTGCAGAGCCACTGCCGTCTGTACGAACAGCGTATCCAGACTTTCGGAGGCATCGATGTCATGCTGTTGGGTATCGGCCGTATCGGCAACATCGCTACCAATGAGCCTGGCTCTACCCTTACATCGCCCGCACGTATCATCCTGATCGATGCTACCAGCCGCGAGGAGATGACCATGAGCTTTGGCTCGCAGGAGCCCGTTCCCCCATGTTCTATCACGTTGGGCATAGCCGACATACTGGCTGCCCGCAAGATATTCCTTACCGCCTGGGGCGAGGAGAAAGCCGACATCATCCGCATGACCGTAGAGGGCAAGATAACGGATGCCATCCCGGCCAGTTTCCTGCAGACCCACAACGACGCGCACGTGGTTATAGACCTGCCGGCCGCCAGCAAGCTTACCCGCATCATCCATCCATGGCTGGTGTCGAGTTGCAAGTGGACCGACAAGCTCACCCGTGCCGCCCTGGTATGGTTGTGTCAGGTAACGGGTAAACCTATCCTGAAACTGACCAACAAGGATTATAACGAGAACGGCCTCTCCGAGCTTCTGGCACTCTACGGCTCGGCCTACGATGCCAATATCAAGATTTTCAATGACCTGCAGCATACCATCACGGGCTGGCCGGGTGGCAAACCCAATGCCGACGACACCTATCGTCCTGAGCGTGCCACTCCTTACCCCAAGCGCATCATAGTCTTCTCTCCCCATCCCGATGACGATGTCATCTCCATGGGTGGCACTATCCAGCGTCTGGTTAAGCAGGATCACGACTTGCATGTAGCTTATGAGACAAGTGGTAACATTGCCGTCGGCGATGAGGAAGTTACTCGTTTCATGCACTTCGTTAATGGTTTCAATCAGCTCTTCATGGGCGACAAGGACGAAACTATCAAGCAGATGTACAAAGACATCAAGCACTTCCTGGCTAACAAGAAGGACGGTGACATGGATACTCAGGACGTGCGCACCATCAAGGGCCTCATCCGCCGCGGTGAAGCTCGTACGGCCTGTACGTTCAACAAGATTCCCCTTGACCACGTCCACTTCCTTGATTTGCCCTTCTACGAGAGCGGCAAGATTGAGAAGCTGCCTATGACAGAGAAGGATGTCGATATAGTACGCAACTTGCTTACTACTATCAAGCCCCACGAAATTTTTGTGGCTGGCGACTTGGCTGACCCTCATGGCACGCACCGTAAGTGTACCGACGCCGTTCTGGCTGCTATCGACCTGGAGAAGGAAGCAGGCGCCGAGTGGCTCAAAGACTGTCGTATATGGATGTATCGAGGTGCCTGGGCAGAGTGGGAGATTGAGAATATCGAGATGTGTGTACCCATGAGCCCCGAGGAACTTCGCGCCAAGCGCAACGCCATCCTCAAGCACTCGTCGCAGATGGAGAGTGCGCCTTTCTTAGGCAACGACGAGCGTCTGTTCTGGCAGCGCGCCGAGGACCGCAACCGTGGCACGGCTGCTCTCTACGACTCGCTCGGACTGGCCAGCTACGAGGCCATGGAGGCTTTCGTCGAGTACAAGCCTCTTTAGGGTTGCGTAGGTTGTAGTACACCTATTTAAATATATAGTGGCGGACTATCGTTGGGAGCATGGTGCTCCTGGTGATAGTCCGCCATTGTGTTATGGATGTAGTAGTGGTGGCGGGGTTAGCGGTGGGTCTTCTCGCCCATGGCCTGCATGTACATAGTCCACAGGGCTTCGGCATTAGCCGGCTGGCCGAGTGCATACGAGAGCGCGTCGTCCCAGTTCCAGGGAATAACCACACGGGTAGAGTAGTTGAGACGCTTCAGGAAGTCGGCGCGGTAAGTGCGGCGCAGCCAGTCCAGGAAGTAGCCCGTGTAGCGATAGCCCCGGGTGTAGTGGCCGCCCTTAGGGCGGTCGCCGTCATGGAAACCGTCGCAGGCAATACGTACTGCGTCGGCCATGCCTTCAATAAAGGTGGTGACGGTGGGGTTCTGGCCATAGTGGCCGATGCCTTTGGGCTCGAGCTGATACACATGAGTGAGCTCGTGGAGCAACACGCCGCGCGTCTCGAAGTCTACCTTGGCCGTGTCGCCATCGCCAAAAGCCTTGGCAACGTGGCGGGTACTGTAGAAGATAGAAGTCTGCTTGCTGTTGCCCCCTTTGGCCGAGATGCCGGGGTCGTCGCGTAGCGTGTAGTGGAGAGAGCGACACATGGGTAAGCTGTCCTTGGGCGAGTAGTACAGAGTACGCATCACCTGACGTGCTACCCGGCGGATATAGCCGTCAGGGTCGGGCACGATGGCGTGATAGATATTAGAGCCACGGCTGCCCTGATCCTTGTCCTCGAATACTATCTGCTGGAGATGGTGGTTCCATGCGCGGCGATGGGTGTCGCGCTCTATGGCGTTAGTGGCCATGGCGCCCATGAGCAGGGCGGCTACCAAGAGGGTTGCTTTACGTTTCATCATGTTGTCTGTTTGTCGATTTGTTGTTATAGTAGATATTCCCGCGGTCATCATTATGAGCGGTCTGATTGCAAAGGTAATCATTAATGAGGGCTCGGGCAAACAAAATGACTATTTTCTTTCTATTCTTTGTACGATTTCCATTCGGGGCGCTTCTCTCTGCCGTGCTGCTGGCAATTTTTGCAGAAGATAGGCTGCATCTCAGCAATTGAAACAAGTGTCATTGCGCTCGATTTGCACTATCTTTGCCCCCGACACATTAATTAAGAAAGATATATTTGCTGTCATGGCCTATTTTTAGTAATTTTGCCTTGTAATAACCTCTAATCATTACGCTTATGCGAAAGTTAGTTTTCTTGCTATCCCTGCTGTTTCTGAGTACCGCGATGGTCACGGCTGCCGAGTCGTACACCACGCTGTGGAAGCAGTACTACGCCGCGGCCGAGAAGTGGCATCCCCGTACCGGAATGGCTCTTCTGGATAAGATAATAACCCGCGCTGCGTCCGAGAAGGAGTACGGTCATCTCATCAAGGCCCAGATTTTCCGGTCCAGTATGATGGCTCAGCTCTCGCCCGACTCGTTTGACATAGAGGTGGCCCGCATGGAGCGGGCCGAGGCCACAGCCACAGAGCCTGTGCTCAAGGCGGTGTATGCCACCGTGCTGGGCAAACTATACAGAGAGAATTGCCAGTATGCCAATAAGGGCGACTATGAGGCCAAGTACCGTGCCTGCTTTGCCCGGGCCCTCCAGGACAAGGACCGCCTGGCCCATACCCAGGCCCGAGTGTACGAGCCGTTGGTGGTTCGTGGTGGCTACGCGTCGGTCTTTGACGACGATCTGCTCCACGTTATCGGTTTCGAGGCTGGGGCTTATGCCGAGCTATGCGACTACTATGCTGCTCACGCCAATCGCCATGCCGCCTGTATTATGGCAGGCTGGGCCGTTACTAATAATTATAATAAGGTAGGCCCGAGCGCCAACCGCGCCAAGCAGTTGCAGCAGATAGACTCGCTGATAGCCGTCTACCAGGATATAGAGGAGGCCGGCGACTTAGCCATCAGGCGCTTTGAACTGATGAAAGGCGACAGCCGCTTTACCGAGGCCGACCGGATGACTTACATTGATAATGCCTTGGCCAAGTGGGGAGCGTGGAAAGGCATGAACAAACTGCGCAATGAGCGCGCCGAACTTATCGCCCCGACTTTTACGATAAGTCTGGCTCAGGAAACGATGCGTCCCGCTACGGCACGCATGGTTCGCATTAATGCCCTGCGCAACATTAAGCAGCTCACGCTGAACGTTTACCGTCTGAAGAACACTTACTATAAGGCATCCAAGGGATACACCGTTGCCGAGGAGCCCCAGACGCTGAAGAAGTACGTGGCGGGCAAGCCCGTGCAGGTCATCAGACGCCGATACTACGGTCAGCCGGCTTACAAGACACTCACTGACACCGCCACGATAGCCCCGTTGCCCTTAGGGGTCTATCTGGTAGAGGCCGTGACCGACACCAAGGGTGTAAAGCCCCAGTATGCCAAGCTCCATGTAACCGATATGATGGTGCTGGTACAGAATGAGACTGCTCAGGCCACCCGCCTGGTAGCCGTGAGTGCCACCACGGGTCAGCCTGTACCCGGTGCCAGGATAGAGATAGTCTCGGGCGAGGACAAGGTCGATGCCCTTACTACCGACGGCAAGGGTGAGGCCAGCGTCGACCTGAACTACCGTTCTAAGCTACGTGCCTGTACCACTGCCGATAACTGCGCCCCCTACAGCCCTGTCTGGAATCATTTTGTAAGTTCCCGTCAGCAGGGTGGCGACAACGTGCGCCTCTTTACCGACCGCTCTATCTACCGTCCGGGACAGACCGTCCAGGTGGCCTTGGTGGCCTACAAGGTTGCCGATGCCGCTACTGCTAATGTGCTGGCCGACAGAGAATATGCCCTGCAACTCAAGAACGTCAACTACAAAGTCGTGGCCGAGAAAAAGGTTACCACCGACAGCTACGGCTCGGCTTCGGCCAGTTTCGTGCTGCCCACGACAGCCCTGACGGGTACCTATAGGATATGCGTGGGCAACAGCTGGCGCGAGTCGGTTGCCATTGAGGTCGAGCAGTACAAGCGCATCACTTTCAGGATAGACATGGACACCGTGAAGACCCGCTATGAGATGGGCGACACAGTGGCCGTTACCGGGCGAGCCATCAGCTATGCCGACATGCCCGTCCAGGGCGCCAAGGTTAAGTATGGTGTGCAGCGCCGCACACCCCTCTGGTGGCGTTATGCCACCTCGCGGGCCGACGATACACAGATCGCGTCGGGCGAGGTGGTTACCGATGCCTCAGGCGCCTTTACCATCTCTGTTCCCATGACGGTTCCCGATGCCGACGAACCCCACTTTGTGTACAACTTTGCCGTCAATGCTACGGTAACCGATGCCGCTGGCGAAACCCACGAGGCCACTACGGTGCTGCCGCTCTCTTCGCGCGCCACATTCCTGCGCTGCGACATGGCCCAGATGGCCGAGCGCGACAGCCTGCGTAACTTCCGCTTCGCCTATACCAACATCCAGGGCACCGAGATAGCCGGCACCGTCAGCTACACCATCGATGGCCATGCCTATACCGCTCCGGCCAACAAGCTCATCGACGCCCAGCCCATCATAGCTGGTCTGAAGAGTGGCCGCCACAGCCTGCAGGCCATCTGTGGTACCGACACGGTACGCCATTCATTTGTTATCTTCACTCTCGATGACGACCAGCTGCCTGTAGATACCCTCGACTGGTTCTACCTGAGCAGCCGCAGTTTCAGCGACCGTGGCCCCATCCGTCTTCAGCTCGGTTCCTCGGCTGCCGACCAGTACGTTGTCTACAGTCTCTTCTCCGGCGGCCGTATGATAGAGAAAGGCTCTTTTAATCTGAACGGCCGTCCCTACCGTCGTGATTTCACCTACCGTAGCGAGTATGGCGACGGACTTACCTTGGCTTACGCCTGGGTGCGCCATGGCCGGCTCTACAGCCATACTGTCCACCTCGTCCGTCCCCTGCCCGATAAGCGGCTCGTCAGTCATTGGACCACTTTCCGCGACCATCTTGTGCCCGGCCAGAAGGAAACCTGGACGCTCCACATCAGCCGCCCCGACGGCCGTGCAGGCAGCGCCCAGCTTATGGCAGCCCTTTATGACAAGTCGCTGGATGCGCTGCACTTCCACCGGTGGTCGTTCGGCCCCCTGTACACCCCTACGTTTACCTACGGTGTTCAATGGGTTACCCCGCCGTCATGGGCCAAGTCGCTCTATGCCTACCTGAGTCCCAAACAGTTGTCTTCCGACAATATGGAACCATCTCGGTTAGCTGCCTGGTCGTATGCTGATGGCATGCCGTCTATTGCTACCCGTGGCAAGTACAGCGTGAGCCGCCTGGGAGCCATCGGTTCCACGAACCGGGTGTACAAGAGCGCGCGTATGGACAGTGCGGCCCAGCCCGAGGCCGCCTTGGCTGCTGGCAAGGTATTCTCTGCTGTTCTGATGGAGAGCACGGTGACCAAGTCGAGCGATACGGGTTATGCCGGCGAAGCCGAGTTGCGTGCCAAGGCCGTTGTCGCTCAGAAAGGCATAGACGCGGCCAACGCTACGGCCCCCAGCCTGCGCGAGAACTTTGCCGAGACAGCATTCTTCTACCCCTCCCTGGAGACCGATGCCAAGGGCGATGTGCGCATCAGCTTTACCCTGCCCGAGGCCGTTACCACCTGGAAGTTCCTGGCCTTTGCCCACGACCGCGACATGAACTACGGACTGACCGAAGCAGAGGCCGTGGCCCAGAAGGCGGTAATGGTTCAGCCCAATATGCCCCGCTTTGTGCGCATGGGCGACCAGGCCACCGTGTCGGCCCGTATTATGAGTACCGATGACGTGGCCCGCCAGGGCACGGTACGCATGGACCTGCTCACGGCCGACGGCAGTACCGTGGTGTACACCCAGCGTCAGCCGTTCAGCGTCGATGCCCATGCCACCACATCGGCCACATTCAGCTTCACCCCTCGGGCCACCGACGAACTGCTCATCTGCCGTGTCGTGGCCGAGGGCCGCAACTTTAGCGATGGCGAACAGCACTATCTGCCGGTACTGCCCGATAAGGAACAGGTGCTCAACACGCTGCCCTTTACCCTGGAACGCGCCGGCAAGCACACCTTTAGCGTAGCCTCGCTGTTTGCCCCATCGGCCACCCACAGCCTTACCACTATAGAGTACACCGACAATCCCGCCTGGCTGGCCGTACAGGCGCTGCCCGCCCTGGCCCAGACCACGGCCGACAACGCCATCAGCATAGCTGCCGCCTACTACGCCAATGCCATAGCCTACCATCTGGTAACCACCACGCCGGCCATAACCACGGCCCTGAAGTTGTGGCAGCAGACCCCCGATAAGAGTCTGCTCAGTGCACTGGAGGCCAACCCTGACCTGAAGGCCATTCTGTTAGAGGAGACCCCGTGGCTGATGCAGGCTGCCAACGACACCGAGCGTATGTGTAGCCTGGCCCGGTACCTCGATGCTAACCAGTTGGCCACCACCCAGGAGACCCTGCTGCGCAAGCTGACCCGTCTGGACAACGGCACCGGCGCCATCAGTTGGTTTGCCGGCATGGAGGGTAGCCGCTTTGTTACCCTGACGGTTACCGAGATGCTGGAGCGTATCAACCGCCTGACAGGCAAGCAGACGGCCACTGCGGCACAACTCAACCGCTCGTACGCATGGCTTGATAGCCAGATGGACAAGCACGTGGCCCAGCTCAAGAGCCAAGCCAGCAAGTCCAAGCAAGCCCCCACCCTGGGCGAGAGCGACTACCGTTATCTCTATGTGAGCGCCCTGGCCGGCCACGAGGTCACCCCCACCATTGAGTACCTGCTCGGCCTCATGCAGATGCCCCGCCGCGACCTTACCATATACGGCCGTGCCAACTCGGCAGTCATCCTCGCCCTCTTCGGTCGTGGCGAGCTGGCTGCTAACTATCTGCAGAGTGCCCGCGAAAGCACTGTCTACAAGCCGGGCATGGGCCGCTACTACGATACGCCGCTGGCCCAGTTGTCATGGTCCGACTACCGCATACCCACGCAGGTGGCCACCATCGAGGCGCTTAGTCTGATAATGCCCGCCGATACTGCCACCATCGCCGAGATGCGGCAGTGGTTGCTCCAGGAGAAGCGCACCACGGCCTGGACCACTCCCATTAACAGTGTCAATGCCGTCTACGCCCTGCTGATGGGCAACAGCCAGGCGCTGACCACCTCGGTGTCGCCCGCTGTCATCTCTGTCGATGGTAAGCGCCTCACCATCAGCCGGCCCATCCCCTTGGTTGGTACCGCCACCGTGCGCCGCGAGGGAGCAGCCAAGACCATCACCGTACAGAAGACCGGCAGCCACACCAGTTGGGGCGCTGTCTATGCCCAGGCCTTAGTGCCTGTTGCCGAGGCCGGCTCGGCTGCTGCCGGACTGTCCGTGAAGCGCGAGGTGGTAGCTCCCGCCGGTGCCCTGAAGGTGGGCGCCCGTGTCAAGGTACGCATCACGCTGCAGGCCGACCGCGACTACGACTTCGTACAGGTCATAGACCACCGGGCCGCCTGTCTCGAACCGGTCAGCCAGCTCAGCGGCTATGGCCGTGGCTATTACTATGCCCCCCGCGACAACAGCACCGCCTACTTCTTTGACCATCTCGCCAAGGGCAGCCATGTCCTGGAGACCGAGTACTACGTAGACCGCGCCGGCAACTACCAGGCCGGTACCTGCGAGGCCCAGTGTGCCTACAGCCCAGCCTTCGCCGGCCGTGCCGCAGCCACTTCCATCCGTGTAAATCCCTAATGAATATGAATAACATCAACAGTATAATCCGCCGTATGGCCGCCGCAGTCCTCATGCTGGCGGTGGCCATGCCATTGATGGCTCAGCGTATCGAGGTGAGCCAGCCCGTCATCGACTGCGGCCAAGTGCAGTACCGCCTTCCAGTATCGGTAAAGTTCGAGGCACGCAACCAGAGCGGGCGCCAGATACAGATAACCGATGTAAGGACCAGCTGTGGCTGCACAGCGGTAGACTATCCGCGCGAGGCCATAGCCCACGGGCGTACGTTTACCGTTACGGTCACTTACGATGCCCGCCAGATGGGTACCTTTACCAAGGAGGTGGCGCTCTATGTCAGCAGCGCGTCGGCCCCGGTGTACCTTACACTGCGGGGCAGGGTAGTGCCCGAGGTGGTAGACTACACGGGTACCTTCCCGCTTACCCTTGGCACGCTGCGAGCCGACAAGTCTGACATAGAGTTCGACGATGTCAGTAGCGGTGAGCGTCCCTTCCAGCGCATCCACGTGCTCAACAGCACCTCTAACCCCATGCAGCCCCAGGTAATGCACCTGCCCGACTACCTGCAGGCCCAGGTGTCGCCCTCGACCATCGCTCCCGGCAAGTCGGGCGTGGTCACCCTTACGCTGCTGTCCGACCGCCTGCGCGACTATGGCCTCACCCAGACCTCTGTGTACCTGGGGGCTTATCCCGGCGACCGCGTGGCGGCCGACAAGGAGGTCGGCGTGTCGGTGGTGCTGCTTCCCAGTTTTGGGCAACTTACCGACCGTGCTCGCGAGTTGTCTCCTAAGTTGGAGCTGTCTGCCACCGAACTTGACTTAGGTTCCTTTGACGGCAAAAAGAAGAAGCGGGGCGACATAATCATTACCAACCACGGCCGTACGCCCCTCGAGATACGCAACATACAGATGTTTACCACCGGCCTGGAACTCTCGCTCAGCAGCCGCACCGTCGCCCCGGGAGCCACAGCCCGTCTGCGTGTCACCGCGGTGGCCTCAGGTCTCAAGCGGGCCCGCTCTAAGCCCCGCGTGTTGATGATTACCAACGACCCCGACCACGCCAAGGTGGTCATAGGTGTCACCGTCAAGTAGGCCGCCCTGAGTGTCATTATGAGTACCCATACTATGTTACAGATAGAGATAGACAGCGGCAGCGGGTTCTGCTTCGGAGTTACCACGGCCATCAAAAAGGCCGAGGAAGAGCTGGCTGGCGGAGGCACGCTTTACTGCCTGGGCGATATAGTACACAACGGCATGGAGGTAGAGCGTCTGCACAGCCGTGGACTGGTCACCATCGACCACAGTCAGCTCTCGCAGCTACACGGTGTCAAGGTGCTGCTGCGTGCCCATGGCGAGCCGCCCGCCACTTACGCCACCGCCGAGGCCAATCATATCAATATCATCGATGCCACTTGTCCTGTAGTGTTGCAGTTGCAGCGGCGCATCAAGCGGCAGTACACCGATAATCCCGACGCGCAGATAGTTATCTTTGGCAAGAGCGGCCACGCTGAGGTGCTGGGCCTGGTGGGCCAGACTCATGGCGCTGCCATCGTGGTAGAGAACATGGACGACGTGATCCGCCTTGACTTCGGGCGCGACATCTACCTCTACTCGCAGACCACCAAGTCGCTCGACGAGTTTCGCGCCATCATCTCCTACATCCAGAGCCACATGTTGCCCGGTGCCACATTCCGCAGCTTCGACACCATCTGTCGCCAGGTGGCCAATCGCATGCCCCACATCGCCTCCTTTGCCTCCCGCCACGACATGATACTCTTCGTGAGCGGCCGTAAGAGCAGTAACGGTAAGGTGTTGTTCAACGAGTGTCTCCGGGTCAATGCCAACAGTCACCACATCGAACAGCCCACCGAGATAAACCTCAGTTGGCTCAGTGGTGTCCACTCCGTAGGCATCTGCGGGGCCACCAGCACCCCCAAGTGGCTCATGGAGCAGTGCCGCGACCACCTCCTTGCCGCTGTGGGGGAGAATGGGAAATGAAAAAGGTAAAAGGGCAAAACGTAAAAGGCACTCCGTGTCTGTTGAAGTTGGTTTTCTCCGCAATGGCAGTTTCCACATTTTTGGAAATGCTTATAGGCATCACCGCATGAGCTACGCGCGTAGTCTGTATGATAGCTTCAGCACCTCACAGGGTCGCTCCCAGCAAGACAAAGAGGTATGCCTGTTTTCCTGATAATCGACCGCCATCTTCTGAAAGACCGACCTTTTCAATTCTGGGAGCCGTCTTTAGAAAGCTAAAGGTCGGTCTTTTCAATTCCCGCAATGGCTATTGGTTCATCTATGCAGGCTCGCAAGCAGCGCTTTTTACTCTTTTACCTTTTACTTTTTTACCTTTCAAATCCCCTTGACCACAAAAAACAGCGTGTCTTCTTTTGTGGTGTCCGTGGTTTGCGTTACCTTTGTAGCACGCATAATCATTAAGTATTTCACGATGAACAGACTATTCTTGTCGGCCCTTGCGGTACTTACGGCACTGACCATCCAGGCGCAGACGCCCAAGGCGTTGCAGGTAAAGGAAATGAAACTGAAGAACGGGATGACCGTTTGGATCAACGAGGACCACTCTCAGCCCAAGGTGTTTGGCGCGGTGGTGGTGCGAGCCGGCGCGGCCGACTGCCCGAACACGGGCATAGCTCACTACTTCGAACATATTATGTTCAAAGGTACCGACAAGATTGGCACGACCAACTATAGCGCCGAGAAGGTATGGCTTGACTCCATATCGGCTCAGTACGACCTGCTGGCAGCCACCACCGACACTGCCGCGCGTGGCCATATACAGCGCCACATCAACCAGCTCAGTCAGCACGCGGCCCAGTATGCCATCCCCAACGACTTCAACAATCTTATATCGCGCTATGGTGGTACTGGCCTCAACGCTGCCACTACCTACGACTATACCTATTATTATAATACGTTTTCGCCACAGTACCTGTCGCAGTGGGCAGCGCTCAACAGCGAGCGACTGATAAACCCGGTGTTCCGATTGTTCCAGGGCGAACTGGAAACGGTGTACGAGGAGAAGAACCGCGCGGCCGACGACCTGTTCACCAGCGCCTTCAACCGCGTCATGGGCTACGCCTTTGACGGCACCCCCTACGCCTATCCAGTCCTTGGTTCTACCGAGAACCTCAAAAATCCGCGCCTCAGCGACATGTACCGTTTCTATCACGACTACTACGTGGCTGGCAACATGGGCCTCATTCTGTGTGGCGACCTGCAGACCGACAGTCTGGCCTCCCTGCTCGACGCCACCTTTGGCCGCATCCCTGCCGGTAACGCCCCTGAGCCCCGTCCATTTGCCTGGACTGACTATCGGCAGCAGACGTACAAGGTACAGATACCCATCCCCGTGGTAAGTGCCGAACTGATAGGTTTCAAGGGCCCTGCCACCACCAGCCCCGATGCCGATGTGCTCACCCTGGCCATGAAGCTGCTCAACAACGAAGCCCATACAGGCATGCTCGACTCTCTGATGGCCAGCGGCAGACTCATGGCGGCCATAGCCATGTGCGGCCCCATGAAGCGGGCCGGCTTTGTGGGTGTGGGTATCATCCCCAACCTGCTGGGCAAGAAGGCCAAGGCCGAGGACATTTGCCGCAAGGAGATAGACAGGCTCCGCAGGGGCGACTTCACCGACGAGGCGCTGGCCCTGGCCAAGCAGACCGAGCTGCGCAGCCGTCTGGAGGCTATGGAGGACATAGCCAAGCGCGCCGAGCTGATGGTTAGCACCTTTGGCAACGGTCTGTCGTGGGACGAGTACCTGCGCCGGGGCGACCGCTTGCAGCACCTTACCCGTACCGACATCATCCAGGTGGCCAACCGCTATCTGGGCGACCAGTATATGCGCTTCGTAAAGCGCTATGGGTCGGCCGACAAAGACCGGCTGGCCCAGCCGGGCTATCGGCCGGTGGCTCCCCGTAATGTGGGGGCTCAGTCGGCCTTTGCCAAGCAGTTGGCTGCCATGCCCGTGGCTCCGGCCACGCCCCGCTTCGTAGACTTTGACCACGATGCCATCACCACCCACCTGGCCCCGCTGGCCACCCTCTACACCGTGGCCAATCCCGTGGACAGCCTGTTCACTCTCCGCATTATCTATCATAAGGGCTCGCGCCACGACCACCGTCTGGAGGTGGCCGAGCAGTACATTGACCAGTTGGGCACCTCGTCGCTGTCGCGCCTGCAGTTGTCGCAGCGCCTGCAGCAGTTGGGCGCGTCGGTCAGTTTCGGGGTCGATGAAGAGCGGTGTGGCTTCACCGTCAGCGGCATGGATGCCAACCTGCGCCCCACGCTGGCCCTGGTACAGCAGTTCATGGCCGATATGCAGCCCGATGAGGCCAAGCTGAAAGAGGTGAAGAAGCAGATGAAGGTAGGAGTAAGCTCCTTTGACAAGGACAAGTCTCTGGTCGAGGAGGCTGTGCTGGCCCGCCTCATGTATGGTGCCCATTCAGACGCGCTCACCCAGCCCTCGGTCAAGGAGGTGGCTGCCATGACCTCGGCGCAGCTCATTCAGTCTGTGCGCGATGCTGCCCGTACCGAGACCTCCATCGTGTACAGCGGCACGCTCCCCTCGGCCACAGTGGCCGAGGCCGTCCGTGAGACCCTGAGCCCCGCCCAGGCCGTAGAGCGCCACACCGACGTACACCTGACGATGGAGCCTGTGACCGAGAACACCGTGTACATCTACCAGATACCCGATGCGCGCCAGACGCTCATCGGCACCTATCAGCCCATGGCCCCCACACCCACTGTAGATGCCATAGCCACCCGCAAGCTGATGGCCACCTGTCTGGGCAGAGGCATGTCGTCGCTCATGTTCCAGGAACTGCGCGAGTTCAGGTCCTTTGCCTACTCAGCTTACGCCTACAGCGTAGAGTCGGTACACGCCCTGCATCCCAATGACCCCACAGCGCTGATAACCACGATGGGCACCCAGGCCGACAAGACTCTCCAGGCCCTCGGCGTGCTGGATAGCCTGCTGGCCCATGCCACGATAGATGCCGGGCGGGTCGGTCTGGCCCGCAGCGTGATGGTCAACTCTATAAACACCAGCTACCCGTCCTTCCGGGCCATTGGCGACTACATAGCCACGCGTCGCATAGACGGATATACCCACGACCTGAACGCTGAGGTGTACCGGGCGCTGTTAGACCGTACTCCCGACGAGGTGGCGGCTTACTATCGCACCCAGGTGCAGCCTGGCCCACGTGCCGTGTACCTCATAGGCAACATCACGGCCCCCATGCGTACCCACCTGGCCTGCTATGGCAAGGTGGTGATACTGACCAAGCGCGACGTGCTAAACTACTGACGCAGTGGCAGCCATTGGGGCCGCCGCAGCGCACCTAACTCCTTAACTCCTTACCTTAAATGACCCAACTATCAGTACCCCAGTGGACACCCGATGCCAGTCAGCAGCGGGTTATCGACGCCTTGGGTGGTGGCTACCACCTGGTGCTGGCGCCCCCTGGCTGTGGCAAGACCCAGATTCTTACCGAGCGCATACGCCGGGCTCATGCCCAGGGCGTGGCTTACGGCGATATGCTCTGCCTGACGTTCACCAACCGCGCTGCCCGTGGCATGCGCCAGCGTATCGCACACTATATCGACGACGAAGACGTTTCCGACCTCTATGTGGGCAACATCCACCGCTTCTGTGCTAAGTATCTCTTCGAAAATCACTGCGTCCCGGCTGAGACAGCAGTCATTGACGACGACGATGCACTGAGTATCCTGGCCCGTTACCTCAACGAGGAGGAAGATGAGGTCAAGACCAACTTCAATCGCCGTCGCGGCTATGCCGAGATTATCCATTTCGCCCATTTCATGCACCAGGTCATACACCGCCATCCCCGCGGGCTGCGCCT
Organism: Prevotella sp.; assembly: GCA_022769285.1. Lineage (GTDB taxonomy): Bacteria > Bacteroidota > Bacteroidia > Bacteroidales > Bacteroidaceae > Prevotella. The sequence continues at coordinate 27,121 of JALEKD010000006.1, forward strand.
GCACCCCGACTGCCTTACCCCCGACGACGTGCGTGCCCTGAACTGTATATGTCGGGTAGAGCGGCGGTCGCTTACGCCCGAGTTCATGATAGACATCTACGACCATACGGACTACTACCGCGACGCCATCCGTAGCGACAGCTACGATGTAGGCAGTCAGCAGCTCATCAACAGGTTGCTCTACAAGATGCGTTACGCCCACGCCTTTACGGCTTACTGTCGCCAGAACCAGCTTATGGACTTCGAGGACCTGCTCCTCTATACCTACGATGCCCTGAACGACCAGCCCAGCCATCCCCGTTATCGCTGGATACAGGTCGACGAGGTTCAGGACCTTAACAGCATGCAGATAGCCCTGATAGACAGCGTTACCCATCCCGGCGTGGCCACGGGCCAGGGCATGGTGATGTACTTGGGCGATGCCCAGCAGGCCATCTTCTCGTTTATGGGGGCTCAGGCCGACACCCTTACCCAGCTGCACCGGCGCTGCGGGGGCCACATACACCACCTGGAGGTCAACCACCGTTCGCCCAGCTATCTCCTGCAAGTTTTCAACGACTATGCCGCTGACGTACTGCATGTAGACCGCGCCCTGTTGCCCATTCCCAGTAGCAGCGACGACTGCCCGGCCGACGGGAGCCTGTGCCTGGTGCCCGCCGACACCCTTGAGACCGAGTATGACAGCGTGGCCCGCCTGGCTGACAGTCTCTGCCGGCGCCATCCTGATGATACCACGGCTATAGTGGTCACCGCCAACAGCGACGCAGACCTGATAGGGAGCCGCCTGCGTCAGCTCGGTGCCCCTTACTTCCAGGTGTCGGGTACCGACATCTTTTCAACCCCTGAGGTGAAGCTGCTGCTGGCCCATCTCAATGTGCTGGCTGCCGAGACCAACTTCATGGCCTGGGCGCGACTGCTCCAGGGACTTGGCGTGTTTGCCGCCCCGGCCTCGGCCAGGGCTTTCGTGCGCAAGCTGCTTAACCGCGCCATCCTGCCGTCCGACTTGCTGCTCTACGAGGGTACTGCCACGTATGTGCAGGACTTCGCCGCCACCCTGGCGCAGGCCGAGGTGGTGGTGTTTGACATCGAGACCACCGGGCTCAGCGTGTTTGACGATGACATTCTGCAGATTGCAGCTGTCAAAATGCGTGGCGGACGCGTGGTGGCGGGCTCGGCCTTCGTGGTGCATATCGCTACAGACCGGCCCATACCCACCATGTTGGGCGATGTGCCCAATCCTATCATCGAGGAGCGTCGCCACCAGCGCCTCTTATCCCATGAGGAGGCCCTGAGCCAGTTTGTCGCTTATGCCGATGGCTGCGTGTTGGTGGGCCATAATGTAGAGTACGATTATCAGATACTGTGTCACAACCTGGGCCGCTATCTGCCCGGTCGCGACCTGTCCTGCCATCGCCGCTTTGACACCCTCAAGTTGCTCAGGCTCTTCCATCCCGAGCTCAGCAGCTACCGGCTTGACGACCTGCGTCGCCAGCACCTCTTCGGCCTCTGCGAGGACAATGCCCACCTGGCCGATGTCGATGTAGACGATACCTGCAAGGTGGTGAGCCATCTCCTGGGGCGCTGCGATGACTATGTAACAGCCCAGCGCGACTTCCTCTCGCAGGGCAGTGTGGTTCAGCGGGCCGATGTGCTGCGTCGCCATTACCGCCAGTGCTACATCGAAGCCCTGAGCCGTCTGTACCAGCGTCGCGAAGATGGCGGCGACCCTGCCTTGGTGTGCGAGCTGCGTAGCCTGTACCGCCAGCTTCAGGCCGATGGCTATCCAGCCTCTCAGCAGGCCAAGATAGCCTATATACTGCGTTATCTGTCTACGCAGATGATAACGCCAGCCGCCGAACCATCGTTGGCCGAACAGCTGAGCAACCATCTGATGGACATCAACACGCTCAAGGAGGCCGACTTGTGTGGATCGGGCATCATAGATGAACGCATTTTCGTGTCAACGGTACACAAGGCCAAGGGGCTGGAGTTCGATAACGTCATAGTGTTCGACACCGTCGACGGCCGTTACCCCAACTACTACAACCGTTATAATCCAGCGGCCTGCGAGGAGGACAAGCGCAAACTCTATGTGGCCCTGTCGCGTGCCAAGCGGCGGCTGTTCTTAGCCTGGAGCACCACGCGGGTAGACTATCACGGACAGCCGCAGCCCCGCGAGCTGTCACCGTTTCTCACGCCGATACTGCGCCACTTCAGCAACCTGCCATCGCTATAAGCACCGTGGTGCCTGTCACTTGGCCTGCACGTGTGGTGACTCGCCCCGTGTCTCGTAAAGCGGCAGCAGCGATGGATGGTACCTTGGGTCGCGGCTTCGGTCGCCCACGGGGCTATACCTATATATAATACTACAGCCATGTCGGCGACCCTTATCGGTCAGCGACATGGCTGTAAGTATTTATGGCCCTTTCCGGGAGGGTGGATGGCCGCCTCTATGCTTTCTTACCAGGACGGGTGGCTACGATGAAGTAGGCAATGAGCAGCAGGTAGGCCGCCAAGGACAGCAGCTCGCTCAGGTGGTTGGCCCACCAGGCATCATAGTCGAACTCTATGCCGCCAAACTTGAGCAGGGCGCTCACCACGCCCATTAAGGCACCGCCGGCGATAAATCCGCTGGCCAGCAGGGTACCCTTCTCGCCGCGGGCGTTGTTCACGGCGGCATCCTTAGACCGTGTGGTGACGTACCAGTTGACCGCGCCACCCACCAAGAGTGGTATGTTGAGTTCCATAGGGATAAACATACCCAAGGCAAAGGCCAAGGCCGAAATCTTGCACCTATCCAGCACTAAGGCGATGACTGCGCCGATGCCATAGAGCAGCCAGGGCGCACCCTGGCCATTCATCAGCGGAGCGATGACGGCTGCCATGGCGTGGGCCTGCGGTGCGGCCAGTTTATCGCTCTGGAATCCGTACGTCTTGTTGAGCACTATCATTACGCCAGCCACGGTGGCAGCCGACACGATGGTTCCTAAGAATTTCCAGGTCTCCTGCTTCTTAGGCGTGGTACCCAACCAGTAGCCTATCTTGAGGTCTGTGACAAAGCTGCCCGACATGGACAGCGCCGTGCATACCACGGCACCCATGAGCAGGGCGGCCAGCATACCGGCGTTGCCCTTCAGACCCACGGCCACCATGACCACCGAGGCCAGGATGAGGGTCATCAGCGTCATGCCCGATACGGGGTTGCTGCCCACAATGGCTATGGCATTGGCCGCCACCGTAGTGAAGAGGAAGGCTATCACGGCCACTAAGATGATGGCCACCACAGCATGCAGGAGGTTGAAGTCCATCACGCCGGCATAGAAGAACACGAAGGTGACAAGCAGGGTGAGCACCGAGCCTATGGCTATAATCTTAAAGGATATGTCGCGCTGGGTACGAACCACCTCGGCAGCCGAGCCGCCCTTGCCCTTCATCTCACGGGCGGCCAGTCCTACGGCACTCTTGATGATGCCCCAGCTCTTGATGATACCTATCACACCGGCCATAGCGATGCCACCGATGCCGATAGAGCGGGCATACGACGAGAATATCTTCTCGGGTGTCATGTCGCCCACGGCGGTGGTAATGGTGGGGTCCCACTGGTTCAGAACCGTGTCGGGGAAGAGCAGGGCCATGCCCGGCACGATGACCCACCATACGGCCAGAGAGCCGAAGCAGATGATGGCGGCGTAGCGCAGGCCGATGATGTAGCCCAGGCCCAGCACAGCGGCGCCGGTGTTCACCTTGAAGACCAGCTTGGCGTGGTCAGCTATCTGCTGGCCCCATCCCACTACGCGCGAGGTAAAGTTCTCGTTCCACAGACCGAAGGTGGCTACGATAAAGTCGTACAGTCCACCCACCAAGCCGGCTACGAGCAGTGGCTTGGCCTGGCTGCCGCCCTTGGCACCCGACACTAATACCTGTGTGGTGGCCGTGGCCTCTGGGAAGGGATACTTGCCGTGCATATCCTTGACAAAGTACTTGCGGAAGGGTATCAGGAACAGGATGCCCAGTATGCCGCCCAGTGCCGAGGCTATGAATACCTTGAGGAAGTCGGCCTGCAGATCCAGCATGTAGATGGCCGGCAACACAAAGATGGCTCCCGCCACCACAGCGCCCGAGCAGGCACCGATACTCTGTATGATGACATTCTCGCCCATGGCGTTGTGGCGCTTGGTGGCCGAGGACACACCGATGGCGATGATGGCGATAGGGATGGCAGCCTCGAACACCTGTCCCACCTTGAGGCCCAGGTAAGCGGCGGCCGCCGAGAAAAGCACCACCATGACCAGTCCCCAGCTCACGCTCCATGCGTTAACTTCCGGGTAATTCTTTTCCGGACTCATCACGGGCTTGTACTCCTCGCCAGCCCTCAGCTCGCGAAAGGCGTTGTCGGGCAGCTGCACCGCGTCTTTTTCTTTTTCTTCCATTGTACTGATTTTATTTATTTTAGTTACTTTCTGACCATTAGAAGCCATCTTTACGTTTCTTTTTGCAAAGGTAGTGCAAGCCGAAGACACTGCAAAGAAAAAAACAGAGTTTTTTACTGACAGTGTTGAGGCGCCGCCTACTTTATCTAAAGTAGGTGTAAGCCGAGCGACACTTACAAAACAATTAATTGTTTTTATTTCCGAGGCGCAGGCTACCTTCATGGTGGCAGCCGTAAAGGTAGTGCAAGCCGAAGACACTGCAAGGAAAAAAACGGCCTCCTCCCTCTCCATCCGAAAGTTTAGAATGTACATCCGAAAGTTTAGAATGTATGTCCGAGGGCACAGAATGTACATTCTAAGTCTTCGGACGAAGCCAAGAACGGTTCGGCGTGTATGGGTGACTCCTTTGGGCAGCGGGCCGATAGCCCCGGGAAGAAATATTTTGGCCTCGGTGTGAAAAATTTTTGTCATCAGTGGTCCCATTACTCACGCAAAAACACTAACTTTGTACACAATACCTCTAATAGCGAATAAATATGAAGAGATTTTTACTCTTTTTCCTTTTCCTCGTGGCCGTGCTGATGGTACAGGCCATGCCGGCCCGTCGCGGTGTATGGCGTACGCTGACCCTGGCCGACGGCTCAACTGTCAAGGCCCAGTTGGTGGGCGACGAGTATGCCCACTGGTATGTTACAGATGACGGCACAGCCTACAGCCCGGCTCAGGGCGGGCGCTATCAGCGTGCCGACCGTAAGGCACTGGCCCGTCATGGCGCTCAGCGCCGCCGCCAGGCCAATGCCGTGTTCTCGGGCCGTCGTAAGGCAGACATCTCTGGCAAACGGGGCAATTATCAGGGTGTCAAGAAGGGCCTTATCATCCTGGTTAACTTCCAGGACACCAAGTTTAAGAGTGCCCACAACCAGGCTTTCTACAACCGTGTGGCCAATGAAGAAGGCTTGAAGATGGACGACTTCAAGGGCAGTATCAAAGACTACTTCCGTGACCAGAGCGATGGCAAGTTTACCATCGACTTCGACGTTGTGGGCCCTGTAACGGTGTCGCAGAAAGCCAGTTACTATGGCAATAACGATGATGACGACCAGGACGAGCACCCTGAGGAGATGATAGCCGAGGCTTGCCGTCTGGTAGACAGCCAGGTAGACTTTGGGAAGTATGACTGGGCTGGCGACGGCGAGGTAGACCAGGTCTACGTCATCTATGCCGGGCAGGGCGAGGCTGCCGGTGGTGCCGATGAGACCATCTGGCCCCACGCCTCTAATCTTGGTTATGCCAGCATGAACCTCGAGCTCGACGGTGTCAAGATAGACTCTTACGCCTGCTCGGCTGAGATGGGCCTGCATGGCGTCGATGGCATCGGTACCATCTGTCACGAGTTCTCTCACTGCCTGGGTTATCCCGACCTCTACGATGTCTTCTACGAGGGCCATTTTGGTATGAGCGACTGGGACCTTATGGACTATGGCGGGTATAATGACGATGGCTTTACGCCTGCCGGTTACACCGCCTACGAGAAGTGGATTGCCGGCTGGATAGACTACGTCGAGTTGGGTGACCAGGATGTCAAGGTAGACAACCTGAAGCCCACCGCCCAGGGTGGCAGCGCCTATGTACTATACAACAAGGGCAACCGCGATGAATACTATCTGCTCGAGAACCGACAGCGTACTGGCTGGGATGCTGGTCTGCCTGCCTCGGGCCTCAGTGTTATCCACGTAGACTACGATGCTAACTGCTGGATTAACAATGTGGTCAACGCGACGGGTACTTTCCGCAAGGTCGACGGCTGGACGGCTGACTTTACCAACGACCACCAGCGCCTCACCATTATCCATGCCGACAACGATGACGACAGTAAGTACTGGGATGAAGACTACGGTCAATACACCAAGCAGACACTGACGGGCGACCTCTATCCGTATAAGACCAACAACACGCTGAGCGACTCGAGCAAGCCCGCCTTTGGCTTGTATAACAAGAACACTGGCGGCACGCGCAAGATGGGTGTCAAGGTGAGCGACATTACCACCAATGGCGATGGTACGGTGAGTTTCCAATACACCGCCACCGTGGCCGACGAGCCCACGCCCGAGGGCCAGGTGTTCTATGAGAGCTTTGACAAGTGTACCGGCAAGGGTGGCAACGACAATGCATGGAGCGGCAACATAGGCAGCAATAAGTTCAATGCTGACCATGAGGGCTGGGCCTATACCAATGGCGGCGGTGCCGACCATTGTGCTAAGTTTGGTAACAGCAAGGGCAACGGCCAGGTCAGCTCGCCCTCGTTTGACCTGACGGGACGGGCCAAGGTGACCTTCAAGGCAGCCCCCTTCGGTATGGATGGCCGCACCCTCACGCTCAAGTACGATGGGGTAGAGGTGGGAACCTACACCCTGGAGCCCAACCAGTGGACCGACATTACCGCCACCATCACCGGCAGTGGTTCGGGCTGTCTCACCTTCGTACCTGCCAAGCGCTTCTTCCTGGATGAGGTAAGGGTAGTGGCCGAGGGTACCTCTACCGGTATAGAGCAGGCCACCGTGACCACCGGACGCACCGCCGACCGCCGTATCTATACCCTGCAGGGGCAGTATGTGGGCACCGACCTCAGCCCCCTGCCCTCGGGCATCTACATCGTGGGCGGTAAGAAGATAGTCAAGTAATCTCCGGTCTACGGGCCGTAACCTCCAAGACACAAAAAGCCCTCCCTCCGAGTTTTATCTCGGAGGGAGGGCTTGCTATTGATGGCCTTGCCTGTGGCGGCGATGGGTTACTTGTTGCTGAACACGATGCCGTCGGCGTTAGCGTCTATTGTAATGGGACGCTCCTTGGTTACCTTCTCGGCCAGGATCATCTTGCTCAGGTCATTGAGTACATGGTCCTGGATAGCTCTCTTCACGGGGCGAGCGCCAAAGGTCGGGTCGTAGCCCACGGTGGTCAGGTAGTCTATGGCTGCCGGCGTCCATGTGATGGTGACGCCCTGCTGAGCCGTCATCTTCTGCACGCGGCGCATCTGGAGCTCCACTATCTGGCTAATCTCTTCCTTCTTGAGTGGGTGGAAAGTGATTATGTCGTCAATACGGTTCAGGAACTCCGGGCGCATTATCTTGCTGAGCATCTCGCGGGTGGCGTTAGATGTCATGATGATAATGGTGTTCTTGAAGTTGACCACCCTGCCCTTGTTGTCGGTCAGACGGCCGTCATCGAGTACCTGCAGCAGCGTGTTGAACACATCGGGATGAGCTTTCTCTATCTCGTCGAAGAGAACGACCGAGTACGGTTTGCGCCGCACAGCCTCCGTAAGCTGTCCGCCTTCGTCATAGCCCACGTAACCAGGAGGCGCACCGATGAGGCGGGTCACACTGAACTTCTCCTGATACTCGCTCATGTCGATACGAGTCATCATATTCTCGTCATTGAACAGGTATTCAGCCAGGGCCTTGGCCAGCTCTGTCTTGCCCACGCCCGTGGTTCCCAAGAAGATGAACGAGGCGATAGGGCGCTTGGGATCCTGAAGTCCCGCACGCGACCGCCTGACTGCATCGGCCACTGCGGTGATGGCCTCGTCCTGTCCTATGACACGGCGGTGCAGTTCCTCTTCCAGGTGGAGCAGCTTCTCGCGCTCACTCTGCATCATCTTAGATACCGGGATGCCCGTCCAGCGGCTCACCACCTCTGCTATATCGTCGGCGGTTACCTCCTCGCGTACCATGGCCGTTCCGCCCTGCGTACTGCGTAACCGCAACTGTATAGAGTCTATGTCGTCCTGGATAGCCTTTAACTTTCCGTATCTAATCTCGGCCACCCTGCCGTAGTTGCCCTCTCGCTCAGCTTTCTCGGCTTCAAACTTGAGGCTCTCTATCTCTTGCTTGTCCTGCTGGATCTTGTTTACAAGTCCTTTCTCAGCCTCCCACTTAGCCCGGAACTGCTGTTCCTGCTCACGCAGGGAAGCTATTTCCTTGTCGAGCTTGTCGAGCGAAGTGTGCAGGTTGTCGAGCGTAGCGCTGTCGGCACTGCCGTCGCTCTGGCGATGCTTCTCCTCGCTGCGGATGGCCTCGCGCTCTATCTCGAGCTGCTTCAGGTGCCGATCTATCTCGTCGAGCTCCTCGGGGACAGAGTCGCGCTCCATACGGAGCTTAGCGGCAGCCTCGTCCATGAGGTCGATAGCCTTGTCGGGGAGGAAACGGTCAGAGATGTAACGCTCGCTGAGTTTCACGGCAGCAATGCAGGCATCGTCCTGGATACGAACCTTGTGGTGGTTCTCGTATTTCTCCTTCAGGCCACGGAGGATACTGATGGCGTCAATCTCATCAGGCTCGTCGACCATGACAGTTTGGAACCTACGCTCCAGCGCCTTGTCTTTCTCGAAGTACTTCTGATACTCGTTGAGGGTGGTGGCACCTATGGCACGCAGTTCGCCACGGGCCAAGGCAGGCTTCAGAATGTTGGCAGCGTCCATGGCACCCTCGCCACCGCCTGCGCCGACCAGCGTGTGTATCTCATCGATAAAGAGGATGATGTTGCCATCGGCCTTGGTTACCTCCTGGATGACGCTCTTCAGTCTTTCCTCAAATTCTCCTTTGTATTTGGCACCTGCTACCAGTGCGCCCATGTCGAGCGAGTACAGCTGCTTGTTTTTAAGGTTCTCCGGCACGTCTCCGCGTACTATTCGCTCGGCCAGACCTTCAACGATAGCTGTCTTACCAGTACCAGGCTCGCCGATAAGGATAGGGTTGTTCTTCGTACGACGAGAGAGAATCTGGAGGACACGTCTTATCTCGTCATCGCGGCCGATGACAGGATCCAACTTGCCCTGGCGGGCTTTCTCGACCAGGTTCTGCGCATACTTGGAGAGAGCCTGGTAGTTCTCATCGGCCGACGCGCCGTCTACCTTCTTGCCCTGTCGCAGCTCGCTGATGGCCTGGCGTACACCCTCGACGGTGAGCCCGGCATCCTTGAGTATGCGCGAGGCGGTAGAGTTGGTCTGGAGCATGGCGATGAGCATCGGCTCTATCGACACGTACTCATCGCCCATACGCCGAGCCTCGTCCATGGCCTTGGTGAGTATCTCGTTGGCCTCATTGGTCAGGTAGGGCTCACCGCCCTGTACCTTAGGCAGATGGCTCAGCTCCGACTCAGCTAAGGTGAGTATCTGCTGTGGGTTGGCGCCCATCTTTTGGAATATAAAAGTGGTGACATCCTTACCCTTGTCCATTATTCCTAACAGCAAGTGTACCGGCTCGATGGCCTGGTTGCCTGCTGTCTGCGCCCGAGTGACTGCGCTCTGCACAGCCTCCTGCGCCTTGATAGTGAATTTGTCTAATGTCATATTTGTTGTTCCTTTCTTAATCGTTATTATTATCGGGGTGTTTACCTTCAGCCCTGCCGGCCCTGGGGAAGAACCAGCAGCGCTACTGCCTGTTGTGCAAAGGGTGTTCCGAACCCTCTTTTCTGCCAAAATGTCAGTGACGGGTGACGTACCTGTCAGCCCCACGGAGAAAGTAAAGAGGTAAAAGAGTAGAAAGGTGAAAAGGGCAGGGGGCGGGAGTGCTATGGGTGATGGCGGGAATGGCCATCCGAAGCGTGGAGACCGGTCTTTACGATTCCAAAAGCCGTCTTTAGCACGCTGGAGGCCGTCTTTGGAAACGTAACGGTTGGTCTTTCCTGTTCCAATGGCCGCCATGGCCGTGCAGCGAACCAGCGCCAGCATGCAGGGTGCGCTTTTCACCTTTTTAGCCTTTTACCTTTTTACTTCTCAAAGCCGTCATGGCCCTTGCCCCAGTCCTTGCCCGAGGGGCAATCATGGTGGAGTTAACAAAAATTATAGGACATTTCTTTTCGCGCGCGTACATTTGTTATTAATTTTGTATTACTAAACAATATAACGTATATGAATCGTAACTTATTAAGATGTTCTCTCTTCGTGGCCGTACTGGCCCTGATGCTCGGAGTAGCCTCCGGCGCGTCGGCCAAGGCTAAGCATACCTTTAAGATAGAGGGTGGAAACTTTGTCTACGACGGCCGGCCCATACAGATACACTCCGGTGAGATGCACTACGCCCGCGTGCCCGCTGCTTACTGGCAGCACCGACTGCGGATGATGAAGGCCCTGGGACTCAATGCCGTGGCCACTTACGTATTCTGGAACTACCACGAGACAGCTCCCGGTCAGTGGGACTGGACTACGGGCAGTCACAACCTGCGCGGCTTCCTCAAGGCCGCCCAGGACGAGGGTATGATGGTTATTCTGCGTCCCGGCCCCTATGCCTGTGGCGAGTGGGAGTATGGTGGTTATCCCTGGTGGCTCAGCACGGCCCCCGGCATGAAGATACGTACCGATAACAAGGCTTTTCTGGACTCGTGCCGTACCTATATAGGCCAATTAGCGGCCCAGGTGCGCGATTTCCAGGTAACCAAGGGCGGCCCCATCGTGATGGTGCAGGCCGAGAACGAGTTTGGGTCGTACGTTAGCCAGCGCAAGGACATCCCCCTGGCCACACACAAGAAGTATAGCGCCGCCATACGCGATGCGCTGATTGAGGCAGGCTTCGATGTGCCCATGTTTACATCCGATGGCAGCTGGCTGTTCGAAGGTGGTTCCATCGAAGGTGCCCTGCCCACCTGTAATGGTGAGAACAACATCGCCAATGTCAAGAAGAAGGTAGACCAGTACCATGGCGGTGTGGGCCCTTACATGGTTGCAGAGTTTTATACGGGATGGCTGGACCACTGGAACGAGCCTTTCCAGAAGGTAACGTCGACCGCCTTTACCAACCAGATGAAGAAATACCTTGACGCAGGTATCAGCTTCAACTTCTACATGGTACATGGCGGCACCAACTTCGGCTTTACGTCGGGTGCCAACTACACCAACGCCAAGAATCTGCAGCCCGACCTTACCAGCTACGACTACGATGCTCCCATCAGCGAGGCCGGTTGGGCTACTCCTAAGTACCAGGCCATACGCGACATCCTGAAGCAGTACAATAAGAACCTCCCCGAGGTTCCGGCACGCATCCCCGTGATTGGCATCCGTGATATACAGCTTACTAACAGCCAGAACCTCTTTGACCGTATCGAGGGCATCACTCCCGTTGAGTGCGACACGCTCCCCACGTTCGAGGCTCTCGGCCAGGGCCATGGCTACGTGCTCTACCGCCGTCACTTCAACCAGCCCATCAGTGGCGTGCTCAAGGCTGACGGCATAGCCGACTACGGCATCGTCTACGTGAACGGTACCAAGGTGGGCGAGCTCAACCGCGTTACCGGCAAGGACAGCATCGAGGTCGAGATACCCTTTAACAGTACCCTCGACATCCTGGTCGAGAACCTGGGCCGCATCAACTACGGAGCCCGCATCTCAGAGAGCTTCAAGGGCTTTATCCGTCCTATCACTATCAATGACAACACTATCGAGGGCGAGTGGAAAATGTATCGCCTGCCCATGGACAAGGCTCCCCAGCTGTCGGCCTCTGACCACGGCTACGTCCAGGGCCTGCCCGTGATATACCAGGGTACCTTTAATATTAATAATGTGGGCGACACCTTCCTTGACATGGAGCAGTGGGGCAAGGGCATCGTCTTCGTCAACGGTATCAACCTGGGCCGCTACTGGCATGTGGGTCCACAGCAGACCCTCTACCTGCCCGGCTGTTTCCTGAAGAAGGGCCAGAACGAGATAGTTATCTTCGAGCAGCTCAACGACAGTCGTAAGACCATCCTGAGCGGCATCGAGACCCCCAAGCTGGATGTGCTGAAGAAGCAGTAACCCGCTATACATGTACCGAGGGGGCTCCCATCGCCAGCGCGGTGGGAGCCCCCTCGCTATATACGGCCCCGAAAGTGCGGGCCGATGCAAAATAGTTGGCCATTTGCTTTGATTTGTAGGCGCCATGTACTAACTTTGTAGCTACAGAGCATCACGGCGATGACACACACTGCCGCCCAGGGCGTGGCAAACTTCTGCGCAGATACTGGAAACCGCTCTTTTTCACAGAATTGTAATGGCTGCTGTGGCGCTATTACTCAGTAGATTTCATAAATTTGCAACAGGTATGATAAGTAATAGCAATATGGACGAAAAGAAGTATCGTGTACTGGTAGTAGACGACGAGACAGACCTGTGTGACATTCTGAAGTTTAATCTGGAAGCCGAGGGCTACTACGTTACCACCACCAACTCGGCCGAGGAGGCCCTGGAGAAGAACGTGGCCCGCTATGACCTGCTGCTGCTCGACGTGATGATGGGCGGCATGGACGGCTTCACCCTGGCGCGTATGCTGAAGAAGCGCGCAGAGACCTCCCAGATTCCCATCATATTCCTAACGGCACGCACGACCGAGAGCGACACCGTTAATGGGCTCGACATAGGGGCCGACGACTACATCGCCAAGCCCTTCTCTATCCGCGAGGTCAAGGCCCGCATCAAGGCCGTGCTGCGCCGTACCCACGAGCAGGCCCCTGACCAGCAGGTGCTCACCTTTAAGAGCCTTCAGCTCAACCTGGACAAGAAGACGGTGAGCATCGATGACGAGGAGATTCCCTTTTCTAAGACCGAGTTCGAGATTCTGGCCCTCCTGCTGCGCGAAAAGGGCCACGTATTCTCCCGCCAGGAACTCATCAACCGTATCTGGCCTCGCGATGTGATGGTACTTGACCGCACGGTCGACGTGAACATCACCCGCGTGCGCAAGAAGATTAAGGACTACGCCCGCCACATCATTACCAGGCTTGGCTATGGTTATTTCTTTGAAGAATAGCGGTTATGCGGCGTATCAGTGTCGGACAGAAATTGTACGTGGGCGTCATTGCTGTGTTCCTGGTCTTTGCCACCACTTTTATAGTGTACCAGCATGCCCGGGAGAAGCAGTATAAGATAGACGCGCTTACCATCAGGCTCCAGGACTTCAACGACAGGATGGACGATGAACTCCACGACCAGCCCGCGATGACCGAGGCGGCGTTGGCAGCCTACGTTCGCCGCCACCACATGTCCGGCCTGCGCGTAACGCTTATCCGCCCGGATGGGCGGGTGGTGTTTGACAACTGGCACAAGTGCTATACCGACTTTGCCAACCATGCGGGCCGTCCAGAGGTACGCCAGGCGCTCGCCGTAGGTACCGGCTCTACGGTAGAACGCAGCAGTAAGACGCTCAAGGGCTACTTCTTCTACTCAGCGTCGTACTACCCACACGACTCCATCGTCATTCGCAGCGCGCTGCCTTACACCCACGACCTGGCAAGGTCTCTCCGGGCCGACCAGCACTTCTTGTGGTTTGCCTTGGGGGCCATCCTGCTGCTGGTGATGGTTCTTTACCATTTTACGCACCGCCTGGGTAAGAATATAGCCAAACTGAGAGCCTTCGCAGCCCGTGCTGACCACAACGAGTCGCTCGATACCGAGGAGCTGATAGACTTTCCGAACGACGAGTTGGGCGAGATAGCCGAAAAGATTATCAAGATATACCGCAGGCTGCAACATACGCGTCGGGAGCAGGACGTTCTGAAGCGGCAGCTTACTCAGAACATAGCCCACGAACTCAAGACACCCGTGGCGAGTATCCAGGGCTACCTGGAGACCATCATCGATAACCCGGACATGGACGGGACCACCCGCCGGCAGTTCATGGAGCGCTGCTATGCCCAGAGCCAGCGCCTCGCCACGCTGTTGCAGGACATATCTACGCTCAACCAGATGGACGACGGGGCTCCGCTGATGGAGTTCAGCCCGGTAGACATAGCCCAGGTGGTGGCCAGCATCGTCAAGGCCACGGCCCTGCAGCTGGCCGATAGGCATATGCACATGGAGGTACACTTGCCAGACAGGCTGATGGTCAGGGGCAATCCCAGTCTGATATACAGCATATTCCGCAATCTTACCGATAACGCCATAGCCTATGCGGGTGTGGGCACCACCATCAGCCTGACCGCCAGGGACGAGGGCGGGCAGTGGCACTTTACCTTTGCCGACAACGGCGTGGGTGTAGAGCCGCAGCACTTGGGCCGTCTCTTCGAGCGCTTCTATCGCGTAGACAAGGGGCGCAGCCGTAAGATGGGCGGCACGGGTCTCGGCCTGGCCATCGTCAAGAACGCCGTGCTTCTCCATGGTGGCGCCATCCGTGTGAGTTGTCCCGGACAGGGTGGCCTGCAGTTTGACTTCACACTTAACAAGATATAGTATTCCTATGGATATAGTTACAGCCTTGCCCACGCAGGCGCGGGCGATAGCGCGTCTTATTATGACCGCCATGACCACCGACTGCTGTCTGTATTATGCCGGACCGGCGCATACGATAGCCGACTTTGAAGAACTGATGACGGCCCTCGTAGTCCGGACCGATAGCCAGTATAGTTACTGTAACACCTTAGTGGCCATGGAGCATGGCGACGTGATAGGAGTGTGCACCAGCTACGATGGGGGCCAGCTCCATGCCCTGCGCCAGGCGTTCATAGACGAGACGCGACAGCGCTTGGGCCGCGATTTCTCGGACATGGAGGACGAGACGCAGGCTGGCGAACTCTACATAGACAGCTTGTGTGTGGCCGAGGCGTTCAGGGGACGTGGCATAGCCTCTGCGCTGCTTGGGGCCACCATTGACAGGGCGCGCCGCGGGGGCTTCCCGGCTGCCGGACTGCTGGTTGATACGGCTAATCCACGTGCCGAGCAGCTTTACACACGTCTCGGCTTTGTTTATCAGAACGACGCCACCTGGGGCGGTCATGCCATGCGCCACCTGCAGTATCAGTTTTAGGCAGGTAGCCGTTTAGGGCCCTACAATGGTAGCATAGGGTGGCAGGATTAGCGTTTGCCACCTTTTTATTTATGATTTACCGAAGTGTGGTAGTGTGGTATATGGGGTAAATCGTCATCTTCTTATCGCAGTGTGTGGCCATCCTGTGGAAGGATGGGATGGCCATGATACTTACAGGCCCTCTTACTCACAGCTTGACCCCTGCCACGAAGGTGGGGTCTATGTCTGTAACATTGCGACGGGCCCGGCTCAGCGCCTGGTCAGACAGGTAGCCCGACGCAGCCGCCACCTCGGCCTGTTTGGCCCCTGGGTGAGCTGCCGCGTAAAGCTCGGCGTGGCGCAAGCGGAACATGTTGATGAGTGTGTAGTACCCTATGCTGGCGATGAACCTGCTGGCGGGTGCCGTGAGCCCTCGGTCCACGTCGGCCAGCACCTCGGTCTTCAGCAAGTGGGGCTCGCGGTACCGGCGCAGTATGATGGCTATCACCTGGTCTCTTACCTCGTCGCTATAGGCTGCCGGCGTACTGTCGGCGGTGGTTCCGCGGCCCATCATCAGGCCACTGGGCGTACGGGCCGCCTGGTCGGCCTGCTTCTTGGCCTCTTCCTCTATCCCTTGGATGTACTGTTCGGCCCCTGCCTGGCGTGGTATGCGCTGCGGATGCAGTATTATGCAGAGGATGTGTACCATCCAGACTGACAGCAGCAGGTCTACCACCAGCTTGAGTGGGCGGCTGCCTGTCAGAAAGACCATCCACATGATGGCTATCCATATCATGGGTAGCACCAGCATCCTTTGGGCGAACCTATAGGGGAAGTCGGCCTCGGTAGAGTAGTTGGCGTGGTGATAGTTGTCTATGCCCTGCTTCATCCAGGCCGATATACGGATGAGGCGCACCGACAGCAGGATGCCCACGGCCCCTCCGGTGCAGCTCAGTGCCACCATGTGGCGCTCTATCCATGTGCCGTCGGTAACCATTACGGCCACCATCATGGCTGTGAGCATCAGCATGGGCAGGCCGAAGTACAGCCAGTTGGTGCGGCCCGTCAGCTGCTGTCCCCTGAAGTACCGCAGGAAGAGCATGGTAAAGCATACGGGGTAGTAGACCACTCCCCACACCCTGATGTAGGTCATGGTAGCGTCATCGGCCGGCTGTAGCAGATAGGGTATCTCCATGAGCACCGCCGCGAAGAAGAATGTAGCCTGCTTGCGGGCTGGGTAGAAAAAGCTGGCTTCCTCGGCGTATGGGCGGCACATGTGGGCCCATCGCACGGCGGCACACACCACACCCACGATGATGAATATCAGGCAGGCGTCTGAATAGAGTATATCTGAAGTGGTCATAAGCTGCATCGCGTTCGTAGTTTGGAGCTGGCCCATGGACAGCAGCGCTGTCGTAATGGTTTCCAAAATTACGCATATTATTTGTAATAAGCGCCACCAGCGCCCCGGTTTTTTCAGCGGAAAAGGGTGGAAAAGTAAAAAGGGCTCCCTGCATGCTGGCGGTGACCCTCCCTACGCCGATGGCCATTTTCACGTTTGGCGAATGACCATAGCTGCCTCGTGTAAGTAGCGCGCGCTAAAGGGGGGAGCATCGTGGAAAATGAAATGACCGACCTTTACGTTTCTAAAGATGGCTCCCAGCGCGCTAAAGGTGGCTCCGGGAAACGTAAAGGTCGGCCTCCATGATTTCGGGGATTATCCCCATCGCTACCTGTGGGGCTTTTATCCCTGTGTTTGCAGCGTGCGCTGCAAGCCTGGTCGTTTTCTTCTGTCCTGGAGAGGCCGCGGTGCTACTCCTGCTTCTTGCGGGTCTGCGGCAGAACCAGGTTGAGCACCACGCCCACTACGGCGGCTAAGCCTATGCCCGATATGGCGAAGCTGCCCGACGACAGCACGGCGCCGCCCAGGCCCATGGTGAGCATCACAGAGGCTATTATCACGTTGCGGGTATCGTTCATGTCCACGCGGTGCTGCATCAGGTTCTGGACGCCCACACTGGCTATTGTACCGAAGAGCAGTAGCATGATGCCGCCCAGCACGGCCTGTGGGATAGACTGCAGCAGGGCGCTCAGCTTACCCACCACCGAGAAGCAGATGGCTGTGGCAGCCGATATGCGTATAACCGCCGGACTGGTAACCTTGGTTATAGACATGGCCCCCGTTACCTCCGAGTAGGTGGTCTCAGGTGGGCCACCCAAGAAGGCCGATACCAGGCAGGCCAGTCCATCGCCGAGCATAGTGCGGTGCAGCCCGGGCTCCTTGACAAAGTCCTTGCCCGCCACGGCGCTTACCACGTACACATCGCCTATGTGCTCCAGCACCGGCGCTATGGCCACCGGTATCATGTACAGGAATGGGCTCCAGCAGAAGTGTGTGATGGTGTCAAAGTGTACCGGGCAGGCCACCCAGGCGGCCGATGCCACCCCCGAGAAGTCTACCTCGCCCATGAACAGCGCCACGATGTAGCCCACTACCACTCCCGAGATGATGGGCACCAGCCTCATTAGTCCGCGGCAGAATGTGAGCACTAAGATGGCCGTGATGAGCGAGCAGAACGCCAGCACCCAGTTGGTCTTGGCCATGTTTACCGCGCTACCCGACAGCGACAGACCTATCAGGATGATGGCGGGCCCTATCACGATGGGCGGGAAGAGCCTGTCCAGCAGCCGTCGCCCCTGCCACTTGACCAGGGCGCTTATAACGAAGTACACTAACGACACGCTGGTCAGTCCGGCCAGGGTGCCAGGCAACCCCCACTGCTGTGTGGCAGCCAGGATAGGCGCTATGAAGGCAAACGAGCTGCCTAAGAAGATGGGCACGCGCCCCTTGGTGACAAAGTGGAAGATAAAGGTGCCCACACCGGCCGTGAAGAGGGCCGTGGCCGGGTCGATGCCGATGAGTAGGGGCACCAGTACCGTAGCGCCGAAGGCTACGAAGAGAAACTGGATGCCCACGATGGTCTTCTTAGGGACCGAAAGTTGTTCTGTGTCCATGCGGTTTGACGGTTTGAAATGATTTAACTGATGAGCAAAAGTAAGAAAAATAGCCGAGACCGCCACCGCTACGGCCTTAAAGATGGCCCTCGCCCCCTGTTTTTTTGCCCCGATGGTCCCTGCTCCGTGTTTTTGTGGTCTAAAAACTTGTGTAGTTCGTTTTTTTTTACGAATATTGCAGCCGCTATACATTATATATATAATAAAGACAGTCATAAATAACCCTAAATAACATTTATCCCTTATGCGCAAATTGCTAACCATGCTGATGCTGCTACAGCTCATGCTGCCCATGGCCGCCCAGGCCACCAATGGCAAAGTCAAAGTTAAGTCTATGGCCCTGACCCTGCCCGTGCCCACCGCCGGCATGACCATGCAGGAGGCCCAGAAACTCGCCCTTACCGCGGCCACCACCTCTTATGGCGACCTGGTGGCCCAGGGCGCGGTGAGTGTACAGAGCCTGACATGGGATGGCGAGTTTGACGACTCCAAGCCCGAATACCCCAAGTTCAAGGCAGGCTACACATACGCGGTGACCATCGTGCTGGAACTCAAGACCGATGGCAAGTATATCTGCAATTACGCCGTGCGCGACGGCGACGAGTGCCTGGACGACCAGACATTCTCGGCCACCGTTAACGGCAAGCCCGCCGATGTCCAGATCAGTGCCCCCTACTTTCCCAGTATGCAGGCGTTTGTTACTGTGCCTGGCGGCAACGGCAAAGTGCTTGCCCGCGCCTCTGGCTCATATCAGGAAGAACATCATCTGCTGCTCGGCATGCGCCGAACCTATACCACCCAGGAAGCCGATGCCCTCTGGGTGGGCAAGCAAGCCATGGATGTAGTGATACTCAACGATGCCAACCGTCCTGAAGATGGTCATACCAGCAGCGAACTGAGCCAGATAAACGCCCAGAAAGACACTCAGCGTGCCCTGTTTATCACCAAAGCCATCGTAGATACCAAGGATATAGATGAGAAGAGGCTCGCCTACACCATCAAGGACGTGCTCAGCGCTCCCTACAACCTACGCGAGCTGTGGCTCAGCGACAAGATGGACTGTGCTAAGTTCATCCGCAGTCTGCATCAGGCTATGACCAATCCGCTGTCGCCCACTTGGCGCTCGTCGTGGGAAAAGAGCCAGTCGTATCTTACGGCCCGCGGTGCGGTGTGTATACCCGCCTCGCAGCTGGCCGCCGTAAAGCCCATCCTCGAAACCGATCCTACCGGGCCTGTCTACACCCTGCGCGTATATAGCGGCGATGTCTATGCGGCCCAGAAGGCTGGCATGGGAGCCACGCGCGACTGGTGTACGCGCCATGTCTACACCAAGCGTATCAAGAGCTCCGACCGTCTGGCCCATTATCCCACCTGTCAGATAGACCAGCAGTTCTACTACTCGTGTCGCTACTGCGGCAAGTGCGAGCGCAACCCCAAGCACACCTTCAGCGAACCTTTCTCTGATAAACATACACCCGTGGGCAAGAGCACCCATGGCTACTGGGCCGACCTGGCCACCGACGAGGCTTACGTGGGCGTCAACGCTGCCGGCGAGCACGTCTACTGGCGGAGTTGCATCTGGTGCCACCGCTCCTCGGTCTACCATCGTAACCACATCAGTGTCGAAGAGTGGAAGAGCACTGGCACCGATGCCAGTTATCAGTTATACACTCAGCAGGAGAAGCGTCAGATTAAGTCAGACGTGCAGATGGCGCTGGCCGCCACCGAGCCCCTGCCCGGAATGTTCACCTTGCCAGCCAGAACCAAGGCTAAGGTGGCTCTAGCCGACCAGGATGGCGTGCAGCGAGCCGTCAGCGACCATCTCGTTGCCGACGAGCAGGCCTTGGGCAGCGACTTTACACGTCCTGTAAGTCGTGTGCAGATGGTGGGCATGGCTGTACGGCTGGCCGAGGAGATGACCGGCCGGGCCGTAAAGACCGATGCTGCCAAGCGCTATGCCGACACCACCGACCCTTATGCCGCCAAGGCAGCCGCCATGGGCCTTACCGAGGGTTTCGCCACCGGCAACCTGTCGCCCGCGGCCGCCGTGTCGCGCCAAGAGATGGCCACCATCCTCTACCGGGCTCTCCGTTACATCGAGAAACACTCGGACTATACCTATACCGACTACACGCCCAACCTGGGAGCCTACACCGACGCAGCCCAGGTTAAGGACTGGGCCCGCGAGGCTATGGGCTTTATGACCACGCTCGAGTTGATGGGGGCTACAGCAGGCAAGCAGCTCGCCCCGGGTCAGCCAGTCACCATAGGCCAGGCCCTCAGTCTGACCGAGAGCTGTCTCTATGCCCACCGCATAGGCTGGTATCAGGCCATAGCTACGGGTGAGAAGACCGAGGGCGGCTGGGATGTATTTGTCAACGTTATCCCTGGCCCCGACTGCTTCTGTACCGAGCCTAATGAAGAATTTTCCGTGCCTACAACACTGGTTAACAGCGACCGTATATGGGTCATGCCACCGATGATGAGTACCACCAAGTGGCTGGTGGTCCGCAATCCTGATACCCACCAGGTGCAGTACCTCGACGCCGAGTGGTTCCGGCCCGTGCGGTGGCGGTCGGTATATATAGACTATGAGTATCCGGAGGGCACCAAGAAGGCCAAGGCTGTGGCCAAGGTGAGCAGCAAGGTGAAAAAGGCCGGCTCGGAGAAGGCTAAGAAGCTGCTCAAGAAAGGCCTGGGAGGGCTCGGCAAGTTACTGAAATAATACATATTATAATAATAAAAGCAAGAGTAAATGAAGACATCAGTCATCGGGCGGAGAGCCGCCACATTATTAGCCGCCTGGATGGTATGCCTGGCGGCCAGTGCACAGCAGTATCAACCTACGGAGGACAACCTGCAGGCCCGCCGCGAGTTTCGCGACCAGGGCTTTGGCGTCTTCCTCCACTGGGGCATCTACAGCATGCTTGCCACAGGCGAGTGGACGCTCAACACCAAGAACCTCAACTACCTGGAGTATGCCAAGTTGGCCAAGGGTTTCTACCCGGCCGAGTTTGATGCTGCCAAGTGGGTTAGTGCTATCAAGGCCGCCGGAGCCAAGTACATCTGTTTTACCACGCGCCATCACGACGGTTTCTCTATGTGGAACACGCAGTACAGCGACTACAATATCGTGAAGGGGACACCCTTCAAGCGCGACATCGTAAAGGAACTGGCTGACGAGTGCCATCGCCAGGGTATCGGGCTACATCTCTACTACTCGCACCTGGACTGGGGGCGTCTTGACTATCCGCTCGGCCGTACAGGCAGGGGCACCGGCCGTCCTACGGACAAGCAGGACTGGAAGAGCTATTACTCCTTTATGAACAATCAGCTCACCGAGCTGCTTACTAAGTATGGTAAGGTAGATGCCATCTGGTTTGATGGCATGTGGGACCAGAAGGAGAATCCTAACTTTGACTGGCAGCTGCCTGGCCAGTATGCCCTCATTCACCGTCTGCAGCCCGGCTGTCTGATAGGCAACAACCACCATTCTACCCCTAACCCCGGCGAGGACTTCCAAATCTTCGAGCAGGATCTTCCTGGTGAAAACACCGGCGGATTGTCAGGACAGGACATCAGCCAGCTGCCTCTGGAAAGCTGCGTGACCATGAACGGCATGTGGGGGTACAAGATAACAGACCAGAACTATAAGAGCGGACGCCAGCTGATACAGTTGCTGGTGCGCGCAGCGGGCAAAAACGCCAATCTGCTGCTTAATATGGGGCCGGAGCCCTGTGGCAATCTGCCCGCAATGGCTCTGAGCCGGTTGGCCGAGATGGGCGCGTGGCTCAAGACCTATGGTGCTACCATATATGGCTGCCGGGGCGGACTGGTGGCTCCCCACGACTGGGGCGTAACAACCCAGAAGGGCAACAAGCTCTACGTTCACATCCTCAATCTCAAGGATAAGGGCCTGTTTATCCCCACTGGCAACAAGGCGGTGGTGAGCGCTGTCGACTTCATAACCCGCCGGCCCGTAAAGACGGCCAAGACGGCCAGTGGAGTCACCTTACTGCTCAGCGAGGTGCCCACTGATATAGACAAGGTGATAGAACTGGAGATTAAGTAGGGCAGATAATGGGAAGAAACAAGTTCTCGCAAGCCGAAATCACCCAGATAGGAAAATTACTGAGGCTTAAAAATGCCGGCAATCGTGCCCGGCAGAAGCAGATAAGGCACGAACTGAGAGTTAACTACGAGTTCAACATCTCTGATTTCAATGAGCCCGGGCGTGCTTTTGGTGAAGAGGAACTTCAGGAGGCGCTGCGGCGGGGCGCTATCCAGATTCTGGACGATGCCACCATCAACTCTATGAAGGCCAAACGCGCCCGTGATCGTGCCCGCGATGAGGCCGAGCGGCAGCGCCAGGCCGTGGCCAGCGGCCAACAGACCGACTGGCAGCAGGCCATGTGCGAGTGGCAGGACTGGGAGCAGTCTGAGGCTGAGCACTGACGGCCGGTGGCTCCGTCCGAAGTTTTTGGATGTACATTCACAACCTCGGAACCCACATTCTGAACCCCTGGATGTACATCCCAAGTCTCCGGACGAAGCTTGGGGGGATCTTGGCGGTGGCGTGCGCGGCTGGTAGGCAGTCTCTCGGCCATTGGCAGTGGAATAAGAAAAACGCCTTGAAATGGCGGCGTACCCATGACAGGTGTGCGCGCCGTTTCAAGGCGTTGGTATATGGTGGCGTGGGGGCTACAGGGCCGCTACCGTCTCGTGGTAACGGTCCAGGAGCCACTGCTTCTGCTCGGCAATGGTCATGTGGCTGTTGTCTAACAGCAGGGCATCGTCAGCCTGGCGCAGGGGCGACACTTCGCGGTGCGAGTCTATGTAGTCGCGCTCCTGCACGTTGTGCAGTATCTCGCCGTAGTCGGCCTCCATGCCCTTAGCCTTCAGCTCGTCGTAGCGGCGCTGTGCTCGCACCTCCGGGCTGGCCGTTACGAATATCTTCAGTTCGGCCTGTGGAAACACGGTGGTACCTATGTCGCGCCCATCCATCACGATGCCCTTGTCCTGGCCCATGGCCTGCTGCTGGCGAACCATCGCGGTGCGCACAAAGGGCAAGGCGGCTACGGGACTCACGTGCGAACTCACTTCGAGCGACCGTATAAGGCGTTCCACTAACTCACCGTTGAGATACGTATCAGGGCGCCCTGTGCCGGGATTGAACTTGAAACTGATGTGGAGCTGGTCCATAAGCTGCTCCAGTTGGTCGGCCTGTATGCTCCCGTCGTCGTTAAACAGCTGGTGGCGCAGCGCAAAGAGCGTCACGGCACGGTACATGGCGCCCGTGTCTACATATACATATCCTATCTCACGTGCCAAGTCCTTGGCCATGGTACTCTTGCCACACGAGGAGTGCCCATCGATGGCTATCACAATCTTTTTCATATCTGTAGTTATCATAAGGTGTATGCAGCGTTAACTATAAGCGAGCTGCTGGACACGTGGTACTTGCCATAGGCCACGCCCAGTTTGAAACGGTCAAGGGTAAGGCCCGCGCCGAGTGAGAGGCCGGCACCGTGGCTGCTCTCGTCGTCATCGTGTACTATTTTCATCTCGTTGGCACGGCGCAGGTTGTAGCCGGCACCCACCCAAGCGTTGTCGGAGAGCAGTATGTCGACACCGAACACCCAGTGGTAGATAAACTTGTAGTTCCAGTGGTTCAGGTCGACCGCTGTAGCCGACAGGCGGAATGGAGTATGCTTCACGCGCTTGCTGCCGCCTATCTGCAGGTCTATGGGCATGTGGTCGTAGACCTCATTGTAAGCCTTGAGCTGGCCGCCTAAGTTCTTGGCCACCACAGAGAGCGACCACTCACGGTCTGGGTCGTAGTAATTAAGGCCCAGGTCGAAGCCGGCGCCGATAGAGTTGTAGTCGCCGAGGTAAGAGGTGATGAGGCGGGCGGTGATGCCACCGGCCAGGCGGTCGGTGAGCAGATAGGAGAACGTTCCTGCGAAGGCTATGTCCTTGGCGGCGAAGGTGCCGGTCTGCACGTTGTCGGCATCCATCTGCGTCATGTCGCCATAGTTGATGTACTGAGCCGATACGGCCCACGATGCCCGCTCGCGAACCACCCGGCTGAACGAGGCGCTCATCATGTTGACGCCCGCCATGTAGTTTAGGTAGTTCAGGGTTATGGTCTTGTCGCTGGCCGATGTCAGCAGGGCCGGATTGTGAAACAGCAGCGTGGCGTCGTCATCTATCAGCGTGATGTTGTCGCCGCCCAGTGCTGCCGCGTGGGCACTCACCGGCACCCTGAGGAAGTTGTATGTTGTCTGGCTCTCCTGGGCGACGCTCAGAGTAACAATGAGCGTCAGGAAGAGAGTGAAAAAACATTTTTTCATCTATTTTGTCCTATTATTGGGCAAAGTTACACCTTTTTTCAAAAATCTACGTTAATTTTGCAGACGATTTCATTCGGGCAACCGATTATTTATAAGGAGTGTAAAGATGAATGTGAGCCATATATATAGTACCGATACCGACAGCAAGGCCATCCCGGGATTTCTGCTGGGTGTGATAGTGGCCCTGTCGGTGCTCTTCGTGGCGCTCGAGTTTACCTCGGTCACCACGCCCGATGTCCCCGATGACTCATTCGACGACATGGTGCAGGACATGGACCTGCAGAGCTATGCCGACCAGCGCGATATGATTTCGGCCGACCGTCCCGCTGTGGCCGCGTCGGCCAACATCAAGGCCGTAGAGGCTCCGCAGACCGCCACGCCCGACAAACTGGCCGCCCAGGCCACTCCCGTTACGCCCGGCGACGAGGTGGCGGTTACCGATGATGCCCACGTGTCGCAGGCGCTGCCCCAGACACCCGTAGACGATAAGCCCGTACACTTCAGGGTGGTCGAGCAGATACCACAGTTTGAGGGGGGCATGGAGGCGTTTACCAAGTGGCTCACGCAGAACCTCTGCTATCCGCCCCTGGCCCGTCAGCAGCATATAGAGGGCCGCGTGGTTGTGTCGTTCATCATCAATCGCGACGGCTCCATATCCTCGCCGAAGATAGAGCACTCCGTACATCCGCTGCTGGACCGCGAGGCGCTGCGCGTCATCAAGCAGATGCCGCCATGGAAGCCCGGCATGGAGAACGACAAGCCCTGCCGCACGCTGTTTGCCATCCCCATAGTGTTCCAGTTATAATCCGTAAACCCCAAGATACTTATGATGAAAGCTGAAGACATTCTTGCCAAGATTAATGATTACCTGGGCCATCTGCCTTACGACCGGCATCCCAGCTCCCTGTACGAGCCCGTCAGGTATGTGCTGTCGCTGGGCGGCAAGCGCATACGTCCAACGCTGATGTTGCTGGCCTATAATCTGTACAAGGACGACCCGGAGTCGATACTGATGCCTGCCTGTGGCCTGGAGACGTACCACAACTACACCCTGCTGCACGATGACTTGATGGACAATGCCGACCTGCGTCGGGGGCAGCCCACGGTACACCGCAAGTGGAACGCCAATACCGCCATACTGAGCGGCGACTCTATGCTGGTACTGGCCTATCAGCGCATGGCCCAGTGTAGGCGCGACAAGTTGGCCGATGTGCTGCAGCTGTTTACCGAGACGGCTCTGGAGATAGGCGAGGGACAGCAGTATGACATGGATTTCGAGCAGCGAAACGACGTGAGCGAAGCCGAGTATATCGAGATGATCAGGCTGAAGACCAGTGTGCTGCTGGCCTGCGCGCTCAAGATAGGCGCCATACTGGCCGACGCGCCCGCAGCCGACTGTGACAATCTGTATAGGTTCGGCGAGCAGATAGGGCTGGCCTTCCAACTCCAGGACGACTTCCTGGATGTGTACGGCGACCCCAAGGTGTTTGGCAAGGCCATCGGGGGCGACATACTCTGTAACAAGAAGACCTTCATGCTTATCAATGCCTATAACCGGGCCAACGCTGAGCAGCGGGCCGAACTGGAGCGGTGGCTGGCCACCGACGACCAGCCTCAGGAGAAGGTCGCCGCCGTGACGCGGCTGTACAACGAGATAGGCATCGACCTGTTGGCCACCGAGAAGATAGCTTACTACTTCGCCGAGAGCCGTAAGCATCTCAGTGCCGTGGGCGTTAGCGAGGACCGCAAGGCCGAACTGGCCCGCTATGCAGAGAAGATGATGAAACGCCAATACTGATTATGCCCATACCCATTATAGATACACATACCCATCTGGACGGCAGTGAGTTCGCAGCCGACTTGGACGAGGTGATGGCCCGTGCCCGTCAGGCCGGAGTGGCCCGGGTGTTTCTGCCAGCCATCAACCTGGCTTCCGTGACCTCAGTGCTCGATGTATGTACCCGCTATGCGGGCTACGCGTACCCCATGATAGGGCTACATCCCGAAGAGGTAAATGCCGGGTGGGCCGATGAACTCGCCCGGATGAAGGCGGTGCTGGCCGAAGACCGCGCCACGGCCCGCCGGTTTATCGCCGTGGGCGAGGTGGGGCTCGACTACTACTGGTCGCGCGACTTTGAGCGCGAGCAGCTGGCTGCCTTTGAGCAACAGGTCGAGTGGGCGGTCGAATATCGGCTCCCCCTGATGATACATTGCCGTAAGGGGCAGAACGAGATGGTTCATCTGTTGCGCCACTATGAGCGCCAGTTGGTGGGCGGTGTGTTCCACTGTTTTACGGGCAATCCCCGCGAGGCTGCCGAGCTGCTCAGCTTCGACCGTTTCTGCCTCGGCGTGGGCGGCGTACTCACTTTCAAGAGCAGTCACCTGCGCGAGAACCTTCCGGCAGCTGTTCCGCTCAGCCGTATCGTCTTAGAGACCGACAGTCCTTACATGGCGCCCGTTCCTCACCGTGGCCAGCGTAACGAGAGCGCTTTCGTGGTCGAGGTTCAGCATTGCCTGGCCCAGAGTTACCATGTTTCAGATGATGAGGTGGCGCGGATAACCAACGAAAACGTGGCTCGCATATTTGGCGTGTAAACACTTAAAGAATTTTAAATAACTGCGGCGATGCTAAAGAATTGCAAAAAAATGCGTACTTTTGCATCCGCATTTATGGAGAAGTGCTCGAGTGGCTGAAGAGGCACGCCTGGAAAGCGTGTAAACGTCTAAAGCGTTTCGTAGGTTCGAATCCTATCTTCTCCGCAGCAGTCATGGCTTAGCCAGCAAGGGCTAACGGTCGGTTCATCTAACGGTTAGGATACAAGATTCTCAATCTTGGCATAAGGGTTCGATTCCCTTACCGACTACACGATAATCGCTATAATCCCCGCGATACTCACTTCTATCCTGGTGGTTCTTTCTCTCTTTCCAATGATTATCACCCGTTTCGCCTGGCTAATGCCCCAATCCGCATTTGCCACAGCCTTATTGATGGTGTGTACCTCTGATGTATGAACAGCCATCGCCGGCAAATTATCTATGGTCAGATAGGTTCCCCGCGATAGCTATTATTAATGGCTTGATATCCCCGCACTTTATTCTCGTTACCTTTGCAACTGTACTGTCTATTCCCCTGAAAGTATTATAAATGTATTACGTTTTTATAGCCCTTCCTATACCTATAATACTTTTCTTCCAATCCATTAAGTATGAATGTGAAATTCCGTTTATGACATTATCTACTATAGTTGCTATAACGGCCCATTTATTGGTTACTATTGCTGTCCGGTAAAACTCCAAAGAGCATAAAATCCCTCCCCGAAGTCCCGTAAAATAGGACTTCGGGATTTATTTTTTCAAAAGTAAGCCCCGCCCTAATCGAAAAGACCTGGCTCTGGCGGTGCTTTTTGCATCTCCTTTGCAAGGAAATCATTCCAAGTTTTTTCGGGTTTTTCCATAAATGCGATAAAATCGACGTAGTACATAAGCATAAGCCGTACCATGGTAACAACTTGCTTCCTATGAAATTTTCAAAATATATTTAGTTAATAAATTTAAATTCGTTGATTTATGCAGATGTTGTTAATCTCTGCGCTCTCAGAAACTCGTGGTTCTCCTCATAATCACAGTCGTTAGCGACTAAAGAAAACGCTAGATGTAGCAACTTGTTCTTTATGTTGTTGATGGCGATGCCATG
>JALEKD010000027.1 GCA_022769285.1 Prevotella sp.
TGCCCGAGGCGACGCCTATCTTCTACAAAGATAGCGCGAGCTGAGCGGCATGAGCTTGCTCAAATGCCCGAGGCGCCGCCTATCTTCTACAAAGATAGCGCGAGCTGAGCGGCATGAGCTTGCTCAAATGCCCGAGGCGCCGCCTATCTTCTACAAAGATAGCGCGAGCTGAGCGGCATGAGCTTGCTCAAATGCCCGAAGCGCCGCCTATCTTCTACAAAAGTAGCAATATTTAACGCAACCAACAAGCGTTTACCCTTTTTTCTGTGTTCCGCCCCACGGGGCAGCCCCTACCCTACGCGCCCCTATTATATAATAAGGTGTAGGGTGGGCCATGGCAGAGCCCGTGGAAACAACGCGCCCTGCCCACCACGCTAACCTGTTCCGTCCGAAGTCTTAGAACAGACATTCGGAAGTGCAGGATGTATGTCCGAAACTTTAGAATGTACATCCCATGTCTTTAGACGGAGCCAGCAGCCATTGCGCTGCGACTGGAAACAAAAATAAGCACAATAAATTTTGTTTTCTGCCCGTCTTGCACTACCTTTGCATAAGGTAGGCGGCGCCTCGGGCATCTGAGCAAGCGCATGCCACTCTGCTTGCACTACCTTTGCATAAGGTAGGCGGCGTCTCGGGCATCTGAGCAAGCGCATGCCACTCTGCTTGCACTACCTTTGCATAAGGTAGGCGGCGTCTCGGGCTTCCGGGCGAGGACCGGCCACACACCCCGAACACCCACATGGACAGAAAAGACAAATAATGGACAATAAGAAAGCTACTCTGGAACTGGGCACCAAGCCAGTGGGACGGCTGCTGTGGCAGTATGCGCTGCCCGCCATCATCGCCATGACAGCCTCGTCGCTCTATAACATAGCCGACCGCGTGTTCTTAGGGCAGGTGGTAGGTCCGCTGGCCATATCGGGCCTGGCCATCACGCTGCCCTTTATGAACCTGTCGGGCGCCTTTGGCGCAGCCATCGGCATAGGCTCCTCTACCGCCATATCGGTTAAGTTGGGCCAGCGCGACTACGTCAAGGCCGAGAACCTGTTAGGCAATACGATTACGCTCAACATCATAGTGGGCGTAGTGTTAGGCTTGGTGTGTCTGGTGTTCCTCGACCCCATCCTATACTTTTTCGGGGCCAGCAAGGACACTATCCCCTACGCCCGCGACTACATGCAGGTAATCTTAGCGGGCAACGCGGTGACACACCTGTACCTGGGCATGAACGCCGTGCTACGCTCGGCCAGCAAGCCGAGGCAGGCCATGAACACCACGATATTCACGGTGGTGATGAACATACTCCTGGACGCGCTCTTTATATGCTGGTTTGGCTGGGGCATACGCGGTGCGGCATGGGCCACTGTCATTGCGCAGATTATGGCCCTGTGCTACCAACTGCGGCTGTTCTCTGACAGCACCCAGCTGCTGCACCTGAAGCGGGGCATATACCGCCTGCGCACCGAACTGGTCAAGAATATCGTAGAGATAGGCATCTCGCCGTTCCTGATGCAGGCCACGGCCTGCGTGGTGGTGATATTCCTCAACAACCAGTTCGTACGCTACGGGGGAGACCTGAGCGTAGGATCGTATGGCATCGCCAACAGCATAGCCTTTATCTTCATCATGTTCGTAATAGGTCTTAACCAGGGCATGCAGCCCATTGCGGGTTACAACTACGGCAGCCGCCAGATAGACCGTCTGATACGGGTGTTCCATCTGTCGGTCATAGGAGCCGCCGGCATCATGGCCACGGGCTGGTGTATAGCCATGTTTCTGCCCTATTACTGCGCGCGCATGTTTACCACCGACCCCACGCTCATAGAGCTGTCCATCAAGGGCATACGCATCATCATGGTACTCTTCCCATTAGTGAGCTACCAGATGGTGGTAACCAACTTCTTCCAATGTATAGGCAAGGTGAAGGTAAGTATATTCCTCTCGCTCTCCAGGCAGCTCATCTTCCTGCTGCCGCTCATCATCCTGCTGCCGTTAGTCTTCGGGGTCGACGGCGTATGGTACGCCATGCCCATTTCGGATATGGCGGCTGTCATCACAGCCGTCGTCATCATGTCAAGATACATCAAGAAACTCAAAAATACAACCAAAGCCCCACTACACAGCCATGGACAGTAACATCATCATCACCGTGGGCCGGCAGATAGGTAGCGGCGGAAGCGCCATAGCCCAGTTGCTGGCCACCAAGTTCGATGCCAAGCTCTACGACCGCGAGATACTCAACCTTGCAGCACGTGAGAGTGGTTTCTGCGAGGAGTTCTTCGAGGAGAACGACGAGCGAAAAGGATTTTTCAAGTCACTCCAGCAGTTCCACTTTCCGCTATTCGGACGCAATAACATATACCACAACGATTTCTCGCAGGAAAACCTGTATCTATTCCAGTGCGATGCCATCCGCAAGGCGGCTGCCAAGAGTAGCTGTGTATTCGTGGGACGCACGGCCGACTACGTGCTGCGCGACATGGCCAACGTGGTCAACGTGTTTGTCACAGCCAGCATGGACAGCCGTGTGGCCGAGATAGCCCGGCGGCGCAACCTGAGCACCGAAAAGGCTCAGAAGTATATCAGCGAGGGCGAGAGCAGTCGCGCCTCTTATTACAATTACTATACCGGCAAGCGCTGGGGACACAGCGAGAGCTACGACCTGTGTATAGACTCCAGCAAGCTGGGCCTGGAGGCCACCGCCGACTTTATAGCCGAATACGTGCGCCAGGCTGTGGGCCGGGGCCAAACCACGGCAAGCCATGAGTAAGCGCATAGGCATCATCAGCGACACCCACGGTTTCTGGGACGACAAGTACGAGACCTACCTGGGCGACATGGACGAGATATGGCACGCCG
Source organism: Prevotella sp. (assembly GCA_022769285.1). Taxonomy (GTDB): domain Bacteria; phylum Bacteroidota; class Bacteroidia; order Bacteroidales; family Bacteroidaceae; genus Prevotella. The sequence goes on from JALEKD010000027.1 coordinate 2,860, forward strand.
GAGACATCGGCACCACTGAGCTGGCCGACCGTTTCGAGGCCATGCGCCCCGTATTCCGCGCCGTGTGTGGCAACTGCGACGGGGGCGACCTGCGCCTGCGATACCCTGAAAAGCTGCGCTTCAAGTGCGAGGACGTAGACGTACTCATCAAGCACATCGGCGGTTATCCGGGTCACTACGACCGCTCGGTATTCGGCACGCTCATGGCCAGTCCGCCTCAGCTCTTCGTGGCCGGCCACTCGCACATCCTCAAAGTGCAGTACGACCGCACCCTCGGCCTGCTGCACATCAACCCCGGCGCTGCCGGCATACAGGGATGGCAGCGCGACCGCACCCTGGTGCGCCTCACCATCGACGGCAGCAAGTTTAGCGACTGCGAGGTAATCACCCTCAACGAGCGCCACGGACAACAAAAACTATAACTCATACAGATATGAAAACCTACTTAGTAACCGGCGGCGCCGGGTTTATCGGCGCAAACTTTATCAAGTATCTGCTACACAAGAAGTATGTCAATGACGACATCAAGGTCATCGTGCTCGATGCCCTCACCTACGCGGGCAACTTGGGCACCATCAAGGACGATATAGACAACCGCCGCTGCTGCTTTGTCAAGGGCGACATACGCGACCGCGAGCTGGCCGACCGCCTGTTCAGCAACAACGATATAGACTATGTGGTCAACTTCGCGGCCGAGAGCCATGTGGACCGCTCCATCGAGGACCCGCAGCTCTTCCTGAGCGTCAACATCCTGGGTACTCAGAACCTGCTTGACGCTGCCCGCAAGGCCTGGGTCACCGGGCGCGACAGCCAGGGTTACCCAGAGTGGCGCCCGGGCAAGCGCTTCCATCAGGTGGCCACCGACGAGGTCTACGGCTCCCTTGGCGCTGACGGCTACTTCACCGAAGAGACCCCACTCTGCCCCCATAGCCCCTACTCGGCTTCCAAGACTTCTGCCGACCTCTTTGTCATGGCCTACCGCGACACCTATCACATGCCCGTGTCTATTACCCGTTGTTCCAACAACTACGGGCCTTATCATTTCCCCGAGAAACTTATCCCCCTCATCATCAACAACATCCTTGAGGGCAAGGCTCTCCCTGTCTACGGCGAGGGCCTCAACGTGCGCGACTGGCTCTACGTCGAGGACCACTGCAAGGCTATCGACCTGGTGATACGCGAGGGCCGCGACGGCGAGATATACAATGTGGGCGGTCACAATGAGATGCGCAACATCGACATCGTGCGTCTCATCATCCGTACCATCCACGACATGATGGAGCGCGAGCCTCAGTTGCGCCACGTGCTGCGTAAGCAGGTCATCAGCCATGACGGCCAGATCTGCATCGACTGGATTGACGACAGCCTCATTACTCACGTGGCTGACCGCCTTGGTCACGACCAGCGCTACGCTATCGATCCCACCAAGATTAAGAACGAACTGGGATGGTATCCTGAGACTTGCTTCGCTGACGGTATCGTTAAAACCATCCGTTGGAACCTGGAGCACCAGGACTGGATACGCGAGGTAACCTCTGGCGACTACCAGAAGTACTACGAGCAGATGTACGGGCACCGTGGATAACTACACCTTATTATATATATAGACTAATGAAGAAAATAATGCTACTGGGCTCAGGCGAACTGGCCAAGGAACTGGTAATAACAGCCAAGAGGGCCGGGCTGTACGTAGTGGCCTGCGACCGATACGACGATGCGCCGGCCATGCAGGTGGCCGATGAGCGCGAAGTGTTCAGCATGCTGGACGGAGAGGCGCTGGCGGCTGCCGTGAGCCGACATAAGCCCGACATCATAGTGCCCGAGATAGAGGCCATACGCACAGAGCGCCTGCTGGACTTCGAGAAGCAGGGCGTGCAGGTGGTGCCAAGTGCACGGGCCGTGAACTACACCATGAACCGCCGCGCTATACGCGACCTGGCCTCTCGGGAACTTGGGCTGCGTACTGCCAAGTATTTTTATGCCAAGACCTTTGATGAGTTCAAGGCTGCGGCCGATGCCATAGGCTTCCCCTGTGTGGTAAAGCCACTGATGAGCTCGTCGGGACACGGCCAGAGCTACGTACACAATGACGATGAGCTGCAGCAGGCTTTCAAGGAGGCCATGGAGGGTAGCCGCGGCGATGTACGCGAGGTCATTATCGAGGAGTTTATCGACTTCGAGAGCGAGTTCACGCTCCTCACCGTTACCCAGAAGCACGGCCCCACGCTCTTCTGCCCTCCCATCGGACACGTCCAGAAGGGCGGCGACTACCGCGAGAGCTGGCAACCTTACCAGATATCGCCCGAGAACCTGCAGAAGGCACAGCACATGGCCGATGAGGTAACGCGGACTCTCACGGGATATGGCCTATGGGGCGTGGAGTTCTTCCTGACTAAGCAGGGAGAGGTCATTTTCTCTGAGCTGTCGCCTCGCCCACACGACACGGGCATGGTGACACTTGGGCACACCACCAACCTGAGCGAGTTCGAGCTTCACCTGCGTGCCTTCATGGGCTGGCCCATTCCCGCCATACACCTGGAGCACGCCGGATGCTCGGCGGTCATCCTGTCGCCGGTAGAGGCCAACGGGCCGCTCGACTACCACTTGGACCAGGCTCTCAGTGAGGAACGTACCCGCATCCGTATCTTCGGTAAGAACGAGGCCCACGTGGGCCGCCGCATGGGCGTCACCCTCTGCTACGGCGAAGTGGGCGACAGCACTGACCTGCTGCGCGACAAAGCGAAGCGCCTGGCCCGTACAGTACTGGGTACCGACCCTTATATGGACAAGTAGGATGCTGGGCGAAATCATTAATCTGAGCAAGATAACCGACCCACGTGGCAACCTGACCGTGGCCGAGCAGCTGAGGGACATTCCCTTTGCCGTGAGCCGTGTGTACTGGACCTACGACATACCCGCGGGGAGCCAGCGCGGCGGCCACGCCCACAAGCACTGCCGCGAATTTATCATCGCGGTGAGTGGCTCGTTCAGCGTTACCCTTGACGACGGCCGCGAGCGCCAGAGCTATCTGCTCAACCGCCCCTATCAGGGTCTGTTGGTGCCAACAGGAATATGGCGCACGCTCGAGGACTTTTCCTCGGGAGCCGTGTGCTTAGTACTGGCCGAAGACCCGTTTGACGCCACCGACTATATCTACGATTATAACGACTTCATACAGTACAGGGATGTTTGATATTAAGCGGTACAGCGCCTCCGACCGTGCGCAGTGGGATGCCTACGTGCGCCGGGCACGCAACGCCACCTTTCTCTTTGAGCGCGGCTACATGGACTACCATGCCGACCGTTTTAACGACCACTCGCTGATGTTCTACCGGCAAGGGCGGCTCTACGCGTTGCTACCGGCCCATCACCGCGACACCACCTTAGTATCGCACTTCGGGCTCACCTACGGCGGACTGATTATGGATATACATGTAACCATAGCCGACTGCTGCACGCTCTTTGACGAACTCAACGCCTATCTGCGTTCCCAGGGGTTTACTAAGGTGCTCTACCGCCCTATCCCATGGATATACCATCTCCACCCTGCTGAAGAAGATCTGTACGCTATCTTCTGGAAGTGCCACGCTCACCTCTACCTGCGTAATATAGGTACTACCATCTTCATGCAGCAGCACCTGCGCTGGCGCAAGGACCATCTGCGCCGCCTGCGCAAGGCTCAGGCTGGAGGGGTGACCGTAGTGCGCGATGCCAGTCTGGCCGAATTTTGGCCCGTGCTTACGGCCAACCTCCAGGAGAGGTTCGGGGCCAGGCCCGTGCATACCCTGGCCGAGATAGAGTTGCTCAAGAGCCGGTTTCCGGACAACATTATTCAGTACAGTGCTTATCGCGACGGTCACATCATCGGTGGCCTCACCTTTTATATCAGTCAGCAGGTGGTACACGGCCAGTACAGCGCCACCAATGATGAGGGCAAGGAGTACGGAGCTATGGAAGCCATCTACGAACGCATCATGTACCACGACTATGAGGACTACCCGTATCTGGACTTTGGCAGTTCGACCGAGGAACAGGGCCGCGTCATCAACGAGGGCCTCATTGCCCACAAGGAAGGGTACGGCGGGCGCGGCGTAGTGTACGATACTTACGAATGGGAACCATGATAGACTACTTAGACCTAAAGAGAACCACCGCCATGCACGATGCTGAGATACAGCAGGCCGTGGCCAGCGTGGTGACAAGTGGCCGCTACCTACGGGGAGAGGCCACGGCTGCCTTCGAGCAGGCTTACGCCAAGTACATAGGTACGGCCCACTGCGTAGGGTGTGGCAATGGACTTGACGCGCTTACCCTTATCTTCAGGGCGTACATGGCCATGGGCGTACTGCATGAGGGCGACGAGGTGATAGTACCCGCCAACACGTACATAGCCTCTATCCTGGCCATCACGGAGAACAGGTTGCGCGCCGTACTGGTAGAACCGAGCATGGAGACCTACGAGATAGACGACACGCTCATCGACGCAGCCGTAACTCACCGCACGCGGGCCGTACTCATTGTACACCTGTATGGGCGGTGTGCCTATACGGAGCGCATAGCCGATGTATGCCGGCGCCACGGGCTACTGCTCATCGAGGACAACGCCCAGGCCCACGGCTGCCAGTATCACGGCCGGCGCACAGGATCGCTGGGCCATGCCGCCGGCCACTCGTTCTATCCTGGTAAGAACCTCGGTGCCTTAGGCGATGCCGGTGCCGTGACTACCGACGATCCGCAGTTGGCCGACGCCATACGCGCCATAGCCAACTACGGCAGTGAGCGAAAATACGTATTTGGTTACCGCGGTGTCAACAGCCGTATCGACGAGATACAGGCTGCCGTGCTAACCACTAAGCTGCAATATATAGATAAGGAGAACCATCGGCGCAAGGATATAGCCCACTACTATCTGAGCCATATCCACAACCGCCATATAGTGCTGCCTCCCGAGGGCGGGAACGACAGCGTGTGGCACATCTTCCCCCTGCGCTGTGCCAGCCGTGATGAGCTACAGGCCCATCTCCATGAGCAGGGCATCCAGACAATGATACACTACCCCATAGCACCCCACCGCCAAGCCTGTTACAGCGAGTGGCGCGGCCTGAGCCTGCCCGTCACCGAGCAGATACACCGCGAGGAACTCAGTCTGCCCTGCGCGCCCTACCTCAGTGACGGCGAGTGTGCCCAAGTGGCCGAGGCCGTTAACAGCTACTTGCTCTCAAAGGGGAAGAGACCGTAGAGCTCGGCGTCTATGTTGTCCGTAATCTGCGTAAAGTCGTCAATGCTGCTCTCGAAGTGCAGGCGGTCGCCGTCGATGACCATCAGCTTGCCCTTGTAAGAAGCTATCCAATCCTCATAACGTCTGTTCAGACCCTCCAGATAATCTATACGGATGGATTTCTCGTACTCGCGCCCGCGTTTCTGTATGTGCGACACCAGGGTGGGTATCGATGACTTGATATAGATCATCAGGTCAGGCAGCTCGACCAACGACATCATCAGGTCGAACAGGTCTGTGTAGTTGGCAAAGTCTCTGTCGCTCATCATGCCCATGTCGTGCAGATTGGGAGCAAAGATTCGCGCGTCCTCGAATATCGTGCGATCCTGGATGATGGTCTCCTTACTCTTGGAGATTTCCACCACGTCTCGAAAGCGCTTATTGAGAAAGTAAATCTGCAGGTTGAACGACCAGCGAGTCATGTCCTCATAGTAGTCGGCCAAGTATGGATTGTCATCTACGGGCTCGAAGTGCGGCTTCCAGCCATACCGCTTAGCCAAGAGTTTCGTGAGCGTGGTCTTGCCACTGCCTATATTTCCGGCGATTGCTATGTGCATAATTATCGTGTTTAGTTTTAATCAGTTAATAACGGCTGTTCATGGGGCGAAGTTCAGGGTGCCCAGGCCGAGGGCTGCGTCTATGCGCTCGGTGATGGCGGCAAACTTATCGGGCTCATGCAGAAAGTCATTGTGGTCTGCGTCGACCACCATGACCCGTCCCGCATATTTATTGAATATGAAGTCATCGTAGCGGTCGTTCAGGTTCTTCAGATACTCTATCTCCATGGTCTGCTCGTAGGCTCGCCCACGCTTCTGGATATTGGCCACCAGATGGGGAACCGTCGCGCGCAGGTAAATCATCAGGTCGGGCATCTGGGCCACGGCCGTCATTATCTCAAAGAGCTCCATGTAGGTGGTGTAGTCGCGGTCTGACATGTTGCCCATGTCGTGGTTGTTGGCCGTGAATACATGTACGCCCTCATAGATAGACCTATCCTGTACGATAGTGTCCTTGCAGCGGCGTATCTCTAACAAGTCGCGGAACCGCTGCTTCAGAAAATATACCTCAAGGTTGAAAGACCACCGCGCGATGTCCTTGTAGTAATCCTCAAGATAAGGATTATAGTCCACGGGTTCGAACCGGGGCTCCCAACCATAATGTTTGGCCAGCATAGTAGTGAGCGTGGTCTTGCCACTGCCTATGTTGCCTGCTATTACTATATGCACTGTTATTGAGAAGGTTTTTATGGGTTCCACTTCTGCCCGCCCCACGGCCAGAGCCGCAACGAGCCCACCCTCCGTCACGGCTCCGGGCCATAGGCCGATGGCCGCGCGGCGGTTATAGCGTACAAAGGTAACAAAAAATAAGGCCATTACACCCGCATTAGCCTTATTTATTTTTCAGGAAGAGGGCTACACGCGCGCGCATATATATAATAAGGTATAACAGACGGCCTCTGCCACACCGGGCATGACAGCAAGCCCGCGGGAGACGATGGCCACGTATGCTAAATTAGCTAAAAAGACTAACGGAGCCATGGCCCTGCTTATAAAAAAACGTTAATGGCCGCAAGATGATGGCCCCGGTATGGCGCTACGCTCCCATTATTTACTAATTTTGTAACCACAAGCCCTGGCGGAGCCTGCCGCACGGGGCCACACACCATTAAAACATATACGGATATGGATCATCTTCCTAATGATGCAGGCATGCTGGTCTCGGCTGTCAACATGCTGCTACGCGATGAGGAGTACGACTCGCTCCAGGCACTCTGCTACGCCTTTGACCGCGACCCGGCCGAGCTCTGTCGCCACCTGGCTGCCCACGGCTACGTGTACAGCGAGAGCCAACACCAGTTCCGACCGGAGGGCTACGACTCATGATAACACGCGAGGCCATCGAGACGGCTTACTGCCTGTTTCACCAGAAGGAGCGTGTCTACTCCCACTCGTCCATGGAGTGGCAGCGCGATGACATAGAGTACGCCGTGGCATCGTACGTTGACAGTATGGATGCCCAGCTGTATCGCGCCATCGCCCAGGGCCAGCCCGACTTCCTGCTGAGCCACCCCAGCTTTGGCACCGACCTGCAGCAGGCCGTGGCCCGCCTTGAGCAGATGCTCAACCAGCGTGGATAGGTTATCCGCACACCCCTATACACAGACCATTAACAGTATTAACTAATTAATATCACGAAAATGAGAAAAATCAATGTCAAGGTTGCAGCATGGCTGCTTATCGGCTGCATGGCCACGAGTTCCTGCATAGGTTCATACAGCCTCTTTAACAAGTTCGCAAAGTGGGAGACACAAATATCGAGTAACAAGTTTGTCAACGCCATCATCGGCTTCATCCTCACGCCTATCGTGGGCTCAGTATGTCTGCTCGCCGACTCGTTGGTGCTCAACTCTATCGAGTTCTGGAGCGGCTCTAATCCGCTGGCCGACATCGGCAAGACCAAGACGGTAATGGGCCAGGACGGGCGGTACTACGCGGTGACCACCCTGAAGAACGGCTATGAAATCAAGGCTCCCACTGGCGAGATAACCCACTTCATACACGATGCCAAGACCGACTCGTGGTCTATGGAGCAAAACGGCACTGTCAAGGAGATATTCCGCTTTAACGGCGACGGCACCATCATGGCCAGCGTAAACGGTCAGCGCCACAACTTCAGCCTCGACGAGGCCGGTGTGTACGAGGCCCGCATGGCTGCCAACAACGGCGTGTATTTTGCCATGCGCTAAGGGTAGCCCCCTAAGTTCCCCCAAGGGGGGAATTGCAGCCTCTGTCACTCCTGGAGGCATCTCGCAAATTGTGGCGACCGACCTTTACATTTCCCGGAGCCGTCTTTAGCGCGCTGGGAGCCATTATTAGAAACGTGAAGGTCGGTCTTTTTATTTTCCCCGATGGCCATTGGCCTGCCCAATGCGTGTTTTCAGCTACGCTTTTCAACTCTTTATTCTTTTATTTTTTACCTTTCTTCCCACTAAAGAGGTTCGAGTAAAGTCTGTTGCCACCACTCCACCCCGTGGGTGCCGTGGACAAAAAATAGATGGGAGCAGGTACCGTTTTGCGAAGTTTAATTAGTAACTTTGCAGCTACTAACCCGGCGCCAGGCACTGACAACGCCGGACACCCCGCACACCAATTTAAGTTACAAAGAGCATGATAGTATGTATAGCAGAGAAACCCAGCGTGGCTAAGGACATAGCGCGCATCATAGGCGCCACTACCGCACGCGACGGGTATATGGAGGGCAACGGATACCAGGTTACCTGGACCTTCGGGCACCTCTGCTGCCTCAAGGAGCCCAACGACTACGCCGAGAACTGGAAGCACTGGAGCCTGGCAGCTCTTCCCATGATTCCGCCGAGGTTCGGCATCAAGCTCATAGACGACCAGGGCATCAAGAAGCAGTTCGCGGTGATACAGCAGCTCATGGCGGCGGCCGACAGCATAGTCAACTGCGGCGACGCGGGCCAGGAGGGCGAGCTCATACAACGCTGGGTGATGCAGATGGCCCGCGCCACCTGTCCCGTAAAGCGCCTGTGGATATCGTCGATGACCGATGAGGCCATACGCGAGGGCTTCGCCCAACTCAAGGATCAGTCGCTCTATCAGCCGCTGTACCTGGCAGGCCTGTCGCGGGCCGTGGGCGACTGGCTGTTGGGCATGAACGCTACCCGCCTGTACACCCTCAAGTACGGCCAGAACCACCAGGTGCTGAGCATAGGCCGCGTACAGACCCCCACGCTGGCGCTGATAGTGAACCGGCAGAAAGAGATAGACCATTTTAAGCCGGAAACCTACTGGGTGCTGGCCACCATCTACCGCGACACGCAGTTCACTGCCACACAGGGCAGGTTCACCAGCAAGGAGGAGGGCCAGCAGGCCTTTGCCACCATAGCCGACAAGCCCTTCACGATAACCGGCGTACAGCAGAAGAAAGGCACGGAAACGCCCCCGCACCTCTATGACCTCACATCGTTACAGGTAGACTGTAACAAGAAGTTCAGCTACTCGGCCGAGATGACCCTCAACATCATCCAGGCCCTCTATGAGAAGAAGCTCACCACCTACCCACGTGTAGACACCCAGTACCTGTCTGACGACATATACCCCAAGTGTCCCGCCATACTCAACGGACTGACAGAGTACCGCGCGCTGATGCAGCCGATAGCCGGTAAGAAGTTAGCCAAGAGCAAGAAGGTGTTCGACACCAGCAAGGTGACCGACCACCACGCCATCATACCCACCGGAGTGGCCGCGCGGGGCATGACCGACATAGAGCGCAACGTGTACGACCTGATAGCACGGCGGTTCATAGCCGTGTTCTATCCCGACTGCCGCTTTGCCACCACCACGGTTACGGGCCGGGTAGACCAGATAGACTTCAAGGCCACGGGCAAGGAGATACTGGACCCAGGATGGCGTGCCGTCTACGCGCGCGATGACCAGCGCGACGACGATGGCGAGCCTCGGGATGCGGAGGAGCGCACGCTGAAGTCGTTCGCCAAGGGCGAGAGCGGCCCACACACGCCCACGCTGACCGAGAAGCAGACCACCCCACCCAAGTACTATACCGAGGCTACGCTGCTCAGGGCCATGGAGACCGCCGGCAAGTTTGTCGACGACGAGGAGCTACGCGCGGCGCTCAAGGAGAACGGCATAGGCCGCCCATCGTCGCGTGCGGGCATCATAGAGACCCTCTTCAAGCGCCACTATATACGCCGCGAGCGCAAGAACCTGCTCGCCACGCCCACCGGGATAGAGTTGATAGACATGATACACGAGCGCCTGCTCACCAGCTGCGAGCTTACGGGCATCTGGGAGAAGAAGCTGCGCGACATAGAGCATCAGAAGTACGATGCGGGCCAGTTTATCAATGAGCTGAAGGTACAGATAACCGACATAGTGAACGATGTGCTGCGCGACAACACCAACCGCCGCGTCACCGTAACCACCGATGATGATGTCAAGAAGAAGCCTGCCAAGCGCAATACCGCTCCCCGCAAGGCTGCGACGGCTCAGGCTACCAAGGCGGGCACCGCCAAACCTATGCCCGCCACCCCGGCTCCTAAGCCAGCATCCGCCCCAGCCGCGGCGGCCAACGCCCTGCCCACGCCACAGGCCGACCCCATGGTGGGCAAGCCCTGCCCGCTGTGTGGCCAGGGCACCCTCATCAAGGGCAAGAGTGCCTACGGGTGCAGCCGCTGGCGCGAGGGGTGTACCTATCGGTTGCCCTTCCAGCAGTAACCATTATACATTATTATATATATGCCTACCACAGCTACAAAGCGCAACACCGCCCTGGACCTGATACGCGCGGTGGCCATACTGTTAGTCATTTGGCAACACGCCAGCGAGTTCTACTACATAGGGCCCAACCTTACGGTGCTCCATGCCCCCTGCCCGGCATTAGCGGTCATCAACAGCCTGTCGCGCATCTGCGTGCCACTCTTCGTTATGCTCTCGGGCTATCTGCTGCTACCCATCAAGACCGACGCGCCTACCTTCTTCCGCCGGCGGTTTGTACGCATACTCACCCCATGGCTCTTCTGGTGCGTGGCTTACGCCGTGTACTACGTATTCTACAACGGCGACAGCCTGGCAGCCTGCCTTACACACATAGCGAGCATCCCCGTAAACTGGGGAGTCCAGGTGGGCCATCTGTGGTACATCTATATGCTCATAGGCATCTATCTGCTCATGCCTATCCTGTCGCCATGGCTGCGCAGTTGCAGCAAGCGCGAGCTCCAGGGCTATCTGCTGCTCTGGGGTGTTACCACCCTGCTGCCCTATCTGCACGACGCGGGCATCAGCGTACTCGGCGAGTGTACGTGGAACCCCTCGCCGCTGCTCTACTACTACTCCGGCTTTGTGGGTTACCTGCTGCTGGGCCACTATCTGCGCCGGTACGGGGTACCGGGGGTATGGCCGTCGGCCCTGCTACTGATCACGGGCTACGCGGTCACGGCCCTGGCCTTCAGCCACTGGTCTTACAGGACCGACAATGTCATAGACTTAGAGATACCGTGGGACTTCTGCAGCACCAATGTGGCAGCCATGACGGTGGCCGTGTTCGCCCTGCTGTCGCGGGTCAAACTGAGCGCCACCAGAGCCTGGGGCCGGGCCATAACCTCGGTCTCGGTGTGTAGCTATGCCATGTATCTGGCTCACATCATGGTACTCAATGCGGCCCACACGCTCGTCAGTGCGCTGCCCGTATGCCCAGACCCGGCCGTAGGCGGCCCTACGGTATGGGTGGCCGTTCCGCTGACAGCCCTGGCCACCTTTGCCGTCACCTATGCCCTCGTACGGCTCCTGAGCAGGCTCCCTGCATCGCGCTACTGGCTCGGGGTCGGTTAGGAATTGATGGGCAGAAAGACAATAAACGGCTTTTTATCACGTTTCTACTATAAACGTTATGATGAAAAGCCGTTTAACTATTATAATGATAGCCATGGCTGCCCTGCTGTGTGGCAGTTGTGGCACCGACCGTAACCTGAAGCGGGGCGACCGTTATCTCGCCCTCGGCGAATACTACGATGCAGCCACTCAGTACCGCAAGGCATACCAGAAAACGCCGCCCAAGGACAAGCAGCAGCGAGGCATAGCCGCCCAGAAGATGGCGACCTGTTATACCCGGATTAACCAGGCGCAACGGGCCACGGCTGCCTACGCCAACGCCATACGCTATGGACAGGCCACGACGGCCGACCGGCTGGCCTATGCCCAACAGCTACTCAAGACGGCGGCTTACAAGGAGGCCGCCGACCAGTTTAGCATCGTACTCGACTCCATGCCGGGCAACACGCTGGCTCAGAACGGGCTGCTGTCGGCTCAGAAAGCACCAGCGATAAAGCAGGCGGGCTCGCGGTACAAGGTTAAGCGCATGGATGTGTTCAACTCGCGCCGGGCAGACTACAGCCCAGTGCTGGCAGGCGACAACTACGACCGGCTGTACTTCACCTCGACACGCAATGAGGCTGCGGGCGACGAGCTGAGCGGCATTACGGGTACCAAGAACGGTGATATATTCGTATCGGTAAAGGATGACAAGGGCAAATGGTCCAAGCCAGAGCCCGTAGAGGGCGGCCTGAACACCGCGTACGATGAGGGAGCCTGCACTATCACTCCCGACGGCCGCGAGATGTACCTTACGCAGTGTACGACCGACCCGGCATCGCCACGGTATGCCGAGATAGCCACCGCCAGCCGCAGTGACGCGGCCTGGGGCAAGGCCAGCAAGGTAGAGATAACCCGCGACACGCTGTCGAGCTACGCCCACCCCGCCCTGTCGCCCGATGGACAGTGGCTGTACTTCGTTTCGGACATGCCAGGGGGCTTGGGCGGTCTGGACATCTGGCGCGTGCGCCTCACCACGGCAGGCCTGGGCGGAGTGGAAAACCTGGGCGCGCCCATCAATACACCGGGCGACGAGATGTTTCCCACCTTCAGGCCCAATGGTGACCTGTACTTCTCCAGCAACGGTCACCCGAGACTGGGCGGCCTGGACATCTTCATTGCCAAGGTCAACAGCCAAGGCCACTACGAGCTGTACCACCCCGGCTATCCCCTCAACTCGCAGGGTGACGACTTCGGCATGACCTTCGAGGGCCCGCACAACCGTGGCTACTTTGCCTCTAACCGTGGCGACGGTCGCGGCTGGGACAAGATATACTCCTTCGAGAACCCCGAAATCGTTAACACCATCAAAGGATGGGTCTACGAGATAGATGGCTATGAACTGCCGGCGGCGCAGGTGTATATGGTGGGCAACGACGGTACCAATAAGCGGATAGTGTTAAAGAGTGACGGCTCATTTACCGAGGTGGTACATCCCGGAGTAAGCTATGTGCTGCTGGCCACCTGCAAGGGCTACCTGAACCATAAGGAGGAGGTAACCATAACACCCACCAGCGACTCAGAAGAGAAGGTGCTTCAGTTTCCGCTGGCCTCTATCACAGCCCCGGTACTGATAGACAATATATTCTACGACTTTGACAAGGCCACGCTGCGTCCCGAGTCTACCCGGGCCCTCGATGAGCTGGTTACCCTGCTCCGCGAAAACGGTAATGTAACCATCGAACTGAGCGCCCACTGCGACTACAAGGGCAGCGAGGACTACAACAAGCGCCTGTCGCAGCGCCGCGCCGAGGCTGTGGTCGACTATCTCACGGCTAAGGGCATTGCGCGCGACCGCCTTACCCCCGTGGGTTACGGCAAGGACAAGCCCAAGGTTATCAAGCGTAAGCTGACAGAGCGTTACCCATGGCTCAAGGAGGGCGACGTCCTTACGGAAGCCTTCATTGGCCAACTGGACAAAGATAAGCAGGAGGTGGCCAACCAACTTAACCGCCGCACCGAGTTTATAGTCCTCCGCACCACCTATGGCATGTTCGACGACCAGGGCAAGCTCAAGAAAAAACCGCAGTCGCACTCCCAACAGGACGAGGAGCGCGACGGCGGCATCAATGTGGTGTTCCAGTAAGACAGACTATGCCCTGAGCGACAACTGGCGGGCTGTACGGTACAGGGCCACCATGACCATGACGTACAAGGTGGCTCCTACGAGCCAGGGCGATACGTGGGACAAGCTGATGACCGACAGGCCAGCCACCACATTGGCCACCACGTCGATGGCCACGGCTGCTAAGTGGCCCACGGCATTGCCGACTACGGCCATGACCACGCCAGCCACTATACACATGTACATCCACAGTCTGTTAACCCGGTAAGCCCGGTCGGGCAGACTGCGCATGACGCGGTGGGAGAACCCATCGTCGGGCACAGAGGGCTTCCGCTCACTCAGGAAGTCCATCAGCAGTTTATCATCGTTATCTATCATATCCATTCTGCTTTAAGTAATCAGCGAGTTTCTTCTTGCCACGCGCCAGATGGGACTTGACAGTACCACCGGGCATATCCATAATTTGCGCGATGTAGTCTATAGGCTGGCCCTCCATCAGTTGGAGCACCACGCAGGCACGCTCAATGGGCCCAAGGATGCCGAGGGCCTGCTGTAGGTCCATGCGTAGAGAGCCGTTGGCTGCCTGGGCGCTGCGGCTCATCACGCTGCGCGAGTCGAGCGGGTCGGTAGGGTGCTGGCGCTTCACATGGTCGTAGTACACATTGTAAGCAATGCGGTAGAGCCAAGTGCCAAAAGTGCTCTCGCGCCTGAAAGCACCGATATGGGTGTACGCCTTGACAAAGGTGTCCTGCGCCAGGTCGTCGCTCAGCGTCGCGTCGCCCAACGTCTGCGTCAGAAAGAAGCGCCGCACAGGCTCCTGATAGCGCTCGACGAGACGGCCAAAGGCGCGCTTGTCGTGTAGCACCACTGCCTGGGTTATCCACTTTATCTCTTCGAGGTCTTTCACGCTTGCCGTGTTTATTTTACCTGTATCAGAGTTTGTCGGGGGTGTCGCTGCCAGCATCAGCGGGAGTGTCGTCACCATCGGCGGGAATGTCGCCACCATCACTGCGGGGACCGCCGTGGTCATCGCGGGGATAGCCGTCATCCGTGGAGGCACCGCTACCGTCGGCCGGGACGCTGGTCTTCACGATGACCAGCTGGCCCACGCCATAGCAGAGTACCAAGGCCCCTATGCCGACTAAGAAGGCCGAGCCCCAGATGGCAAACATGAGCACCAGGCCGGCACCGATGGACACGTTGCGTATGCCGGTACGCCACAGGTCGGCCGCGGGGACTGCCTGCTTGCCACAGAGATTCTCAGGAATGGGCTGGCCCGTCTCGATGGCTTTCTGAGCCAGCTCCATACGTGCCTTGGAGCGCTTGAAGAGATAGCGGAGCAACACGATGAACACAACGAACGGGAAAGCTAAGAAGATGAGTACAGCCACGACAAAAACAAGGGGCAGTATGCTGGCATTGAAGTCTGACAGGCCATGCAAGAAATCTCCGCCCGTAGTCATGGCTTCTGCCAGGTCATCGGCATCATCATCGTCGTCAGCATCGATAGATACGGCTGATGCGTGGGCCTGGGCCGCGGTGGTATCCGAGTAAGCGGCTACGCCCTGAGCCTGTGTGGTGTCTATCACAGCCGTGGTGGTTATTTTAAGATGGTTACGGTGGTGTGGGGTAGCCGTGGCAGAGGCCATACCCATGGTCAGCGCCAACATGAATAGTACTAATAATCGTTTCATATCCTATCGTTTTTTGTTTTTTTCTATCCATTAGACGCATTGGGATAGCAATTAGTTGCAAAATAACGAAAAAAAGTCTATTTTTGCAAGCGTTTAGACGACTAAAGTAATGAATGTACCCGCTGATTTTGCCGATTACACACGCCAGCTTATGGGCCAGCAGTTGTATGGCCATCTGGAGCGTGGCCTGGACAGCGAGCCGCCCGTGAGCATACGCCTTAACCCGTTCAAAGCAGGCCGCGGCACCCACCAGACAGGCATCGCCATGAGCCACGAGCCTATTGGCTGGTGCGACGAGGGCTACTGGCTGGAGCGGAGGCCCAACTTCACCTTCGATCCATTGCTGCACGCGGGCTATTACTATGTACAGGAGTCGGCATCGATGTTTGTAAGCCACGTACTACGGCAAGTAGTCGCGTCGCCATGTACCGTGCTCGACCTGTGTGCGGCCCCCGGTGGCAAGTCGACCGCTGCTCGCACGGTTCTGCCCGCCGGCAGCCTGTTAGTGTGCAACGAGCCTATGCGCCCGAGGGCTCAGGTGCTGAGCGAGAACATCCAGAAATTCGGTCACCCTGACGTTATCGTTACCAACAACCATCCCCGCGACTTCCGCAAGGCTGGCGTCGGCTTCGATGTTATCATTGCCGACGTTCCCTGCTCTGGCGAGGGAATGTTTCGTAAGGACGGCGGGGCTATTGATGAGTGGAGCCGCCAAAATGTGGACAACTGCTGGCGCCTACAGCGACAGATAATAGAGGATATATGGCCCTGCCTGAAGCCGGGGGGTGTGCTGGTGTACTCGACATGCACCTTTAACGCGCTGGAGAACGAGGACAACCTGGCCTGGATAACCACGGAGATGGGGGCCGAATACATTAATATATATACGCAGCCCGACTGGCACATCACGCAGGCCCTGACGGGCGCAGCCACAGCATACCGCTTTATACCGGGCGTGTCGCGCAGCGAGGGACTGTGCATGGCTGTACTCCGCAAGACGGGGGGCGAGACGCTGACCATCCGCAAGGCCCGCGAGGCAAAGGGACGCGAGGCCAAGTCCAACAGCCGGCCTATGCCGAAGGCCGATATAACTACGTGGCTTACCGAGGCCGAGGCCTACACCCTAACCGCTGAGGCCGACACGGTGAGGGCCATCCCCCGGGCATGGGCCTCGGAGTACAGGGCCATCAGCCGCAACATGAAGGTGCTGCACGCGGGCATAACCATGGGCACGGTAAAGGGGCACGACCTCATAGCCCACCCCTCGCTGGCCCTGTCGACAGCCCTGAACCGCAGCGCCGTGCCCCAGGCCGAGGTGGGCTACGCACAGGCCATAGCCTATCTGCGCAAGGAGGCCATAGCCCTGCCCGAGGGTACTCCGCGTGGCACGGTGCTGGTAACCTATCATGGCGCGGCCCTCGGATTTGTAAAGAACTTAGGCAACCGGGCCAACAACCTGTATCCCCAGGAATGGCGCATCAAGAGTACGCACATTCCTGATGACGAACCGAAAATTTTAAGTATATGAAACAATATCTCGACTTACTCAACCGCATACTGACAGAGGGTCACAAGAAGACTGACCGTACCGGCACGGGCACCCTGAGTGTCTTCGGCCATCAGATGAGGTTCAACCTGGAGGAGGGTTTCCCTCTCCTCACCACCAAGAAGCTGCACCTCAAGTCCATCATCTACGAACTGCTGTGGTTCCTGCGTGGCGACACCAATGTGCGCTATCTCCAGGAGCACGGAGTACGTATCTGGAACGAGTGGGCTGACGAGAACGGTGACCTGGGCCCCGTCTACGGACACCAGTGGCGGTCGTGGCCCGACTACAAGGGTGGAACCATAGACCAGATACAGAACGTGATAGACACCATCAAGGCTCACCCAAACTCGCGGCGTATGGTGGTGAGTGCATGGAACCCTGCCGAGGTCGACGAGATGGCCCTGCCACCCTGCCACTGCCTCTTCCAGTTCTACGTGGCCGACGGCCGCCTGAGCCTGCAGCTCTACCAGCGCTCGGCCGACACCTTCCTCGGCGTCCCATTCAACATCGCCTCTTACGCCCTGCTCCTCCAGATGATGGCTCAGGTCACCGGGCTCCGTGCCGGCGACTTCGTACACACCACGGGCGACACCCATCTGTACCTGAACCACCTGGAGCAGGCCCGCCTGCAACTTACGCGCACCCCGCGCCCTCTCCCCAAGATGATCCTTAACCCCGAGGTGACTAATCTGTTCGATTTCAAGTACGAAGACTTCCAACTCACCGACTATGACCCGTGGCCGCACATCTCGGCACAGGTATCGGTATAACCGCCACCATCACACCGACTATGCGTATCAACATTATAGCCGCCGTGGCACGCAACCGCGCCATAGGCATTAACAACAAGCTGATATACTGGCTCCCCAACGACCTGAAGCGCTTCAAGCAGCTCACCACGGGCCACACCATCATCATGGGGCGCCACACCTTTGAGTCATTGCCCAAGGGCGCGCTGCCCAATCGCCGCAACATCGTGCTCAGCCGTAGCCAAGACCACTTTGAAGGCTGCGACGTCTATCGTTCGCTCAACGAGGCGCTGGCCCACTGCGGCCCCGACGAGGACGTGTACATCATCGGTGGGGCCAGTGTGTACACCCAGGCTCTGGGCCGTGCTGACAGGCTGTGCCTGACTGAGGTAGACGACACCCCTGAGGATGCCGATGCGTTTTTCCCTCCTTACGACGACTGGCACGAGGTCTGGCGCGAGGCCCACGGCACCGATGAGCGCCACAGCCATAACTACGCCTTCGTGGACTATTGTCGAAAGGATTAAAAGTAACAAGGTAAAAAAGCAACAAGGTAAAAGGCGCTGGGAAGGAGAGAACCAAGCGGCCTCCAGAGGCCTCGCCTGAAAGAAGATTAACAACAGATGGTGACACCAGAAGTTATCACCCAAACCATAGAAACCGACCTTTACGTTTCCAGGAGCCGTCATTAGCAAGTTGGGAGCCGTCTTTAGAAACGTAAAGGTCGGCCTTTTCTTTTACCCCGATAGCCATTGGCGTGCAGCAAGCCATCGCCCACATATCAGCAGCGCTTTTTACCTTTTTACCCTTTTACTTTTCACCACTGGCGATGCTTCCCAGCCACGCCTTGGTTATTAGCCCAAGAAGAAAGCCCAACGGCTCTCCCGTTATTGTCGGGAGAG
This sequence comes from Prevotella sp., assembly GCA_022769285.1. GTDB lineage: Bacteria > Bacteroidota > Bacteroidia > Bacteroidales > Bacteroidaceae > Prevotella. The sequence continues at coordinate 21,507 of JALEKD010000027.1, forward strand.
CCGTTGGGCTTCATGGTTGCCTTACCTGTGAGAGAGGCTTACTCTGTTACCTCGGATGCCAACGCATCCTCATCGACTAAGTCGTCGGGTATAGGAAGCTGCCTGTCTATCACCGCGTTAAACGATACGATTGTCTCGCTACGCGATAGACCAAGGGGCTGTAGCCTGTCGTGTATAATGTTAAGCAAGTGATGATTATTGCGGGCATATATCTTGATAAATATATCATAGCCACCCGTAGTGTAGTGACACTCGGTTACCTCGGGTATCTGCTTGAGTTTATCGACCACTGCGTCAAACTGCTCGGGGTTCTTCAGATACAGGCCCACGTACGCGCAGGTCTCATAGCCTATCTTCTCGGGGTCAATGACGAACCGAGAACCCTTCAGCACGCCCAGCGAGGTCAGCTTGGCTATGCGCTGATGGATGGCAGCCCCACTTACGTTGCAGGCTCTGGCCACCTCAAGAAAGGGAAGACGTGCGTTTTCTGCCACCAGATTAAGTATTTTCTTATCCAATAAGTCTAAATTACGATATGCCATAAATAATTATATTTTGATGGCAAAGATACGAAAAAATAAGGACAACCGGTGCGCTAAAGACGAAAAATGTTACAATATGTCATGCTTAACGTTTTTTATCAGTGGCCGTGTAGCATATCTTCAGGGCCTGTGCGCGGCGCAGGGCCGTCTTTACGTCCTGCATGACGCCCATCTTGGTGTGGCGGTCGGCCTTGATAGACACGGTCATCTGCTGCTGGTCGGCGGGAGCCATGCGCTGGCGTTCGGCGGCCATGTAGTCGGTAAGCTCGTCGGTGGTTACCAACTTGTCGTTAAGCTGTATGCGAGTGGGAGCACTGGGAGCGCCCGTGGGAGTACCTATATATATATAGGAGATGGCCGACTTCTTGACCAGGCGGGTGAGCTGGGTGCCCTGGGGTACCTGGAAGCGCACCTTGACTGTGTTCTTCTGCATGTGGGTGACTATCATAAAGAAGAAGAGCACCGTGAATATCAGGTCGGGTAATGACGAGGTGTTCAGACCAGGCACCTCGTGCGACCGCCGCCGTAGTATGCTCATGCGTGGGGCCCTCCCTGGCCCTGGTAGCTCTCTACGATGCGCTGCGGACAGGCGCTGCGCACGGCATCGCGCTGGGCTGGCGTACAGGCATCGTACCCGTGGCCGTATAGCTGGTGGGCAGTACGGTCGCGCAGATGCTGGTAAGCAGCCACTAACTGATTTTGTAACTGGAAGTAGGTGTCGTAGTCGGCCGCGGGGTCTATCTGTAGCGAGATGATGTGCCGCCGGCCACGGCTGGTAACAAACTGCTCTACGCGGGCGGCCACCCCACTTACGGCAACCTCCTGCCCATCGGCCATGAGTTGGTTCGTGGCCGTAATGGTGTACGTGAGTACGTCGCGGCTATCCACCTCGGTAGCCGGCTGCTCCTTGGTCTCAGCCGGGGGCAGCTGGCGCGTCAAGCCCTTGTCCTGGTCCATCGAGGTGGTAACCAGGAAGAAAATAAGCAGCACAAAGGAGATGTCGGCTGTAGACGTGGTGTTAAGCCCGAAGGCTGCGCGGCGCTTGCGTGTAAACATCAGCGCTCCTTTCTGTGTACGCGGCAGTGTACACCACTATAGATAACAGCAGCCACGGCCACCACGGTGAGCACCGTGCCCATGGCTATAAACATGTCGGCCACCCGCAGGGACAGGGCCGATACATAACGGGTGCCATTGACCATCAGTGGCTGAGCCGATCCCAATGCCAGGGTAATAAGAACCAGCACGGCCACCCCGCCGGCTACAGACAGACTGATAAGGCGCTGGGGTACACCGTTAACCACCCGCTCGTGGGTGCTGGCGCGGTGCTGCCTGACGGCCATCCACACCGCGACGGCCACAGCCACCACCCCCAACAGCTCGACAAAGGCGATGAGCAACGGGGTGAACAGCGGGGCGCAGAACGAGGGGTCGGCCTCATCGGGGGTGGCATACCCCACCAAGAAGAAGAGTAGATATACCACTGCCGCGACCCCTATTAACAGGTAGAAACAGCAGCGCGACACCTTGGCCGCAGGCCATTGAGCTATCTTCATACCGTTGCCCCCTTACTCTTGGCTATGGCGTCCAGCAGGCCGATGACGGCCTCTTCCATCTGAGCGGTCAGCCGGTCTATCTTGGACAATATATAGTTGTAGAACACCTGCAGTACCAGGGCCACGATGATGCCGAAGATGGTGGTGATAAGGGCCACGCGCATACCCGAGGCCACGATGGTGGGACTGATGTCGCCGGCGGCCTGTATCTGGTCAAAGGCCATCACCATGCCTATCACGGTGCCCAGGAAGCCCAGTGAGGGAGCCATGGCGATAAACAGCGAAATCCACGAGCAGCCCTTCTCTAAGTTGGCTGCCTGCACGCTACCGTAAGCCACCAACGTACGCTCTATGTTGGCCATGTCCTCATGGTAGCGGAGCAGTCCCTGACGGCAGACAGCGGCCACGGGGCCCGGGGTGGCCTCGCACAGCAGTCGGGCGCTGTCTATCTGACCGGCCTCGACCTGCTCGGTAAGCTGGGTCATAAACTTCTTGGCGTCAGTCTCAGACAGGGCCAGGAAGATGATACGCTCTATGCAGAAAGCCAGGCCCAGTACCAGCGCCAGAGCCACCAGCGACATAAAGCCAGCGTTGCCCTCGATAAACTTGGTTTTCAGCAGCTGGTGAAAGGAGGGCGTCTCATCAGTGGAAGCCACTTCCTGCAGATTGTCGGCCGCCGAGGCAAGCGAGCTGTCTGCCACGGCCGGCGCGGCGCTATCGGTTACAGCCGTCTGCACGCTGTCGGTATTCTGGGCACATACGGGCGCTACGCCCATCCACAGCACCAGTATCAGCGCTACGGCCATTACGCGTTTCATATTCATCATAGACATAGTCATTATCATTTCTGAAGATGCAAAAGTAGTGGTTTTCAATCGCTCAGCCAAGCATTTTTGTATAATGTTTGTAAATATCCGCGATTTTCCCATCACGGCCATCGGTGAAGCTCTCGCGGCAAGGCCCTGAAACACGTCGCCCCGCCACAGGAGGGTGAGTCCGGGGCGGGGCAACATCGTTATGCCCACCAGCAGTGTGGGCCGCGATGGCCTAATCGTCTACATAATAGTGGGCGTAGTTATAAAACGGCTCCGTGATGACATGGTCGCTGGTCTCGGTATAAGTGTTGCCGTAGCGGTCCTTGGCCACAATGGTAACGTGTGCCTTGGGGTCGCGGGGCTTGTAGTAGTACCAGTGGTTCATCTTGAGGTAACCGTTGCGCTTGCTGAAGAAGCTGTAGGGGTTAGACTTGACGTACTTGTGATGGTAACCCACGGCGAAGGCATCCTGATTAGGGGTCTTCTGGAGGCGAGTCATAGGCGTCTTGACACCATTCTCGATGGCGTAGAGGTTCCACTGCGAGTCGGCATTGAAGACATTGGCCACGAGGACACCATGGCCCTTGGGCAGGTTCCAGTCGTCGGCGTAGTTTTCGCCATTAAAATTGGTATCAGCACGGAAGAGGGCCATCTGCTTGCTCCGGTCCCAGCGGGTGCCCTTGTAGTAACAGTCCTTGATAGCATTGCCCCTGACGGTGTACACATAGTAACCGTTGGGCACGCCGTCAATGTTGATATTGGACTGCCAGATGTCGCCGCAGGCTGCTGCGTGGCAGTGCTCGAGGATGTGGCGTCCGTGGAAGTCTATCTCGTTGTTGACAGCGAAGTGAGTATGACCGCAGAAGAGCTCATAGCCTTTGAACTGGCCCAGGAGGTCCATCAGGCGCTCAAGGCGGTTAGAGGCGTAGTGGCCATCGCCGATGCTGTTGGGGTTAGGGGTCTTGGTGCGGTTACCAAAGGTGAGGGGGATGTGGTAGTTGAGCACCACGAGCTTGTTCTTAGGCACCAGGCTGAGGTCGCTCTCGAGCCAGGCCATCTGTTCGTCGGTCAGTTCGCCCGGTTGGTAGTAGGCCCAGCCACGGTAGTAGATGACGTTGTTGAAGCAGACGTAGTGGACGTTACCGCGGTCGAACGAATAGTCAGTGGGCCCCCACGCCTCTTCCCATTTCTGCTTGTAGAGGGCCTTGCCGTCCTGGTCATGGTTGCCGATAACAGAGAAGAGACGCATGCGCGAAGAGCCGAGGGCTGCGCGCACCTGCCCCTCGAGCTTCTCGTTGTAGCCGCCATAGTACTGCACGTCATCGCCCATGCTGATGCCATATACGGGGGTACCCTCGGGCAGGTCGGCTATCGTCTTCTTGATGTCGGCCATCGTCTCCTCAGTGAAGCGTTCGACATCGCTCTTGCGCACGGCGTTGTCATTAGGTCCCTGGAAGTAAGGGCCGTAAGCGTTGGTGGCCTGGGGGTCGCCAATAATGATTAGTTTATAGTTTTTCTCCTTGCCGCCAGCCAACTTAGTGAGGCGGAAGTCGTACTGGAGCTTGTCATCAGTAACCTGCTGATAGAAGCAGGCTGTGTTGTCGGTAGCAGAGTGAACGGGGACTTCGCAATCGGCCGGCACGGTGTAGTAGACAAACTTGGAGGCGCTGTTATAGGGCAGACGGTACTGGCCGTGGGCATCGGTCCGGACGCAGGTAAAGCCGTTGCTCACCACCACGCCAGCCACAGGGCGGCCCTTCTGGTCGGTAAAGGTTCCTGTAAAATGTGTGGGAGCCGTCGCGGTCTGGGCTATAACCTCTGCCGGCAGCAAGCCGAAAAGACATAGCAGGGCCATGACCAGCCCTGAGTGTAAGGTTTTTCTCATGTTATTATTTTTTGTTATGTTTCCACGTACAACGGTGGCTCCGTGGCAGTCGCCCATGAGCCTAACGCCTACAAAGTTAGCATTAATTTGTGGGGTGGCCGTGATCTGAGTTCGTTTTTTTACAACAAGAGGCCAAAAAACTGACAATCATCTGCCGCACAGCCCCTGCACCGAGCCAGCGGAGTATAAGGGCCAGCACGATGAACAGGCACATGAGCATATCCATGCGCAGGGTGACGGCCGCGCCAATGAAGAAGGCACTGGTAAGGAGCATGGGGGCACCCATGACTGTGCTATCGGCTCGCCCAGACTGCCGGCACCAGTGGTTCATCAGCTGGGCCACACCCAGGGTGGGCAACAGCGACAGCAGCGACAGCAACCACATACGGTGGGCACCTGTCAGCCAGCGCAGCAGCATGACAAGCCATAGGTAAAGGGGTGGTTGGTCGGCGTAGGGCACGCCATGGTTGGTAAAGGCGAAGTAAGTGTGCTGGCGCAGGGCCTCATCGGCTATGCTCAGGTAGCGCAACTCATTGTCGGGAGTAAAGTCGCGCAGTACCATGACGGGCACCAGGGCCACCACTACGCCTATATATAATAGGTATGTATCTCGGTATGTTCTCATTGAGCCTCCTGTAGGTTATATGACCGTCTGCAAAGATAGCGTGCAAATTTGTAGAAAGTCTGAAGATGGCCCCAAAAAGTGCGAAGACCCATCTTTGATTGAAAAGTAAGAAGGTAAAATATGAAAAGGTAAAAAGCGCTGGGATGGGAGCCCCCCAGGTAGTGGCCGAAGCAGTCATTAAATTTGTAGAGACCGACCTTTACGTTTCCAGGAGCCGTCATTAGCAAGTTGGGAACCATCTTTAGCAAGCTAAAGGTCGGTCTTTTCATTTTCCGCGATAGTCAGAGGCGTACAACAAGCCATCGCCCACATATCAGCAGCGCTTTTTACCTTTTTGCCCTTTTACCTTGCTCAGCGAAGTGTGGCCCCGGCTCCCACACTTGCCATTTTGCATCCCCCTTGGGGGCTTGGGGGGCCGTTTCCTTGGTACTTGAGGCCACCCCCTAACCGTTTGCGCCTTTCTCCCGTTTCTTATTGCCCCCACAGTGACCATTGAGAGAAGAATGAAAATAGCCGTGGCACTCTGCGGTGCCACGGCTATGGGATTGGGGGCTGTCCTGTGCGGGACAGAGGGGCTACGCCAGCCTACTTCTTGTAATAGTGGGCGTAGTTGTAGAATGGTTCAGTGATGATACCGGCTGTAGTAGCGGTAAACTTGTTGCCATAGGGGTCGGTGGCCTCAACGGTAATCACGGCGTTGGGGTCTTTGGGCGTATAGGCATAGAAGTGGTTCATGCGCAGATAGCCGTTCTGCTTGCTGAAGAAACTGTACTTGTTAGAAACAGCGTACTTCTTATGATAGCCCACGGCAAAGGCGTCCTGGTTGGGGGTCTGCTGCAGGCGGGTCATCTCCGTGCGCTGGCCAGCCTCTACTGCGTAGACTTTCCACTTGGAGTCGGCGTTGAACACGTTGGCCACCAGCACGCCCTTGTTCTTCTCCAGGTTCCAGTCGGCGGCATAGCTCTCGCCGTTGAAGTCGGTATCGGCACGGAAGAGCGACATCTGCTTGTCCTTGTCCCAGTTGGTACCCTTGTAGTAGCAGTCGGTAATGGCCGCGCCACCCATGGTGTACACGTAGTAGCCGTTGGGCACGCCGTCGATGTTGAGGTTAGACTGCCAGATGTCGCCACAGGCTGCGGCGTGACTGCGCTCGTAGACGGTCTTGCCGCCAAAGCTAATCTCGTTGTTCACAGCAAAGTGGGTGTGACCACAGAAGAGACGGTAATCGGCAAACTGGGCCAGCAGGTCGAGTATCTTCTGTAGGCGGTTAGAGGCATAGTGGCCGTCGCCGATGGAGGTAGCGCCGCTGAGAGGCCTATTGCCGAAGGTAAGGGGTATGTGGTAGTTCAGAATGACCATCTTGCTCTTGTCGGCCAACTGCAAGTCGCTGGCCAGCCAGTCCATCTGGGCATCGGTAAGCTCGCCAGGCTGATAGTAAGAGGCTCCGCTGTAGAACTGGACGTTATTGAAACACACATAGTGCACATCGCCACGGTCAAAGGAGTAGTCGGTGGGGCCCCAGGCCTCTTCCCACTTGGCCTTGTAGATGGCGTTGCCGTCCTGGTCGTGGTTGCCAATCACTGAGAAGAGGCGCATCTGAGACGAGCCGAGCTTAGCGCGAATCTCGGACTCAAGCTGGTCATTGAAACCACCGTAGTACTGCACGTCGTCGCCCATGGTAAGACCGTACACGGCAGTCCCGGCAGGCAGCGAGGCGATGGTCTGCTTGATATCGGCCATGGTCTCGTCGGCAAAGCGCAGCACGTCGCTCTTATTGATGGCATTGTCGTCGGCACTCTCGTAGTATGGGTTGTAGGCGTTGGTCACCTGTGGGTCGCCGATGACTATCATCATGTACTTGCTCTCCTTTCCGTTAGCCAGACGCGTCAGCTTGAAGTTGTACTGGTACGTTCCCTCAGCCAGTCGCTGGTAGAAATTGGCAGTGCGGTCGCTGGCAGAGTGTACGGGCACCTCGCAGTTGTCGGGCACGGTGTAATAAACGAACTTGGCAGCAGCGTTGCGATTGAAGGCATAGTTGCCCTCGGCGTCGGTCTTGACACAGGTGTAGCCGTCGCTCACAATAACACCGGCCATGGCGTTGCCGCGCTCATCGGTAACCTTGCCGCTGGTGTCATACTCCAACTTAGTTACGTTGCTGGTAGTGATAACCTTCATGGGGCCCTCGCTGAGTTTCTCGTCACCTAAGTTGGCCACGTAGCGGGTACCGCTGATGAGCATATTGACTGCCAGGCCGTTGACCTGACCAGGACACAGGGCTGCATAGAACGTCAGTTTGTGGTCGCGTATCCTTATCGTCTCGGTAGAGATGGTCACGGGGCCCAGCTCGCCGTCGCGCACAGAGGCATCGGCCAGGTTCAGGGTTACATTGTTGTACAGTCCGCCACCGGTAACACTTACGGCCTGTGGAATGGTGGCCGTGACAGACTCGGGCAGGGTTATCTCAAACTTGACGATGGCCATCTTACGGGTAAAGGTAAGGTTGAGCGGCGCGGTGCTTTCAGGGTCGTACTCGCCCGTGGCAAAGAGGATGTCGTGGGTGGTGGCGCTACCCTCGCCCGTTATCTCGCCGCTCTGGTAGTGCAGGTCGTTGACGATGGCATCGGCCTGGTTGTACACATTGGGGTACTGCGCATAAGCGTAGACCGTAGTGGCGGTCTTCACGTCGGTGTCGAAGTGTCCCTTGAAGTTGGCCTGGGTCTTGTCCGTGCTCTTATACTCGACAAAGCGCAGCGTACCGCGGTTGGGAGTGGCCCCGGCCACGGCGTTGGCATAGATGCTTATCTGGTCTGACTCCTCCCAGGCAGCTGTCAGGTTATCTTCGGTAACGCCGTAGCCCACACGGGTAGACGCTATCTTGCAGGCCGTGACGTCGAAGTCGCTGCCCGGTTCCTTGCCGTTGTTGGTGTTTTCCTCTATGTTGTTGCAGCCTGCCAAGAGCATGGCTGCCAACAGCGAATATATAGTCTTTTTCATCTTCATTAGGTTGGGTTAGATTAATTTTGGCCTCCTATCACTATATCCTTGTAGCCATCGGCGGTGCGGCGCATCTGGATGTCGCCCTGGTAGGTAACGGCGTAGGCACCGAAGTTAGAAGAGCTATAGCCGCCAGCCTTCTGGCGTATCAGGGAAGTGCTGCTGATAGTGTTATTATAGTAGCGCATCACCTGCAGGCCGCAGATGTAGAGCGAGGGCTTGCTGCCCGAGGTCCAGAGCTTCTGCATGCCGCTGGTGTTGGCCTCCCAGCGCACGGTAGTGGTGTGGCCAACCACGCTGACCTTACCGATGTACCAGGTGTACTGGCCTCCGCCGATGGTGGCGTACTGGAACGACCAGCCGCTGTTAATCTTGGTACTCAGCTCGGGCATCAGAGCCACATACTGGCCGGCATACTGACCGGTATAGAGGCGCTGGGCCTTGGTAGAGGTATGGGTGTCGATGAAGATGCCTACCGTGGCACTCTTGGCAGCATGGTCTACACGCGAGAGAGCCTCGGTCTTCATGTTCTCAAACAGTCCGGTCATGCTGATGTTATTGGTGGCTTTAAGCTGGGTGCCTCCTAAGCACTCGTAGGCCGTAACGGTCTTACCCGTAGCATTGCTCAGGGTAAGCTGTTGATGGTTCTTATAGTCTACACCATTGACAATCTTGAGGTCGGTACGGCCGTCGGAGGGCTGCGAGCCCACTGCGCCCCACTTGGGGTCGTAGTTGTTGGTAGTAGTAGAGCCCATGGTGGTAAATACCTTGAACGCGGTCATGTCCCAAGCACCTGCAAAATCGCTCTCGTCTATCTGTGTAAGGTCTATTGTGGTCTTCTGACTACCGTTACCGAAGACAAGTTTGGCCTGGCGAGGTGCTCCGGTGGTGTTGGCGGTAGCCGACACGGTTACCTTGGTACCGTCTGAGGTGACACTGAGCCAGTCGCTGCCCTCAGCGGGTATGCGCTCGATGGTAGTAATCTTGTAGCCGGGCGCATCGTAGGTCTTGGTCCACGCCGCGTCGCTCGTCCAGAGCGAC